>JBPCPG010000006.1:0-14120 GCA_050999445.1 Nakamurella sp. | reverse complement strand
CGGACCAGCCCGGCGAGCCCACCCAATCCCGGCAGGGCCGTTCCGTCCTCGGTACTGATCACCTGGCTGCTCCACCGCATGTGCTCATTCGAACATATGTTTGATTCCTGGTCAACCGTCAGTCGGGGACCGGCCGCAGAACCGCCCGCACAGCCGTCGCGACCTCCGTCAGCGCCACGGCCTGCTGGTCACCGGTGAGAAGGTTCTTGACCATGACCGTTCCCTGCGCCAGATCCCGGTCCCCGAGAACCAGCGCCACCCGGGCTCCGGAGGCATCCGCCGACTTCATCGCGGCCTTGAGTCCGCGCCCGCCGTACGAACGGTCGACCCGAACGCCGGCAGCCCGCAGGCGGCCGCAGATCACTGCGAGTTCCCGGGAAGCAGCGGCGCCCATCGGCACACCGTACACATCGCACCTGGACTGATCTCCGACCGCTGTGCCCTCCACTCCGGCAGCCAGTAAGGTGCGATCCACTCCGAGTCCGAACCCGATGCCGGACAACGGTTGTCCGCCGAGCTCGGCCATCAGTCCGTCGTAACGACCGCCGCCGCCCATCCCTGACTGCGCACCCAGGCCCGGGTGCACGAATTCGAACGTGGTCCGGGTGTAGTAGTCCAGTCCGCGGACCATGCGGGGGTTGATCAGATAGGGCACGTCGAGCCGGTCGAGAATCGCCAGCACCTCTGTGAAGTGCTCGGAAGACTGCGCCGACAGGTTGTCCAGCATCAGCGGCGCATCGGTCAGCAGCGCCTGCACATCCGGCCGCTTGTCATCCAGCACCCGCAGCGGATTGAGCCTGGCGCGCTCGCGCGTCGCCTCGTCCAGCGGCAGGCCGGCGAGGAACTTCTGTAGCTTCTCGCGATAGGCGGGCCGATCGGCGGCGTCACCCAGCGACGTCAGCTCCAGCCGGTAGCCCGTGAGTCCCACGGACCGGAACGCCTCGTGACCCACGGCGATGACCTCCGCGTCCAGAGCGGGATCATCCGACCCGATGGCCTCGATGCCGACCTGCTGCAGTTGCCGGTACCGGCCCGCCTGCGGCCGCTCATACCGGAAGAACGGCCCGGAATAGCACACCTTGACCGGTAACGGACCACGATCGAGGCCATGCTCGATCACCGCACGCATGACACCCGCCGTACCTTCGGGCCGCAGGGTCACCGAGCGATCGCCGCGATCGGTGAAGGTGTACATCTCCTTGCTGACGACATCCGTCGACTCCCCCACCCCTCGGGTGAACAGCGCGGTGTCCTCGAAGACGGGCAGCTCGATCGGTGCATAACCGGCCCGATCGGCTGCCGTCACGAGCAGATCCCGCACCGCGGCGAAGGTCCTGGACAGGGGCGGCACGTAGTCGGGAACCCCCTTGGGGGCATTGATCGTGGTGTGAGCGGCCATCGGTGTCATCCGTCGTCTCTGCGGTGGCGTGCCACCGCGGGTAGTTCGTCAGAGCAGGTGCGGATCGAAGGTTCACCTGCGTTCAGTTCGGGCTCGGGACCAGACCCGTCAGGAAGGGGTTACCGCGGCGTTCGGCTCCGATCGTGCTCGCGGCGCCATGGCCGGGTAGGACCACCGCGTCGTCCGCCCGGGTCAGGAACCGCCGGGCGATGGAAGCCAGCAGTTCGTCGGCCGAGCCGCCCGGCAGGTCGGTTCGCCCCACCGAACCGGCAAACAGTGTGTCGCCGGTCAGCAACACCTCCGGACGACCCTCTTCGCCGGGCAACCGGTACACGACCGAACCGCCGGTATGACCAGGCGTCGATTCGACTCCGATGGTCAGGCCGGCCAGCTGCAACTCCGTTCCGCCGGTCAACGATCGCACCTCTGTGGGTCGCAGGCCGGACAGGTCGAGACCGCGCAGCGCACCGCGGAGCTGCGGGGTCAGGCTCGCCATTGGGTCGTCGAGCATGTAGTCGTCAGCGCTGTGCAAATACGCCGGAATTCCGAACTGATCGCAGACCCGGGCAGCCGAGGCGGTGTGATCCAGATGACCGTGGGTCAGCAGCACAGCGGCCGGGCGCAGGCGGTGCTCGTCCAGCACCTTGCTCAGGTGTTCCCAGGCATCTTGCCCAGGGTCGACCACGAGGGCCTCGCCGCCGGGTTCGGCGCCGATCAGGTAGCAATTTGCCTGGAACGACCCGGCCGGGAACCCTGCGATCAACACCGGGCCACCCTAACGCGGCCGCGCAATTGGGTTTCTTGCTGCTCCCGCGCGTCCCCCGTGCCCGGCCTTCCGTGCAGTTTCGGCTCTTCACACAGGTCCTTCCCATTCGCCTCGCCCGAGGCGTGCCATCGCGTCACCTAGACTCACCCGCCGGGGCCTCTTTTTCCTAGTACCGACCGGCTCACGGTGAAACGCAGGAGGACGACAGTGCCAAGCAACGAGCAGCGACGCGAAGCGGCCAAACGGAAGCTCGAGCGTCAACTCGTCCGCCGCCAGGAACACGAACGCGGACGCCGCCAACGTTTGACGGTGATCGGCGTGATCGGAGCGGTGCTGGTGATCGGCGGTGGGATCTGGTTCTTCACGACCCGCGGCAACACGAACGCAACTGGGTCGACCAACACAGCCGCAGCCTCCGGCACGGCCGCTTCCAGTGCCGCTGCGCCGAAGACGCCGTGTACGTACACAACGTCGGGCAAGCCCGCGAAGCCGGTCAAGGCGCCGGCTAATCTGTCCCCGGCGAATACCGGATCTGTGACGGCCACCATCACGATGAACGGGCAGAAGGTGGATGTCGCTCTTGACCGTGCGGCAGCTCCGTGCACGGTCAACTCGTTCCTGTCCTTGGCTTCGCAGGGCTTCTACGACTCGTCGCCCTGCTGGCGGCTGACCGGCAATTCGGCGTTGAACATTCTGCAATGCGGCGACCCGAGCGGGAAGGGTAACGGTGGACCCGGTTACACCTTCGCCGACGAGCTCACCAAGACCAAGACCTATCCCAAGGGCACCGTTGCCATGGCGAACGGCTCTGGAGCGGGCAGTTCGGGCCCGACCCCCCAGAACACGAACGGCTCGCAATTCTTCATCGTCTACAAGGACTCGACGCTCGCGCCGAACTACACGGTGTTCGGCAAGGTGTCCGATGCCGGCATGGCCGTCATCGAGGACATCGCATCCAAAGGCATCAAGAACAACTCCCAGGATGGCCAACCCATCGCGAAGGCGACCATCGATTCGATCGGTGTCCCCGGGGAAGCCGTGACCGCGACGGGCAGCTACGCCACATCGGCGCCGGCCAGTGGTGCGCCCGTACCACCCGCGGGCACCAATGCGCCGTCCGGTGCTGCCACCGGTCCTGCTACCGGCGGCACGGCTTCATCCGCTGTCGCGCCGCCCGCATCGAGCGGACCGGCATCAAGCACGCCGGTGTCGACGAAGTAGCCGTGGTTCGGTGCCGAGCGGCCCGGTGACCTCGAAGTAGCGGTGGTCGGGAATGGGCGGCGCTCAGGCGCTGGTAACTCGATAGACGTCGTAAACGCCTTCGACGCCTCGCACGGCGCGGAGTAGGTGCCCGAGATGTTTCGGATCGGCCATTTCGAACGAGAACCGAGAGATCGCCATCCTGTCCTTGGACATCGACAGATTGGCAGACAGGATGTTCACCTTTTCGTCGGCGAGTGTCCTGGTGATCTCGGACAACAACCGGTGCCGATCCAATGCCTCGACCTGAATCGTCACCAGGAAAATCGAGGCAGAGTTCGGGTCCCAGGTCACATCGACCAGCCGCGCGGATTCTTCTCGGAGGGCGTCTGCGTTCGTGCAGTCCACCCGGTGCACCGAGACCGCGCCGCCTTTGGTGATGAAGCCCAGAATTTCGTCGCCGGGGACCGGTGTGCAGCAACGGGCGAGCTTGAGCTGGATATCGGAAATACCCTTGACCAGAACCCCGACATCGGCGGTCGTTCGCGCTCGCTGCCCGACGGAGGGCACCGACCGCTCGGCGATCGCATCGCCCGCTTCCTCTGCCCCCCCGAGCACCGAAACAATTTTCGCCACCACGTTTTTCGCCGACACATGATTCTCACCGACCGCCGCGTACAGGGCAGCGATGTCCTTGAAACCCAGGTCGTGGCCGGCGGCGGCGAGCGCGTCGTGCGAGATCAGCCGTTGGACCGGAAGTCCTTCCCGCCGCGCTGCCTTGGTGATCGCCTCCTTGCCCAGGTCGACCGCCTCTTCCCGGCGTTCTTTCGCGAAATGTTGTCGGATCTTCGTTTTCGCCCGCGACGAGATGACGAAGTTCAGCCAGTCGCGACTGGGTCCGGCACCGGCTGCCTTCGACGTGAATAGCTCGACGATCTGGCCATTGTTGAGCGTGCGTTCCAGGGGTACCAATCGACCGTCGACCTTTGCGCCGATACACCGGTTTCCCACCTGGGTGTGCACGGAATAAGCGAAGTCCACCGGAGTCGATCCCGCGGGAAGGGTCTGGATATCCCCCTTCGGCGTGAAGACGAAAATATCGTTCGACGCAATTTCGTACCGCAGGTTGTCCAGGAATTCGCCGGCGTCCCCGGCTTCCCGCTGCCAGTCCAACAGCTGCCGCATCCAGGCCATTTCATCGACGGAAGCGCCGCTGCCGGTGTGGGTTCCCCTGGTTTCCTTGTAACGCCAGTGCGAGGCAATGCCGTACTCGGCCGTGTGATGCATGTCGTGCGTCCGGATCTGCACCTCGAGTGGCTTGCCCTGCGGGCCGATGACCGTCGTGTGCAGCGATTGGTAGACCCCGTACCGGGGCTGCGCGATGTAGTCCTTGAACCGGCCGGGCATGGGCGCCCACATCGCGTGCACCACACCCATCACCGCGTAACACTCCCGGACGGTTCCGACAAGGATCCGGACAGCGACCAGGTCGTGGATCTCGTCGAACTCCCTTCCCCTGACCTGCATTTTCTGATAGATCGAGTAATAGTGCTTACCACGGCCGACCACTTCTGCCGGGATCTTCGCCGCGGTCAGTTCGCTGTTGAGCTCTGCGGTCACCGCCGCCAGATAGGTGTCGCGGGACGGAGCGCGGTCCGCGACCAGCCGGACGATCTCGTCGTATCGCTTGGAGTGCAGGATCGCGAACGCAAGATCCTCCAACTCCCACTTGATCGTCGCCATGCCGAGGCGATGGGCCAGCGGGGCCAATACCTCCAGAGTCTCCTTCGCCTTGCGCGCCTGCTTGTCCGGCGCCAGGAATCGCATCGTCCTCATGTTGTGCAGGCGGTCGGCGAGCTTGATCACCAGCACGCGTGGATCCTGCGCCATGGCGATGATCATCTTTCGGATGGTCTCCGCCTCGGCGGCATCGCCGAAGTGGACCTTGTCCAGCTTCGTGACTCCGTCGACGAGGTGGGCGACCTCCTCGCTGAATTCGGCCCGGACGTCCTGCAGCCGGTACGGCGTGTCCTCCACCGTGTCGTGCAACAGCGCCGCCACCAACGTCGTGGTGTCCATTCCGAGGTCGGCGAGAATGGTCGCCACCGCCAATGGATGGGTGATGTACGGATCTCCTGACTTACGAAACTGGCCGCGATGGGCGTTCTCGGCGACCTCGTAAGCGCGCTGGAGGAGCCTGACATCCGCCTTCGGATGGAGGGCACGGTGCACCGCGAAAAGCGGCTCGAGCACGGTGCGACCCGCGGCGGTCGGTGTCCGCTGGCCACTCATCCGCCTGGTCAGGCGCGACCGCATGCGCCTGGTCGCGGACATCACAGGGGCGGATGACTCCACCTCGGCCTCGACCGGGAGCGAATCCGCCACCGGCGGTTCGACTGCGGTCGTGATGCCGGCCGGCGCCGGTTCGGACAGGGCGACCCGATCGGCCTGGACGGCGAACCCGGTGTCCCGGGAGCTGTTGTCAACCGTGGGATCGACAGCGTGGGGCGGCATCATCGTCGTGCCGGCGGCCAGCGCGCCCACTGCCTGATCGCCGTCGTCGGGCGCGCCCGCGGCACTACCTGGCGCGGCAGCAGCGGGCGCGTCGACCTCGCCGGCCGTCTCCGGACTTCTCATGCACGCCTCGTCCCCGACTTGGATTCACCCTGCTCGGAACTGGACCCGCTCCCGACCGGACCGGCTCGAATTTCACCAGGTTCGAATTTCCGAACGATCCGACCTCGACCCGGCGTCTCAGCCGAGCATAACGCCGTCCTCCGACTCGACCTCGCTACCTGCGGTGACAGTCGGCCGAATCGATAGGCCGCCGCTGTAGGTACGCCGATGCCGGCTGCGCACGCCGTTCGACAGCGGCCCGCTTCGGTCGGGTGGCTCAGTACGCGCGGATGGCCAGAACCGGCACATCTTGCAGACGAGCACGGCCACCCAGAGCCGACAGTTCCACCGCTATCGAGACGCCGACAACGACGGCGCCGGACCGCTGTAGCAGGCGACACGCGGCCGCGGCCGTTCCGCCGGTGGCCAGAACGTCGTCCACGATGAGGACTCTGATACCAGGCGGCGCATCCTGCGGATTGAGCTCGAGGGCGGCAGTTCCATACTCCAGCGTGTAGCGCTCGCTCAACACGACGCCTGGCAGCTTGCCCGGCTTCCGGATGGCAAGCACCCCGGTGCCCATCGTCATCGCGGCGGCGGTAGCCAGCAGAAACCCCCGTGACTCCAGGCCGGCGACGACGTCGAACTGTGGAACACCGGAGACCAGGGCGGCTCCGATCGACCGGAGCGCATCGGCGTCGGCCAACACCGGGGTCAGGTCGCGGAACAACACACCCGGCACGGGGAAGTCCGCTTGCACCCGGGTGAGACGATCGATCGACGCGGCTGCCGCCACGACGTCGCGCACGAGGCGCCGGTCGTCCGCGGCAAGCGGTGCGTCAGCGGCGAGCGGTGCGTCAGCGGCCACGCTTACCTGTCGGTCGGGCAACTTTGGCCGCCGGTCGACGAGTTCTGCCGGCCGCTGCCGACTTCGAGGCGGATTTCGCCACGGAGGCGGACGTCGGCTCCGGCGGCGATAGCTGCGGCGATTCCACGGGCTGCGGCGTACTGCCCGCCAGCGGCGGTCGGGCGGACGGCTTCGTCGTGGGTGTCGCACCGGTGGTCGACGTTGCGGCGTCCGACCCGATGCGTCCCGACCCGACCGCCGACACGTCGGTGTCGGACAGGGCAGAGCTGGACACGGCAGTGTCGGGCAGGGCAGGGCCGGCCATGCCAGTGTCGGACAGGGCAGAGTCGGACGTGCCAGTGCCGGACAGGGCAGAGCCGGCCATGCCAGTGTTGGACAGGGCAGAGTCGAACGTGCCCCGCCCGGATGCCGACAGCGGAGTGCTGCCGACGGACGGTGGGCGCTTCGAGCCCACCGTCGCGTTCGGAGCGGCGCGGCCCTGGCGTCGGGGTTTGACGCCCGGCTTCGGTGGTGCTCCGGCTTTCAGCCCGGACGGGGACGAGGTGACCGCACCCGACGAGAACCGGGCGGGCTCCGAACCCGGCAGCGTTTTGCGGCCGACCGGATCCCCGTCGGCATCGACGATCAGGCCGTCGGCCCTGCGCTTGGCCAGTACTCGGGCGGTGTGGTTCTTGATTCCCGGCTCGCGGATCTTGAGGTCGACCGCGATCGGTACCGCGACGAACAGGGACGAGTAGGCGCCGACCAACATTCCGACCAGCAGCACCAGCGCGAGATCCTTGAGTGTTCCACCGCCCACCACGGCGATACCGGCCACCAGCAGACCCGCGACGGGCAGCATGGCGATCAGCGAAGTATTGAGCGACCGCATGATCGTCTGGTTGATGGCCAGATTCGCCGATTCCGGATAGGTGCGGCGCAGCAGGGAGGTCAGACCCTTGCTGTTCTCCTGCACTTTGTCGTAGACCACCACGGTGTCATAGAGCGAGAACCCGAGAATGGTGAGCAGACCGATCACGGTCGCCGGTGTCACCTCGAATCCGGCCAGTGAATAGATGCCCGCCGTGACCAGCACGTCGTGCAGCGTCGACAGCACGGCGCCGATCGCGACCCGTTTCTCGTAACGAACCCAGATGAACAGTCCGACCGCGACCAGGAAGATGATCACCGCCAGGATTGCGCGGTTGGAAATTTGTTGACCCCAACTGGACGAGACGTCCGACGCCGAAACGCCTGTCACACCGCCGGCCGGCGAGAAGGCTTTGGCCAGAGCGGCTCGACCGGCATTGATCTGCGTCTCGCTCAACGTCTTCAGCGTTGCCTGGACGGTCTTGCCGCCAAGCGTCTGCACGGCGCTGACGTTGCCCTGCCCGATCGACTGGTCGAGCACCCTGGTGACATCGGACTGTGACACCTGCGAGGCGCCGGCACCCGGCTCGAACGAGAACGTCGTGCCACCAGCAAAAGCGGTGCCGAGGTGGAACCCGCGCAGCAGGATCAGCAGGATGGAGGCGACCACCAGCAGGGTGGAGAACATGTAGTAGTACCGCCGCCGGCCCACGAGGTCGAAGGCGCCGGTCCCGGTGGTGAGCCGGGAGATGAAACTGCCACTGTGCACCGACCTGCTCATCTGCACCGCATCGGCGCGGTCGCTACGCGTACTGGTTTCCTGGGCGCTGGTGCTCGTGGCCATCTCAGGCCTCCTTTGCGGTCAGTCGCGACGTCGCGGCTCGCTGTCGAGCGCCGGCCACGGCGACTGCGCCGAGACCTGACAACCGGGGCGAGTTGAAGATCTTGCTGCCGGATGCGAGCGCTACCAGCGGGTGGGTGACCAGGTACACGACCACCAGATCCAGGATTGTCGACAACCCGAGCGTGAAGGCGAAGCCCTTGACGTCACCGACCGCGACCAGATAAAGGATGACCGCCGAGAGGATCGAGACCGCGTCGGCCGACAGGATGGTCCGCTTCGCACGTTCCCAGCCGCGCGGAACCGCCGAACGGAAACTGCGTCCTTCCCGGACCTCATCCTTCAACCGTTCGAAGTAGATGACGAACGAATCGGCGGTGATACCGATCGCCACGATCAGACCGGCCACGCCGGCCAGATCCAGACTCAGGCCGACCCAACGTCCGAGCAGCACCATGATCGCGTAGACCAGCCCACCGGACAGGATCAGCGATCCGATGGTGATCAGGCCGAGCAATCGGTAGTAGAGCAGGCAGTAGAGCACGACCAGCAACAGGCCGATACCACCGGCGATCAGCCCGGCCTGCAGGTACTGGAAGCCCAGTTCCGCACTGATGCTGGTGGCGGTGCCCGGTTTGAAGCTCAGCGGCAGCGCGCCGAAATTCAGGGAGTTGGACAGGTCGGTTGCGGTCTGCTGGGTGAAATTGCCACTGATCTGGGTGGTGACCGTGTTGATCGGACCGTTGATCTGCGGATCCGAGATGACGACGCCATCCAGGACGAAAGCCGTCTGCTGATGGAGGTTTTCGCTCTTGGACGTGTAACTGGACCAGGTCCCGAAGCCTTGCGAGTCGAATTTGACGTTGATGACCCAACCGGCACTGCCGGACGGATCGAAGGCCGCCGCAGCGCTGTCGATCTGATCTCCCGGAATCAGAGTCGTGTCGGTCAGCACCACACATTTCGTGGTGATCTCACCGGCGCACCACTGGTTGGGATCCGGGCCGGCAACGCCGGACCCGCAGGCCAGCAGGGGCCTTCCGGAAACATCTATGCCCTGGGTCGGTTTGATGTCGTCACAGCTAATTCCACCGGACTGGACCGCTGTCCGAGCGGCGGTGACCCAGGCTGCCCAGGCCGCGGCGGTCGCGGCGGCCGGCTGGTTCGGATTGGCCTTGTCGCTGCCGGGCAGTGGCCAGGCCGACTTCTTCACCGATGGCGCGGACGTGGCGGTTCCTGATGCCGCAGCTGTCGACGCGGCGGTTCCGGACACGGTCCCGGCACCTGACGCGGGAGCGTTCGCGGACCCGGTAGCCGACGTCGGGGAACTCGCGGATGCGCTCGGAACGACGGGCCCGATGAGCGCGGGCGAAGGCGTCGTCGCCGCAGCTGGCGTCTGGGTCGGCGCCGACGTCACCTTGGCCGCACTGGTCGCACCGGTCGAACTCTGGCCTGCGGAAACGGTAGCCCGGGCAACGGCGCGGAGCCCCTGGCCGGAGACCGACGTGGTGACAGGTGAGGTGGGAACAAGTGTCGTCGGTGCACCCGTGGCGGCGCTGCTTCCGTTCAGAGCCGGCGCCGGCTTCGTGCTCGAGGCTGCTGCGCCGGATGCCGGGGCGCTCGACCGGGTTGTTCCCGGCTTGCTGCCCGAAGTTGCCGCGCCGGACGCCACCGATCCCGCTCCGGGTGGGCGGGTAGCGCCGGTGCCGGTTGCTGCCGTGCCGGTGGCAGTGGACGCCGAAGCGGCCGCGGCACGCAGCGCCGTGTAGTCCGGGCCCTTGGTGAGGTCCGGACGGATGTTCATCTTCGCGCTGCCGTAGAGGCCGGTGAGCGGCTTGTTGCCGGGGACGGTGATGACGAGATGATTGGCACCGTCGATCTGCACCTGGACGCCGGCGAAGCCAGAGCCGTTGACCCGCCTGGTCATGATTTCCTGCGCCTGCTGCATCGACGCCGTCGACGGATCTTTGCCATCCGCGGTCTGGGCGGTCAGGGTGACCTGCGTGCCACCTTGCAGATCGATGCCCAGCTTCGGGCTGTTGGAGCCCTTGGTGAAGAAGACAAGCGCGTAGAGAACGGCCGTCACGAGAACGAATGCGGTGATCAACCGCCAGGGTCGGAACTGACCAACAGGGCTTGCCACGTCGCGCCTATCTCCTTGAAGTACGTCGGACCCCGGGGGGAGCATGCGCCGCCGGGGCCGAGCATCCGAGCGAGTGAGCCCAGACGTTTAGACCGGTACCAGTTGGGCACCGGAGCAAGCGGATAGCCTAGCCGACGTCGTTGGCGCGCTTCTCCAGCGACGGGCGATCGTCATGGATGGGCGGAATCTCCTGGCCGGAGAGCTCTGCGTAGTCGGCGTCGTCGTACTCGGTCTCGGGGTATGCCACGTCATCGGTTCCGGTCGGCAGAACCTCTCGAACAGCGGCCCTGATCCACGTGGTGTAGACACCCTCCGCGATCTCCAGCTCGATCGTCTCGTCGTCGACAGCCGTGACGGTGGCGTGCAGGCCGGAGGTGGTCATCACCCGGCTACCGGGAACGATCGCCTCCTGCAAGGCAGCCGCCTTCGTTGCCATCTTCTTCTTGTTACGGGATCCGAACACCATCATGAGGGCGACTGCGCCGAACATCAGGATCGGAAGCGCGAGATTCTGCATGCTTCTCCTTGCAAGAGATTGCGGAAGGCATCGGCCTCGGTGGGCTGCTGCCAGAACTTCGTCGAACGATGACGGGCGAAAGGTGCCGCGCAAAGTGGGGCCGCAGTACCGACTTGTTCGAGCTGAAACGGACGTCTGACCGGCGCCGTCCGCACGGTGGCGATTTCTCACCGGTGGCGGATGTTCCAGGAGCGCCGCTCCCCCGCCGTGCTCGACGACGGAGATCCGACCATTCGCCGCTGACGCCCGCGACAGACGTCCTCAGGCTACCGGATACCGGTCGTTCCGAGCGCCCGGCGCGCAGCGACGCTGTCCGAACGGTGGCTGAAGTTGGTGGCTGACCTCGGCGCCTGACCTCGGGTGATTACTCGTCGTCGTCGAACAGGACACCCGTGAAGGCACCGCCGGATCGCGGGTCAAGACCAAGGTGCGACCAGGCGAGGGGAGTCGCTATCCGGCCCCTCGGGGTGCGAGCCAACATACCCAGCCGGACGAGGAACGGCTCGCACACCTCTTCGACGGTGGTCGGCTCCTCGCCGACCGCGACGGCCAACGTCGTCAGCCCGACCGGTCCCCCTCCGAACGACTTGCACAACGCCGTCAGCACGGCGCGGTCGAGTCGATCCAGTCCCAGCTCGTCGACGTCGTACACCTTCAGCGCGGCTCGCGCCACAGCCAGGTTCGCCACCCCACCCGCCCGCACCTCGGCGAAGTCACGAACCCGCCGCAACAGCCGGTTGGCGATCCGCGGCGTGCCGCGGGAACGTTTGGCGATCTCGGCGCCGGCGTCCGGCGGCAAGGCGATTCCCAGAATTTCGGCACTGCGGATGATGACCTTGAGCAACTCGGCTGGCGAGTAGAACTCCATGTGCGCCGTGAACCCGAACCGATCCCGCAGTGGCGAGGTGAGTTGCCCCGACCTGGTCGTGGCGCCCACCAGTGTGAACGGTGCGATCTCCAGCGGTATGGACGTCGCACCCGGTCCCTTTCCGACCATCACGTCGACCCGGAAATCCTCCATGGCCAGGTACAGCATCTCCTCGGCCGGCCGCGCGATGCGGTGGATCTCGTCGATGAACAGCACATCACCCTCGACCAGGTTGGAGAGCATCGCGGCCAGATCACCGGCCCTTTCCAGGGCCGGGCCTGACGTCAACCGAATGGCCGCACCGAGTTCGGCCGCAATGATCATCGCCAACGACGTCTTCCCAAGGCCGGGGGGCCCGGCCAGGAGGATGTGATCCGGTACCGCGCCGCGAAGCTTCGCCGCGGACAGCACCAGCTCCAATTGCTCACGAACACGGACCTGTCCGACGAATTCGGACAGCGTGCGTGGTCGCAGCGACGCCTCGACCTCCGCGTCTCCTGGCAGTCGCGACGGGTCCAGCTGGCCCTCCGCACTCGCGGCGCCTGCGGTGTGTTCCGAACCTCCGGTGCGTTCTGACCTTCCGGTGTCTTGCGAACTCCCGGTGCTCTCCGCGAACTCCGGTTCCGGGATAGCGCCACTCCCCACGGTGAAGTCCGGAGCGTCCGGGTTGTCGGCCACCGTCACCGGTGCCCTCCCAGCAGCCCCAGGGCCCGCCGCAACAGCAGACCGACGTCGCCGTTCAACACCGCCGGGTCGTCCGCATCGGTGGCCAGCGTCGCGATGGCGTCGTCGGCCTGCTTTCCCGTGAAGCCAAGGCCGACAAGCGCTTCGGACAACTTCGGCCGCCAGGCGACGATCGCGGCCGGCCCACCGTTGGCAGTGGGAAAGCCGGTGGCGATCCCGACCTTGTCGCGCAGCTCGAGCACCAACCGCTCGGCTCCTTTTCGGCCGATCCCGGGCGCCCTGGTCAAGGTGGCGTAGTCGCCCGAGGCAAGTGCGCGCCGGAGCTCTTCCGGTTCCAGCACGGCGATCAGCGCCAAGGCGATCTTCGGCCCGACGCCCGAAACGGACTGGACCAGCTCGAAAAGCTCTTTGGCCTCGTCCGAAGAAAATCCGAACAGCGTCAGCGAGTCCTCCCGGACCACCAGGGTGGTGGACAACCGAGCCTGCTGGCCGCGCTTGAGCCCGGCGAGCGTCGACGGTGTGGTCCTGATCGCCAGACCGACGCCACCGACCTCGACAACGGCGTGGTCGAGGGCGATGGCGGTGACAGTGCCACGGACCGAAGCGATCATCGGCTCATCATTCCCTTCCGGGCCGACGGCTCAGACCCCGCAGGCCTGGCGCCGTGAGCCTGCTGGCCGGCTGAAGCCAGCGACGTGCCCGGAACCTGCGACGTGCCCGGAGCCTGCGACGTGCCCGGAGCCTGCTTGTTCAGTGCAGCAGCGAGGCGCGCCTGCATCGGGGATCGCCAGAGGTGACAGATGGCCAGCGCCAACGCGTCCGCAGCGTCTGCGGGTTTGGGGGCCGAGTCCAGACGCAGCAATCTGGTGACCATCATCGTCACCTGAGCCTTGTCCGCGTTGCCGTTCCCCGAGACAGCCGCCTTGACCTCGCTGGGCGTGTGCCAGGCGACCGGAATTCCACGTCGAGCCGCAGCGAGCGCCACCACGCCGGCCGCCTGCGCCGTACCCATCACCGTCCGGACATTGGCCTGGCTGAACACGCGCTCGATCGCGACCGTGTCAGGCTTGTGCTCGTCGAGTAGCGCCTCGACGCGTCTGGCCACGGCAAGAAGCCGATAGGCGAGGTCGTCGTCGGACGGTGTGCGGATCACCAGCACCTCGATGAGCACCGGCTGCCTGCCCGGCCCACCGTCGACGATGCCGACACCGCATCGGGTCAACCCCGGGTCGACGCCCAGCACTCGCACGATTCGCACCTTCCGGGGCGGCCCGGAGTCGTGCCCAGCGCACACCTCAACCCGAACACCTGTGCGACAGACGCTACCCGCAGGGTCGGACGGCACGTCTTCGCCACGCCGGGCCGTTCG
>JBPCPG010000393.1:0-5874 GCA_050999445.1 Nakamurella sp. | reverse complement strand
GCGCGAAAGCAGTCAGTGCAACCGGTTCTGCGTTTCCGACAGGCCGTACCGGATCAGCATCTCGACCGCGTCGGCGGCATTCTCCAGATCCACCGGAAGCTCCTTGCGCTCGACTGCCGAGAAGTCGCGGAGCACGTAGTCGGCCGGATCCATCCGGCCCGGCGGGCGGCCGATACCGCAGCGAACCCGCAGGTAGTCCTTCGTTGCCAGCGCGGCGGAGATCGACTTCAACCCGTTGTGGCCGCCCTCGCCACCCCCTTGTTTGACCCGGACGACCGAAGCCGGCAGGTCGAGTTCGTCGTGCACCACGATGATGTCGGCGGCGGGGACCTTGAAGAACCGGGACAGCCCGGCGGTCGGGCCGCCGGACAGGTTCATGTAGGACCTGGGCTTCGCGACCACGGCGCGTACGCCGGCCAGCCGGCCCTCGGCGATGTCGGCTCCGGCCTTGTGCGATTTGTACCGGGCTGAGATCCGCGCCGCCAGGAGGTCGGCGACCATGGCGCCGACGTTGTGTCGGTTGCCCGAATACGAGGGGCCGGGGTTACCGAGCCCGACGATCAATACCTGCTCGGGCACTTCGTGTTCGGTCGAGGTCACCGGCGTTTCCTTTCTGCCGTCTCCCTTGCTCGCGGTCCCGCCGGCCGCCGGCTCGCCGGCAGGCCCCTTCGCAGACGCCATGGGCGCGTCCGGAATCCGGACGCGCCCATGGCGAAGGTCAGCGGGAGGATCAGTCTTCGACGATCTCTTCCGGCTCCGCCTCTTCCTCGAGCGGGACGGCCTCGCCGGCGCCTTCGGCGTCCATGTCCTCGGTGGTCGGTGCCATGGAGACCGCGACGACCAGCGTGTCCGGGTCGCTGACCAACGTCGCGCCGGCCGGAAGGGGAACCTGCGAGGCGAGCACCTGCGACCCGACCGACAGGCCCTCGAGCGAGACCTCGATCGACTGCGGGATGTGCAGGGCCTCGACCTCGATCGAGAGGGTGTTGGCGTCGGTCAGTACCAGAGAACCCACCGGCGCGTCGCCGACCACGACGACGGGGATGTCAACGGTCACCCGCTCGCCGCGCCGGACGATGATCAGGTCGACGTGCTCGTAGTAGTCGCGCAGCGGGTGCCGGACGATGGACTTGGCCAGTGCCAGCTCGTCACCGTCGGGCAGTGCCAAGGTCAGGATGGTGTTGGAGCCACCCTTGATGGCATGCGAGAACTCGCGGGCCGGAAGGGTGAGGTGACGGGGATCCGTACCGTGCCCGTAGAGGACGGCGGGAATGTTTCCGGCGGCGCGAATCCGGCGGGCGAAGCCCTTGCCGAACTCGTTGCGGGACTCGGCGGAAAGGCGGACCTCGGACACGTGATGCTCCTAGCGAAGAAATGGTCTGGAGAACTTCTCGGGCGGCCGCTGCGGCACGGCAGAGCGACACGAGCGGATCGTCAGTACAGACCCACCGCGTCGATCACGGTGACAGCGGCCCTTTATACCTGCGGGTACACGCCGCCACCCTCGCCGAGGCAACCCCCGAAGACTACTCGTTGCCGGAGCCTGGCCAAAACCGTCGCGGGCAGCGGCGTCGGCTCAATGGTCGACGAGCGTGACCTCGAACGAATATCGGCCGGCCCGGTAGACGTGGTGGCCCCACTCCACCGGGCGACCGGAGTCGTCGTGCGTGGCGCGGTCCATCGTCAGCAGCGGACTGCCTTTGCGTTCGCCCAACAACGAACACTCCTGGGCGGTACCGGCGCGAGCACCGATGCGCTGCTTCGCGACTCGGATGTGCACGCCCTTCGCCCGCATCAACTGATACAGCCCCCTGGCTTCCAGATCCGACGTGCCGAGATCGGCGAGATCCTCGGGCAGATAGTTTTCCAGGATCGCCAACGGCTCGCCGTCGGCGCACCGTAGCCGCCGCAATCGGAGCACCCGAGTGCCGACCGGAACGTCCAGGAACCGCGCGACGACCTCCGATGCGGCCACCATCTCGCTGAGCAGGAGCTTCGTGGTCGGCATCTGATGGGCTTGGACCAGGTCGTCGAACAGGCTGGTCAGCTCCACCGGCCTGGTGACCTGTCCGTGCACCACCTGGGTTCCTACGCCGCGTCTGCGGACGAGCAGGCCCTTGTCGACCAATTCCTGAATCGCCCGTCTCATGGTCGGACGGGACAGTCCGAACTGATCGGCGAGGCTGATCTCGTTGTCCAGACGTGCGCCCGGGCCCAGTAGGCCGGAGGTGATGGCGGACTCGAGCTGCTGCGAGACCTGGAAGTACAGCGGCACCCGGCTCGAGCGATCCAGCCCTGCGAACAGGTTCATCGGGCTCCCTCCTCTGAACTGGTCTGCGCCACCCGGCTGGACCGAGGTTATATGACAGGATGTGCTGACAAACGTCCGACCGAGGTTCTTGCAATGCCCGACCAGCAGCGGTGGTGGAGGAGCGACGTGGGCGAGCAGCTCGACCCCAACCGGTTCGACGTGGTGACGATCGGTCGTGTCGGTGTTGACCTGTATCCGCTGCAGGACAACGTCGGCCTCGAGGATGTGGAGACTTTCGGAAAGTACCTCGGGGGCAGCGCGACCAACGTGGCGGTGGCCGCCGCACGGCATGGCCGCCGCAGTGCGGTGATCACCAGAACCGGGCCCGATGCCTTCGCCAGATACGTGCACCGGGCGTTGCGAGACTTCGGGGTCGACGACAGGTTCGTGTCCGAGGTGCCGGGTTTGCTCACCCCGATCACCTTCTGCGAGATGTACCCGCCGGATCATTTCCCGTTGCTGTTCTATCGCCTGCCGACAGCCCCGGATCTGCAGATCCGAGCCGCTGAGCTGGATCTGCCGGCGATTGCGCATGCCGGCGTCTACTGGTCGACGGTGACCGGTCTGTCGGAGGAGCCGAGCCGAGCGGCGCATTTCGCAGCCTGGGAGACGCGGCAGCGAGCACCGTTGACAGTTCTGGATCTGGATTACCGACCGATGTTCTGGCAGAGCCCCGCGCAGGCGAGCGCCCAGGTACGGAAGGCGCTGAGCCAGGTGAGCGTGGCAGTGGGGAACCTTGAGGAGTGCGAAATCGCCGTCGGGGAAACGGAACCGGTCCTTGCCGCGAAGGCGCTGCTGGATTCCGGGGTCGAGCTGGCGGTGGTCAAGCTCGGCCCCCGCGGGGTGCTCGGTATGACCAGGGACGTTCTGGTGGAGGTGCCTCCGACGCCGGTGAAGGTGGTGAACGGGCTCGGCGCCGGTGACGGATTCGGTGGTGCCCTCTGCCACGGTTTGCTGTCCGGCTGGGATCTGGAAACCATTCTGCGGTTCGCCAACGCCGCCGGTGCCATCGTGGCGAGCCGTCGTGAATGTTCCAGTGCGATGCCGACCACGGCCGAGGTCGAGACCCTGTTGCGCGAGGTCGACAGTGCCTGAGACCGGGATCGGCCTTTCGGGTCCGATGGGTTCCCGACCGATTCGCGACCGGCTGGCAGAGATCACCGACCTCCGGGTCGACGATCCGGGTGCGGTTCTCCGAGCTGCCAGGGCCAGAAAGAAGTCCTCGACCAATCGAGGGGACGGCAGGCTGATGCTGGTGGCGGCCGATCATCCCGCGCGCGGCGCTTTCGGAGTGGGGAATCGCCCGCTGGCCATGGGATCTCGGGTGGACCTGCTAGACCGGCTGGTCGTCGCGCTGAGCCGGCCGGGCGTCGACGGCCTGTTGGCCTGCGCCGACATCGTGGAGGATCTGCTGTTGCTCGGAGCACTGGAGGGCAAGGTGGTCATCGGCTCCATGAACCGCGGCGGCCTGCAGGGCGCCACGTTCGAGCTGGATGATCGCTTCACCGGATACGACGCCCGGGGCTGCGCCGAGATGGGCCTGAACGGCGGAAAGATGTTGACCCGCATCGCGTTGGGCGACCACGGAACGGTCTCCACGCTGACGGCCGCGGCGCAGGCGGTGAACGAACTGGCCGAACTCGAGCTGATGGCGATGATCGAACCGTTCTGGTCCGTTCGTCGCGAGGGCCGGGTGTACAACGACCTGACACCGGACGCCGTTCTCAAGTCGGTGGCAATCACCAGCGCGCTCGGCCGGACTTCGGCGTACACCTGGATGAAGCTGCCCGTGGTGGCGGAAATGGAGCGGGTGATGGATTCGACGACCCTGCCGACCCTGTTGCTGGGCGGTGATCCTTCGACGAGGCCGGCGGAAACCTTCGAAACCTGGCGGAACGCGCTCCGATTGCCGTCGGTCCGCGGGTTGGTAGTGGGCCGCACCTTGCTCTACCCGGCAGACGACGACGTCGCCGGCGCGGTCGACACCGCCGCATCGATGGTCCGGTGACGGGCCTGTACGAGCCCGCCGGTTCCACGTCCGACGGCGTCTTCGATTCCGTCGTGACGCCGGAATCCGCGGGATGGACCTTTTCCGGCCTCCGCGTGCTGACGCTCGCCGCCGGTACTCCGGTCACCTTCGATACCGGCGAGAACGAGATGATCGCATTGCCGCTGTCCGGTGGCTGCCGGGTCCGGGTGGACGGCACGACCATGGAACTGCGGGGACGACCGGACGTGTTCTCCGCGGTGACCGACTTCGCCTATCTCCCCATCGATTCCGAGGTCAGGGTGGTGAGCGATGACGGCGCCGTTCTCGCGCTGCCCAGCGCCCGGACCTCGAGGCGCTTGCCGTTCCGGTACGGGCCGGCGTCCGGCGTCCCGGTGGAGCTGCGCGGCGCCGGGGCCTGCAGTCGACAGGTGAACAACTTCGCCACGCCGGCTGCTTTCGAGACCGACAAGCTGATCGCCTGCGAGGTGATCACCCCCGCCGCCAATTGGTCGTCCTATCCACCGCACAAGCACGACCAGGCCTCGGCCTCGGAGTCGGAGCTGGAGGAGATCTACTACTACCGGTTCCGGATCGCCATTGGCCTCGGTCCACCGGCAGGCTCGAAGGTCGGCGGGCCGGTCGGCAAAACGATTGGCTACCAACGGGTCTACGGGACTTCGGAGCGGCCGATCAACGTGCTGGAGGAGGTGTCGGACGGTGACGTGGTGCTGATTCCACATGGCTGGCACGGACCGGCCATGGCCGCACCGAACGCCGACATGTACTACCTGAACGTGATGGCGGGGCCGGCTGCGGAGCGGGCGTGGTTGATCAGCGATGATCCGGATCACGGTGCGATCCGCGATACCTGGAAGGGCATGGACATCGATCCACGGCTCCCGTTCTACCCGTCGCTCGGTGAGGGACAAGGAAAACGAACGTGACCGAGGAGATCAGCGGTCCGGCCGGCACGGTGCGCCTGACGGTCGGGCAGGCGGTGGTCAAATTCCTGGGCCGGCAGTATTGCGAGCGAGATGGCGTGCGCCGCAAGTTCTTCGCCGGTTGTTTCGGAATCTTCGGCCATGGCAACGTGGCCGGCCTCGGACAGGCCCTGTTGCAGGCGGAGTTGGACGAGCCGGGCGAGTTGCCCTATCACCAGGGCCGCAACGAGCAGGCGATGGTGCACATCGCGACCGGGTTCGCCAGGCAGCAGGACCGGCTGCAGACCTTCGCGGTGACCGCCTCGGTCGGCCCCGGTTCGACCAACATGCTGACCGGTGCAGCCCTGGCGACCGTGAATCGCCTGCCGGTGCTGTTGCTGCCGGCCGACATCTTCGCCACCAGGGTGGCCGTGCCCGTGCTGCAGGAGCTGGAACAGCCCTACGGCTACGACGTCGCGGTCAACGACGCCTTCCGTCCGCTGTCCAAGTTCTTCGACCGGGTCTGGCGCCCGGAGCAGTTGCCGGCCGCTCTGCTCGGCGCGATGCGGGTGCTGACCGATCCCGCCGAGACCGGCGCCGCGACGATTTCCCTGCCGGAGGACGTGCAGACGCAGGCCCACGACTGGCCGGTC
>JBPCPG010000090.1:0-6941 GCA_050999445.1 Nakamurella sp. | reverse complement strand
CGTTCTGGGGGCCGTGGCTGAACCGGCTGGGCTTCTTCGAAGTCTTCGCATCGCCCTGGTACTCGGCGATCTACCTGTTGCTGTTCATCTCGCTGATCGGCTGCCTGCTGCCCAGGAGCTTCGACTTCGTCAAACAGCTCGGAGCGCGGCCGGTGGCCACACCACGCAATCTGGCCCGGCTGCCGCTGCACACCGACTACACCGTCGATGACGAATCTGCGGCGGTGATCGCCGACCGGGTCGAGAAGACCCTCCGCGGCAAGCGCTGGCGGGTGGCCAGCCGGACCGAAACCGGCGGGGTGCACACCATTTCCGCGGAGAAGGGGTATCTGCGCGAGGTCGGCAACCTGATCTTCCACTTCTCGCTGGTCGGGCTGCTAGTGGCGATCGCGGTCGGCAAATTGTTCGGCTACGAGGGCAGCGTCATTAAGACCGTGGGCGATGAGCAGGGAGCATTCTGCTCCACCTCACCGGTGGTCTACGACAACTTCCGGCCCGGCCTGACCGTCGACGGCACCGACCTGACACCGTTCTGCCTGCGCATCAACAGCTTCCACGCCGAATACGCCAAATCCGGGCTGCCGCTGGCGTTCTCCACCGACATCGACTACCAGACCGGCACTCAGGCAGGCACCGACAGCTGGCACCCGGCCAGACTCCAGGTCAACCACCCGCTGCGGATCTCCGGTGAACGAGTGTACCTACTCGGACACGGCTATACACCGAAAGTGAAGATCAGCTACCCCAACGGCGATGTCCGTGACCTGAGCGCCCCGTTCGTCAACACCACTGGCGACCGGATGTTCCTGTCCACCGGCGCGATCAAGGTGCCCGACCCGCCGGGCGTGCCCGCCGACCAGATCCGCAAACATCAGCTGGCGATCGCCGGCCTGTTCGCTCCCACCGCCGCCGAACGCGGCGGCATCATGACCAGCGTCTTCCCCGCCGCCGACAAACCCGGCCTGGCCGTCGACATCTACCGCGGCGACCTGGGCATGGAAACCGGTGTACCCCAATCGGTGTTCGCCATCGACCAGAAGCAGGTCGACAACGGCGCACTGGTCAAGCAGAAACGGGCCAACCTGTACCTCGGCGACTCGGTCGCACTGAACGACGGCACCACCATCACCTTCACCGGCTACACCGATTGGGTGTCACTGCAAACCAGCTACGACCCCGCCCAGTTCGCCGCACTGACCTTCGCGATCACCCTGCTCACCGGCCTCATGACCTCACTCACCATCAAACGCCGCCGGCTGTGGTTCCGGATGATCCCGCAGCCAGACCCAGCCGACCCGGAGCCGCCCGACAAATCTCATACCACTCGTAGTACCATCGTCCGGGTCGGCGGCCTGGCCCGCACTGACCAAGCCGGATACGGTTCAGAATTCGACGAGATGTCCATGGTGGCAAGAGACTTATCGACAGCGGCCTCGACCAGGTGACCATCCTGTTCAGTTCGATGCCTCACCCAGTAGCTCGGCGATAACGGTGCCGTCGTGGAAGTCGACATCGCCGGACGGTAGATGCTGGATCCGTTCGTGCCCCTTGCCGGCAACGACGATGACATCGCCGGGGCAGCCCTGGCGCAAGGCTTGTGCGATGGCCTCCCGGCGATCGATGACGACAGTCGTGCACGACATGTCTGCTCCGGCGGCCACCTCGGTGGCGATGGCCCTGGGATCTTCGGCGTACGCGTCGTCAGTGGTGATGATGCCGATGTCTGCCATTCGTGAGGCGACCTCGCCCATCAATGGCCGCTTTGCCCTGTCACGATCGCCGGTCGCGCCATAGACGCAGATGACCTTCGAGTTTCGACCGTGGGTAACTGCCACCTTGCGAGCTACCTCGAGCACCGCGGCAAGACCGATATCGGTATGCGCGTAGTCGACCACCACTTCGAAGCCGCGCTCCACCGCGGCCGGGATCCGCTCGAATCGCCCAGGCACCTGAGCCATCTGCGCCACCGCGTCGACCACAGTGGCCGGCGAAATTCCGATTTCCAGGGCGAGGGCTGCAGCGCCGGCGACATTGTGCACGTTGTAGTCCCCCAGCAGTGGGGTCCGAACCGTCAGAGTGCCGTGCCTGGGCGTAGCCAACTCGAAGGCGGTCCCGCCGAGTTCTGCTCGCTCGGCGTTGATCCGATAGTCGGCTCGCGCACTCACCCCGAAGGTCAACGTCCCGCCAACCTCAGCCGCAAGGCGTCGACCATAGGAATCATCCTGGTTCGCCAGCTTCGGACCTCGCGCCCACTCGAACAGTCTGCGTTTGGTGCGGTAGTAGTGCTCCATCGTTCCGTGCAGGTCAAGGTGATCCGGTGTCAGATTAGTGAAAAGGGCTGCGGCGTAACGCGTCCCGGCGACACGTTGCAGGTGAATCCCATGCGATGAGGTTTCCAGGACCACGTGCCGCACACCGGTATCACGCATCCTCGCCAAATTATTCTGAATCTTCGGTGCCTCATCGGTGGTGCGCACGGCATCCTGTCTCTCGCGCCCGACGACTATCTCCGTTGTGGTCATGAGTCCGGCCGTGTCCGGGCCGTCGGCCGCCGACAGAATGGCATGAAGGACGTATGAGCTGGTGGTCTTGCCGTTGGTGCCGGTGACTCCGTAGACCAGCACCTGCCGCGACGGATCTCCGGCGACCGCGACCGCCAGCCGGGCGAGCGCCGCCCTGGCATCGGGCACGACGACGGTGGGTACCCCAGGAAGATCTCTCTCCGCGACAACGAGCACCGCTCCGCGGGCGAGCGCCTCCGGTACGAACTTGACGCCATCGGAGGTGAATCCCCTGATGGCGACGAACACAGAGTCCGGCCCCACAGCCCGCGAATCGTGGGTCACCGCGGTGATCGGTCGGACGCCAGACGGCACATCGGCGCCGAGCACCCCTCGCAACTGGTACCGGTCAAGAGGCATCGCTGACGCCAGTCGCTGCGCTGTTATTTCCGGTGGCACGGGAACAGTCCTCTATAGTGCATAGACAGGTGTCTTCGGTATCCCGCCGGTTGCTGGTGGGTGGCCTACCTTCTACTATGTCGCATAGTAGCACGTCCTCGCTGCACACTCGGGGCCAGGCGGTGATCCGCGGATGTCTTGCTGCGGGGCCTTGTTCGGATCCACCGCGGGTGTGCACCTGCCGATCGGCGTCGTCTCCACCGGTGATCGGTGCGATCCTGCTGAGCGGGCTGGCGCACCGGTCCACCAGCCCCCGGGCAGCCTTCAGCAGCGGCTCGGTGGCCACTGCCTGCGGCAACAGATTTCTGCAGGCGCTGGCCGGCGCTGTGATCGTCCTGCGTACCACATACGTCTAAGGGGTATACTGGGGTCGTCGTTCGGACCCTGGGCGACTCGTCAACCGAAAGGAGCGCGCCGCCATGGCGAGCCGTACTTACACCGTGAAGGGCATGACGTGCGACCACTGCGCCGGAGCAGTGGCCGCAGAGGTTACCAAGATTCCCGGCGTCACCGACGTCAACGTGGACGTCGAGCAGGGACGGCTGACCGTGACCAGCACCGACACGGTCTCCTCCGAGGCAGTGACCGACGCCGTCGAGGAAGCCGGTTACGCCGTCGTCAACTGACCTGCGCGCCGGCCGGCCAGCCCGGGTCAACCGGGCCGGCGTGCTGGAATAACCCCCGGGGGGTATATGGTAGGATCGATACGAGATGGACCGAATTCGTAGTGGAGGAGACACCGTGGTCAGCTACGGCGAGAACAAGCAGAGCTATCTCAAACGGTTGCGCCGGATCGAGGGTCAGGTCCGGGGGTTGCAGCGGATGGTCGAGGACGACAAGTACTGCATCGACATCCTCACCCAGGTGTCCGCAGCCACTCGCGCATTGCAGTCGTTCTCCCTGGAACTGCTCGACGAGCACCTGTCGGGCTGTGTGGTGGAGGCTGCGGCTCAGGGCGGCTCCGAGGCGGACGCCAAGCTTCGCGAGGCCTCCGAGGCCATCGCCCGCCTCGTCCGATCCTGATCGAACCGGCCCTGTTCCGACCAACAGTGTCGTTCCGACCAACAGTGTTGTTCCGACCAACAGTGTCATTGGTGATCCCGACGGCGATACCCACCAGAAGGTGAGACACCCGATGCGAACCCCAGTCAAGGTCGCCGCCTTCGCCGGTGCGATCGTGCTGACGTTCGGTGGTGCCCTCGGCCTCGGCGCCGCCGTCGGGAACCCTGCGCCGCCGGCCGTGGGCAACGGCGGCATGCCCGGCATGGAACACGGCGCAGCTGCCGATAGCGCCCCGGCCGTGGCGGAGCTGCCCGGAGGGCTGATGGTCTCCGACCGCGGCTACACCCTCGACCTCGCACAGGACTCGCTACCGGCCGCGGCCCGGGTCGCGCTGAAGTTCCGGGTCCTCGGCGCGGACGGGCAGCCGGTGACCGGCTACCAGCAAAGCCATGACAAGTACCTGCACCTGATCGCGGTACGCCGCGACACCACCGGCTTCCAGCACGTGCACCCCGAGCTGGCCGCTGACGGCACCTGGAGTGTCCCGATCGACCTGACCGCTGGCGAGTGGCGGGTGTTCGCCGACTTCGTGCCTCAGCAGGGCAACGCCATCGGAAAGACGATCGTTCTGGGCGCCGACCTCGCGGTCGCCGGGGACTATCGGCCCGCTCCCCTGCCTGCGCCGTCGAGGACCGCCCAGGTCGACGGCTACTCCGTCACACTCGCCGGGCGGCTCGTCGCGGGCCAGGAGTCCGAGCTCAGGCTGTCGGTGGCGCGCGACGGGCAGCCGGTGACCGACCTGCAGCCCTACCTGGCCGCGTACGGCCACCTCGTCGCCCTCCGGGACGGCGACCTGGCCTACCTGCACGTGCACCCCGCCGGCACACCCGGTGACGGCGCCACCCAGCCCGGGCCGGACATCACCTTCTTCGCCACCGCTCCGTCGGCCGGGGTCTACCGGCTGTTCCTGGACTTCCGGCACGGTGACGTCGTGCGCACCGCCGAGTTCACCGTCCGCGCCGACGGCACCCCGGCGCCCGGGACCGATCCCGCCGGCGCACAAACCTCCGGCCATACCGGCAGTGACGGCCACGGACCGAGTCGATGAGTAAGGCGGCCGGCGCCGCCACCGAGCAGCAGCAGACTCTTGAGGAGAACCGATGAACCCCGCAACTCGTGTCACGACACCGGCCAAGGCCGGCGAAGGGCAGGTTGAACTCGCGATCGGCGGCATGACCTGCGCGTCGTGCGCCGCGCGGATCGAAAAGCGCCTCAACAAGCTGGACGGCGTCACCGCGACGGTCAATTACGCCACCGAAAAGGCCAAGATCACTTACCTCGACAGCGTCGACCGCGATGACCTGGTCACCGCGGTGGAGGCCGCCGGCTACACCGCCAAGCTGCCCACCCCTCCGCGACCGGCGGGCGCCGGCGAGGTGGCGAAGGGAGAGATCGAGGAGCCCGATCCGGTCCGCCCGCTGCGCCAGCGGCTGCTCGTCTCGACCGTGCTCACCGTCCCGGTGATCGCGATGGCGATGATCCCGGCCCTGCAGTTCACCTACTGGCAGTGGCTGTCGCTGGTGCTGGCCGCGCCGGTCGTGATCTGGGGGGCCTACCCCTTCCACCGGGCCGCCTGGACCAACCTGCGCCACGGCACCTCCACCATGGACACCCTCATCTCGATGGGCACCCTGGCCGCGCTCGGCTGGTCGCTCTATGCGTTGTTCTTCGGCACGGCAGGGGTCCCCGGCATGACCCACGCCTTTGAGTTGACCATCGCCCGAGCCGACGGCAGCGCCAACATCTACCTGGAGGCCGCCTCCGGGGTCACCACGTTCATCCTCGCCGGACGCTACTTCGAGGCCCGCTCCAAGCGTCAGGCCGGCGCCGCCCTGCGGGCTCTGCTCCAGCTCGGCGCCAAGGAGGTCTCCGTCCTGCGCGGCGGGGTCGAGGAACGCATCGGTGTCGACCGGCTCAGCGTCGGCGACGAGTTCGTGGTCCGTCCGGGGGAGAAGATCGCCACCGATGGGGTGATCTCCGAGGGCTCCTCCGCGGTCGACGCCTCCATGCTCACCGGGGAATCGGTGCCGGTCGAGGTCGCCGCCGGCGACACCGTGGTCGGTGCCACCGTGAACGCCGGCGGCCGCATCCTGGTCCGCGCCACCCGGATCGGGTCGGACACCCAGCTGGCCCAGATGGCGCGCCTGGTCGAGGACGCCCAGAACGGCAAGGCGCAGGTCCAGCGCCTCGCCGACCGCGTGTCGGGCATCTTCGTCCCGATCGTCATCGCACTGGCGGTGGCCACGCTGGGCTTCTGGATCGGCGCCGGCGGCGGACTGGCCGCCGCGTTCACCGCCGCGGTCGCCGTGCTGATCATCGCCTGCCCGTGCGCGCTCGGGCTGGCCACTCCGACCGCGCTGATGGTCGGCACCGGCCGCGGCGCCCAGCTCGGCATCCTGATCAAGGGCCCCGAGGTGCTGGAGTCCACCCGCCGGGTCGACACCGTCGTGCTAGACAAGACCGGCACCGTCACCACCGGGAAGATGACCCTGCTCGACGTCGTCGCGGCTGCCGGACAGGACCCCGACCAGCTGCTGCGGCTGGCCGGGGCACTGGAGGACGCCTCCGAGCATCCCATCGCCCAGGCCATTGCCAAGGGTGCCACGGAGCGGGTCGGCCCCCTGCCAGCCGTGGAAGACTTCACCAACATCGAGGGCCTCGGTGTGCAGGGCAACGTGACAGTCGAGGGTGCCACCCACGCCGTGCTGGTCGGGCGGACCCGGCTGCTGGACGACTGGTCCCAGACCCTTTCCGCCGACCTCGAGGCGGCGAAGGCCGCCGCCGAGGCCGACGGCAAGACCGCGGTCGCGGTGGGCTGGGACGGGGCGGCCCGCGGCGTTCTCATCGTGGCCGGCGCCGTCAAGGACACCAGCGCCGAGGCCATCCACCAGCTGCGTGACCTCGGGCTCACCCCGGTGC
>JBPCPG010000349.1:0-18870 GCA_050999445.1 Nakamurella sp. | reverse complement strand
GGATCTCATCCGGTGCCGTACATGTTGTCCGGCGGCACGGACAACAAGGCCTTCGCCCGACTGGGCATCGCCGGCTACGGATTCTCGCCGCTGAAACTGCCGGCCGAACTCGACTTCTCGTCCCTGTTCCACGGCGTCGACGAACGGGTGCCGGTCGAGGCGCTCCAGTTCGGTACCCGGGTCCTGCAGCGCTTGCTGCGCAGTTGCTGAGCTGGCCGCTGCCCACCGTCGACTCGGCCATCGGTCAGGGCGTCAGGTCGGGTAACAGGCCAGATGTTCGCTTCCGCCGCATCCAGACCCGACGACTGCCGTCCTCGAACCGCAGCACCCGATCGAGTTCCCAGCCGGCGAACTCGGCACGAAGCGAGAGCATCGTCGCCGCCGCCGATCTGCTGGTGTTCGGGTCGATCCGCAAACCCTGATACTCGAAGTCGCTGTTCGCTTCGCCGTCGGTCGGATAGCTGGCCCAACGCGGCCGGCGTGGTCCTCTACTGGCTTCGATGGCCGAACACCTCCTGGACGAAACTGGACTTCTCACCGGGTCACCAGCCGGCGTTACCCGCGCGCACCCATCGAAACTCTGGCCCGCCCGCTACCGATCATCCTCCAGCGTCGGACCGTCGGTCACGGTGGAATCCGAGCCCGAAACCGGCGCTGTAGCCAGTAGCCGGCACAACCGGGTGCGGCGGGGCTCCGCGCTGATCTGGTGGACCGCGCGTGCCAGCATCGGGCCGGCCGCGTGGATCACCGAGAGGTGCTTCCTGGCTCTGGTCAGCGCGGTGTACACCAGAGGCCTGGACAGCATGGATCCGGCCTCGGGTGGCAGTACGACGACCACCGCCTCCCACTCGGACCCCTGCGCGCGATGCACCGTGATGGCCCATCCGTGCAGCAAGTCGTTCAGGGACTTGCCGGAGATCTCCGACTCGCCCGTCGTGAAGGCGACTCGCAGGGACTTGTCCCCGGTGGCGACGACGGTACCGACCTCACCGTTGGCGTAACCCGTCGGTTCGGCATCGAGGTGATTGGCGGTAGCAACGACGCGGTCCCCGTTGTCGAACCCCCGCACGGCGCCGCGACCCGGGTTCAGCACGGCCTTGAGCGCCTTGTTGAGCGCCTGCGTCCCGGCCGGTCCCCGATGTACAGGAGTCACCACCTGCAGCTGGTCAGCGGTGGTTCCGAAGACCCGTGGAATGGAGTCGGTGACCAGTTGCACCACTCGGCGCGCCCCTTCCTCGGACCCTCGGGCCGGCACGATGACCACCTCCCGGTGCTCGTCGGCGACCTGCACCAACTCACCGCCCCGCACCGCCATGGCCAGCCGGGCGATGGCACCGCCCTCCGTCTGCCGGTACAGCTTCTCGAGTTCGGTCACCGGGATGACGCCGCTGTCGATCAGGTCGCCCAGTACTCGCCCCGGACCGATCGAAGGCAGCTGGGCCGGATCGCCGACGATCACCAGGTGCGTGCCGTCCTTGAGCGCGCACAGCAGTGCCGCGGCCAACTCCACATCGAGCATCGAAGCCTCGTCGACGACCACCATTTGCGCGTCGATCGGATTGTCGGCGTCGTGGTCGAAACCTGCTGCAACCGAGCCGTTTCCGCGGCGCGCCCCGAGCAGTCGGTGGATGGTGGTAGCAGTGGATCCGGCCAGCTCCTCCAGTCGCTTGGCCGCTCGTCCGGTCGGGGCGGCCAGGGCGATGTCGACGCTGACCCGACGGCACAGCGCCACCACGGCGGCTATCGTGCGGCTTTTCCCGGTACCCGGACCGCCCGTCAGGATCGACACGCCGTTCTCGGCAGCCAGTCCGACCGCCCCACCTTGCACCTGGTCCAGGTCTTTGACCACGTTCTTCACGGCGCGCTCGCCGGCCAGCGAGTGCGCCGTTTTCGTCAGCCGCTGCAGCTGGCGCGCAATATCGGTCTCCGCCTGCGCCAACACCTTTCGGGCCACCCACGGCTCGTCGGCGGGGCCGGCGACGGTCGCGACGAGGTCGGCGGCGATCGCCGAACGGATTGCCGGGCCGCTGTCGATGCCGAATGGGCGCAAGGCATCTGCTACCTGCGACATAGAGGCCGCGGTGTGGCCCTGGCGGGCGAAGCGAGCCAGCGTCCAGTCGACCAGAGAGCGTCCGCGGCGCGGATCCGACCGTTGCATCTGCGCGTCGAGCGCAAACGCCACCCGGTCCGCCTGCGCCACCGTGGCGTCCGGCAAGCTCAGCAGCCGCCACGGGTCGGCCGACAGCTGATCGGCCGCATCGTCACCGAGCGCTTCCAGAAGGCGCCCCACCCACCGGACCGGGATCTCCTGCGGCACGAGCAGTTGGGCCACGGAAAATGCGTGTCCCACACCAATCCACGAGGTATAGATCCGGTCCGCGCGCTTCGCTGTCATCTTCGGCAGGGCGGCCAGTGCGGCGACCGTTACCTGAGCCGCCGAGGTGATACCGGCCGCGACCAGGGCGTCCGCGACCGCCTGCCCGACTCCTGGCCACAGGCCGGACGCCGCGAACTCCGACAGGACTCCGGTTTCCGGGCCGGCGGGCTCGGTACGCGTTCTGCGCGAAGCTGTTTCGGGGAGATCCGACACTCGGGAAGACGTCATTACTGCGGATCGTTCGCGGGCTCTGCGGAGCTGACATCCTCCAGCGCCGAACGGATCTCGGCCGGCAGGACGATGTCGACGGCTGCCAGCGAACCGAGCAGCTGGGCGTTGTCCCTGGCGCCGACTATGGCACTGGCAACGCCGCGACGATCCCGAACCCAGGCGAACGCAACGGCCAGCGGCGAGGTGCCAAGGCCCTCGGCAGCGGTGACGACGGCTTCGACGATCCGGGCCGGGTCCGCTCCGAGGTGCCGGTTGACGTATCGGGTGAAATGTGGCGAGGCGCCTCTGGAATCGGCGGGGGTGCCGTGACGATATTTGCCGGTGAGGACGCCGCGACCCAGCGGCGCCCAGGCCAGCAGCCCGATGCCGTGCAGGGCCGCGGCCGGCAGTAGCGACTCCTCCGCGGCTCGCTCGACCAGGGAATATTCCGCTTCCGTCGAAACCACGGGGCAGCCGGCGGATCGCAGCCAGGTCGCCAAGGTCGCCAGCTGCCAGCCGGTGTATCCGGACAGTCCGACGTACGAAGCCCGGCCACTGTCCACCGCCCGAACCAGGGCGGAACACGTTTCCTCGAAGGGCACCGAGGAGTCGAAGCCGTGAACCTGCCACAGATCGACGTGATCGGTGTTCAGCCGTCGGAGCGAGCCGTCCAGGGTTGCCAGCAGACGACCTCTGCCGCCGCCGGCGCCGACGCTCGTCGTCGCCAGCACCACTTCGGCGCGGGGAATGACGTCGGGCACCAGGGTTCCGATGATCGATTCGGCGTCGCCGTCGCCGTACACGTTCGACGTGTCGATGAACGTTCCGCCGGCGCCTACGAACGACTCCAACTGGGCGGCGGCGTCGTCGGCGTCGGTGTCCCGCCCCCAGGTCATGGTGCCAAGGCCGAGCCGGGACACCTCCAGCCCGCTGCGACCGACCCGCCGAGAATCCATAGCCGTCAACTTATCGTCCGGCGACGGGGACGAAGAGCCGCAACGCTGCGCCGAGTTCCGGGGAACGCCGGCCGGGGTAGACCGGCGCTGTCGAGCAAAGCGGCCGACGACTCCACAGCAGTGCCGTGACGTGACAAGGGGTGACCGGTACCGTCAACGCCCATGCGCCTCGGACTGAACCTCGGCTACGCGACCTCGGCCGCAGGATTGCAGGAGAACCTGCAGCTGGCGGCCGCCGCCGACGAGATCGGATACGACGTCGTCTGGGCAGCCGAGGCCTACGGATCCGACGCAGCCACAGTCCTCGGCGCCATCGCGGCGACCACTTCGCGCATCGGGATTGGCTCTGCCGTGCTGCAGATTCCCGGCCGCACGCCTGCCATGACGGCGATGACGGCGGCCACCCTCGACGCGCTCTCGGGCGGCCGGTTCCGCTTGGGTCTGGGCGTTTCCGGGCCGCAGGTTTCGGAGGGCTGGCACGGGGTGCGCTTCTCCGACCCGATCGGCCGGACCAGGGAGTACGTCCAGATCGTGCGGCAGGCGATCGCCCGGCGCCGAGTCACCGCGGGTGGCGACCATTTCACCCTCCCGCTGGCAGACGGACCCGGCAAGTCGCTCGTGCTGTCGCTGCAGCCCGTGCGGCCACAGGTGCCGCTGTACCTGGCGGCGGTCGGACCGAAGAATCTTTCGCTGACCGGGGAGATCGCCGACGGCTGGCTGGCGATCTTCTTCGATCCGGACTCCGGCGGCGAGCACATCGCCCGGATCCATTCCGCCGCCACCCGCGCCGGTCGAGACCCGGCGGCCATCGACATCTCGGTGCAGATGGCGCTGGCACTGCACTCGGATCCGGAACAAGCTGCCATGCTGGTACGGCCCTCCGCCGCGCTCTACATCGGCGGCATGGGCTCCAAGAAGGTGAATTTCTACCATGGCATCGCCACGTCGATGGGATTCGAGCATGAGGCCGACGAGGTGCAGGAGAAATTCCTGTCCCGGGATTACGTCGGTGCCGCGGCGGCTGTTCCCTTCGATTTTCTCGAGCGGACGAGCCTGCTCGGCGACGTCGACCGCATCGTCCAGCGACTGCGTGCGCTGGCCCGAAAAGGAGTCACCACCGTGAACGTCTCACCGGCCGACCCGGATGTGGATGCGCAAATGCACGCGCTGCGAGCGGTCCACGCGGCCGCACTTGCCGCCGGGGTACTCGCGTGACGCTGACGTTGTTCTCGGCCGTCATCCTCGGCATCGTCGAGGGCCTCACCGAATTCCTGCCGGTGTCGTCGACCGGGCACCTGACCATCGTTGCGAAGATGCTCGGGTATCCGATCGACGACCCGGCCGTTACCGCGTTCACCGCCGTCATCCAGGTGGGCGCCATCGCCGCGGTGATCATCTACTTCTGGTCGGACATCTCGAGACTGCTGCTCGCCTGGGTGCGTGGGCTGTTCAACAAGGCGCACCGCAGCGACCCCGACTACCGAATGGCCTGGCTCGTCATCTTTGGCTCGTTGCCGATCGCGATCGTGGGATTCGCCCTGCGCCACTTCATCTCCAACCAGCTACGGAGCCTGTGGATCGTGGCCGTCGCGCTCATCGTCTGGGGTGTGGTGATGCTGATCGCCGAGGCCGTGGCCAAACAGAATCGCGGCGAGAAGGAGCTGAACCTGATCGATGTGCTGCTGATCGGCTTCGCCCAGTGCCTGGCCCTGATCCCAGGGGTCTCGCGTTCGGGCGCCACCATCTCGGTCGGGCTGATGCGTGGGCTGGACCGCGTCGCTGCTACCAGGCTTTCGTTCCTGCTGGGAATTCCGGCCCTGATCGGAGCCGGCGCCTACGAGCTCCCCACCGCGCTCAAGGGCGGTTCGGCCGGCGGGCGGGTTGTCGTCGGCGCTGTGCCGACGGTGGCCGCAACGGTGGTCTCGTTCGTGGTGGCATACGCAGCAGTCGCGTGGCTGTTGAAGTTCGTTTCCGGCCACAAGATCACTTCCTTCGTCTGGTATCGCTGGCTGGTCGGTGCGGCGCTGATCATCGCGTTGTCCGCCGGATATCTGACGTGAGCCGGCTGCATCCGGGCGCCCGCACGAGCCTGCCTACGGCTCGAGCATGAGCACCGTCGTGCTGCTGCGTCACGGTCGTTCCACCGCGAATACGGCCGGAATCCTTGCCGGGCGATCAGCGGGGGTTCTGCTGGACGAAACGGGTCGCGAGCAGGCCGAGGCGGTCGCCGCCCGGTTGTCCGGAGTGCGGCTGGATGCATTGGTCAGCTCGCCGATGGAACGCTGCCAGCAAACGGTCGCGCCACTGGCCGCGGCCACCGGGTTGACCGTCCGGATCGAACCTCGACTGGCCGAAGTCGACTACGGCGATTGGACCGGCCGGCCTCTGAAGGACCTCGGTGGCGAAGATCTGTGGCGCACCGTGCAGGCACATCCCTCGGCTGCCTTCTTTCCCAACGGCGAAGGTCTGGCCGCGGTCGGCGTTCGTGCCGTCGCCGCGATCCGAGAGCTGGTGGCGCAGTACGGGCCTGACGCGGTGGTGCTGGTGTGCTCCCATGGCGACGTGATCAAGTCCGTGCTCGCCGACGCCCTCGGTCTGCACCTCGACGGGTTCCAGCGCATCGTGGTCGCTCCGGCGTCGTTGTCGGTGGTGCGGTACACGCCGCTCCGCCCTTTCGTGGAACGAGTGAACGACTCCGGAGAATTGGGGTCGTTGCGTCCGGCGCCCGCGCCGGCGACGCAAGCTGCGCAAGAGCCGGAACGTCCACACCCGGAAGCCGCGGGGGAGTCCGACGCAGTTCCGGGCGGCGGCGCATGAGAGTGACGGCGGGCACAGCTGGACCGTTCGAGATTCTTTCGTGAATCGCGGCAATCCTGACCGGTCGCGCGTTGGCATAAGCTCGAAGGTGACATGACGAGACAGGTTCACGTATTCCGTTCCCCCGATCGCTTCCTCGCCGGAACGATCGGCCAACCAGGCGAACGCGAATTCTTCGTACAGGTGGCGGACGGTCGCCGGATCCTGTCGGTGGCCTGCGAGAAGCAGCAGGTGGCGGTCCTTGCCGATCGGCTTGGCTCCTTGATCACCGAGGTCGCCAAGCGATTCGACGTTCCGGCCGGCGCGCTCGGCGATTCCGCTCCGACATCTGGATCGGACGGCCTCGGCGGCGACACGCTGACCACGCCGGTCGATGCGGAGTTCAGGGTAGGCACCATGGGGTTGGCCTGGGACGGTGAAGAGTCGCAGGTCATCGTCGAGTTGCTGGCTCTGACCGAAGAGGAGGTCGGCGAGGACATCGTGCTGGAGGATCGGGAGGATGGCCCCGACGCGCTCCGCGTGTTCCTCAGCCTGGCCGAGGCCCGGGACTTCGCGCGCCGGGCCGAACTGGTCGTCTCGGCGGGTCGGCCGCCGTGTCCGCTCTGCGCGAACCCGCTCGATCCGGAAGGGCACATCTGCCCGCGGCTGAACGGCTACCACCGCGTTGCCATCGCCTGACGCGAAGCCCGGTAACGGGCCGGAGCCCGACGGCACCCCGGAGATGCTTGACGACATTCTCATCAGGCGGGTGCTCACCGACGGCGAACTCGAGATCACGGGCCGACTCACCGACGCGTCCAATCTGACGCTGCTGGCCACCGCAACGGCAGATGGCGTCGAGTTGGACTGCGTCTACAAGCCGATCCGCGGCGAGCGACCCCTCTGGGACTTCCCCGACGGCACCCTTGCGGACCGCGAGGTCGCCGCCAGACGGATCGCCGAATATGCCGGGTGGGATTGCGTTCCGCTCACCATCATGCGATCAGGGCCGTATGGCACGGGAATGGTGCAGCGGTGGATCGAGCAGCCGCCCGCGACGCCCGATGTGGTGGACCTGGTACCTGCAAGACGAGTTCCGGACGGCTGGTTGCCCGTCATGCGTGCGGTGGACGAGGACGGCTCGGAGATCGCGGTCGTCCATGCCGATGATGACCGGCTCAAAGTTCTGGCCGGCTTCGACCTGGTGGTGAACAACGCCGACCGCAAGGGTTCTCACATCCTGTCGGCAATGGGCGGGCGGGTTCTCGGGGTGGATCACGGCTTGTGCTTCCACACCGACGACAAGCTCCGCACCATTCTTTGGGGCTGGGCGGGCACACCACTGCCCGAGTCGGTGGCGGACGGTCTTCGGCGCCTGAGCAAGGGCATGGCGGGGGAGTTGCGGGCCGAGATGGCCGACCACCTGATGATCAGGGAGGTCGACGCACTGGTCAAGCGGATCGATCGGCTGGTGATGCATCCCGTCTATCCGAAGCCGCCGCGCAATCGCACTCCCATTCCATGGCCGCCGCTGTGAGAGGCGCCACCGGCGGTCCGGCAAGCAGGCCGCCGAGCCTGCGCCGACTGACCTCGCCGCTGTTCGGTGTCGGTAGGACGTTGGGTCGAACGACGGTCGGATTTGGTCTGGATCTGGCCAGTGGTGTTGCCCGGCTCGGTGAAGCCGGCATGGATGCTCTGGGCGCCCGGCAACGGTCGGCCGGAGTGCTGCGAGTGCAAATCCTGATCCTTCGTGACGAGCACGGTGAACCGCTGACTACGCCGGCTTCCGTGCAGCCGGCACTTGCCACGGCCGATCGGATCCTGCGGCAGCAGGCGGGCGTGCGGGTCCGGGTCGTCGGGGTACGCACCATTGCGGAGGTGCCGCCGCCGGCCGCGTTGGACCCGCGCGCCAACAAGGCACTGCTGCTGGATGACGTCCTCGGGCGGACCGAGTTCTATCGTCGTCACCTGGTCGATCCGAACCAGCCCCAGAGCCCGCCGACGCTGGTCGGCGTTCCCATCACCGTCATCGTCGTGCGGAAAATTGCCGGCCCCACCACCGGGTGCTCCCTGGGCATGTCGGTTGACTGGGTCATCACCCAGGCCTCGTTGTTCGACCGGAACGCTGAACACAGCTATGACGAAACGGTACTGGCGCACGAGCTGGGTCACGCCGTCAATCTCCCGCACCATCCCGATCGCGGCAATCTCATGTTCCCGGAATCCTCTCCGCCGCACGGTATTCGAGGAACTACGCTGGCGAGCTGGCAACGGGCGACCGTTCAGGCCAATCGGCATGTGGTACCAGGCCAGGTCAATTGGTGATCCGTCGCGCCCGGCGACCGCGTCGGCCGGCAGCTCCCGAAGCACCGCATCGTCCATCGGCGCCACCGAGCACCGTTAGGGTGAACGAGTGCGAGCCTGGCCCTTTCCCTTAGTTCCGTCCGTGCCGGGCCAAGGCCCCACCCTGAGTCTGTACGACTCGTCGACCGGCACCGTGCGGCCCACCGCTCCCGGTCCGGTCGCCACTCTCTACGTGTGCGGCATCACCCCGTACGACTCGACGCACCTCGGACACGCCGCCACGTACCTCACCTTCGATCTGGTCCTTCGCAGCTGGCTCGACGCCGGTCATCAGGTCCACTACGTCCAGAACATCACCGACATCGACGACCCGCTGCTGGAACGAGCCGAACGCGACGGCATCGACTGGATGGACCTCGCGGCCGACCAGATCGAGCTGTTCCGTCAGGACATGACGGCGTTGCGCGTCGTCCCCCCGGCCGACTACGTCGGTGCGGTCGAGGCCATGGACGAGGTTGCGGCAGCCGTCGGGCGATTGGTCGAGTCCGGCGCGGCATATCGAGTGAACGACCAGGAATACCCCGACGTGTACTTCGACGTCGCCTCGTCGGGGCGCTTCGGCTACGAGTCGAATTACGACCGATCGACCATGGACCGCTTCTTCGCCGAGCGGGGCGGCGATCCAGAACGTCCGGGTAAGAGGCACGAACTGGATCCACTGCTGTGGCGGATGGCCCGGCCCGGCGAGCCGTCCTGGGCCTCGCCGCTCGGCGACGGACGGGCGGGTTGGCACATCGAGTGCGCCGCCATCGCAGGCAACCGGCTGGGCGCGGCCGCGGGGCGCGGGCCGATCGACGTTCAGGGGGGCGGCAGCGACCTGATCTTCCCGCACCATGAGTGCTCGGCCGCGCATGCCGAGGTTCTGGCCGGTGGCGAGAAGTTCGCGAACCACTACACGCACGCCGGGATGATCGGCCTGGACGGCGAGAAGATGTCCAAGTCGAGAGGCAATCTGGTGTTCGTCTCGCAGCTCCGACGCGACGACGTCGACCCGATGGCTATCCGGTTGGCGCTGTTCGCCGGGCACTACCGACGCGACCGCTTCTGGGACGCAACGCTGTTGGAGGTCGCGACCGGGCGACTTACGGCCTGGCGCGCTGCGGCGCTTCGAACCGGAGCGCCGGCCGAACACATCGTCGCCCGGATCCGGGCTGCCCTCGCGAACGATCTGGACACCCCGACGGCACTGGCTGCCATCGACGAATGGGCAATCAATTCGGACCTGGACGGCCCAGCGGTGGCGGCCGCCGTCGATGCGTTGCTTGGCATTCCGCTGTACTGACCGAAGTCCTGGACCGGTACCCGGGGAGATTGCTGACTGCGGCCGCGCCGGCTCAGACGATGACGCCCATGCAGTCACGGAGTCTGATCAAGCCGTCACGCAGTCGAGTCTTGATCGACGGCAGCGAAACCCCCAACAGCTCTCCGACTTCACGCTGGGTGTTAGCGCCGAAGTAGGCCAACACAATGGACTCTCGCTGCAGCGGTGTGAGGTCGTCCAGACAGTCGCGCACCTCTGTCAGCTCCGAATTGTGTACCACGGCTTCAGCGACCGAATCGACGTCGCGATCAAAGCTGCCCACGCTCGCTTTCTGGTCCCGGACCCTGGCAGCCTCCGACTGTCGGACCCTGTCGACGGAGCGGCGATGGGTGATCGTCATGATCCATGACGTCGCGGAGCCTCGACTCGGATCGAATCGGGAGGCCCGACGCCAGATGTCCAGAAAGATTTCCTGGGCGACCTCTTCGGCCTGGCTGGCGTCGCGGACGACGCGGTGCGCCAAGCCGTAGACCCGGCCGCCGAACGACTCGTAGAGCACGGTGAAGGCGGCCCTGTCGCCGACACTCACCCGCAGGAGCAGGTCGTCCGCAGACTCTTGGGCGGCAGCAACCGGCCGGTGCTGCGGCGATGCGTCGAATTCGGCCGAAACCATCCTGTCCCTCGTCGTGGTTGACAGCAGTGCGTGGTTGGAGAACAACGCATCGTCACCCTATCGTGCTGCGGGCGGCGGCGATGCACAACGACAGCCAATCGAGCCCGCGGTTCACCGTCGAGTATCACCCGGCTTCGGACCGCGTCGCCGCAGATAACGCTCGAATTCGGCGGCGATGGATTCTCCGGAAGCCGGTTTGAGCGGCTCATCGGCCTCGTCCCGCTCCTCGAGCGCCTTGATGTACTCCGAGATCTCCTCGTCCTCGGACGCGATCTGGGAGACCTCCACCTCCCACTCGTCCGCCTGCTCCGGCAACCCACCGAGGGGTACCTCGACATCCAGGATCTCCTCCACCCGATGCAACAGCGCCAGCGTGGCCTTCGGGGACGGCGCCTGGGAGACATAGTGGGGAACAGAGGCCCAGAACGACAACGCCGGTATTCCGACCTGCACGCACGCGTCCTGGAACACCCCGGAAATGCCGGTGGGACCCTCGTAGCGGGAGCTGGTCAGGCCAAGCCGTTCGGCGGTGGGCTGATCGTGCGCGGCGCCGGACACCTGCACCGGTCGGGTATGCGGCACGTCGGCCAGCAACGCCCCGAGGGTGATCACCGTGCTGACGTTCTGGGCCAGTGCGATGTCCAGTAGTTCGGTGCAGAAGGCCTTCCACCGGAAGTTGGGCTCGATGCCGTGCACGAGGATGACGTCGTTGGGCGAAGTCGGCAACCGGCACATGGTCAATCGCGTGGTCGGCCAGTCGATGGTCCTGGTGACACCGTCGATGAGCCGGACGGTCGGTCGGCTGACCTGGAAGTCGTAGAAGCCCTCGGGATCCAGCTCCGTCAAGGGCGCCGCGTCCCAGGCCAGTCCCAGTTGCTCCAGTGCCGAGGTGGCGGCATCCCCTGCGTCATTCCAACCTTCGAAGGCGGCGATCATCACCGGGGAGCGCAGTTCGGCCGGCCGGAGCGCTTCGTTCTGCGGCGCTGACGCACTGCTGGGCTGGTCACCCTCCTGCCCTTCGGCCGACATGATGTCGTTCACTTCGCTCACGCAGCTCACCCTACGTCGATGAAACGGCAAGGCGATCGATTGCCAGGCCGGGCCGGGCACGAGTGCCCTGTCGTCCGCGCGATGGTCGGCCGGACGATACGGTGAGACCGCGTCCTGCCCCACTTGCAGGGATGACTGCCCGGACCGGTGTCGCACACGGGCAGGTCCAGTGCTCATGCCACCTCGAGGAGTAACGATCACATCCCGACAGTTCGTCGTTGCCACTGACTCGAGCGCCCCGCACGTTCCGGTTGCCAATTTGGGCCGATCGCCGCAGTCCCCGCTGGAGGCGGTGCTGTTCGACATGGACGGTACGCTGACCGACTCGGAGCGACTATGGACGATTGCGTTGGAGCAGGTCGCCGAGTTCTACGGGGGCACGCTGACCGCGACGGCCCGCGAAGCGATGGTGGGGCAGGACATGTGGGCGACGATTCGGTTGCTGCACGAGGTCCTTGGCGTCGACGCCGATCCGAAGAGCACTGCGCAGATGTTGACGGCTCGGACCAGAGCGATCTTCCGGGAGGGCATGCCGTTCAAGGATGGCGCCCCGGAGCTGTTGCGGAAAGTCCGGGCGGCCGGCCTGCGGACGGCCCTGGTCACAGCGACGTATCGGGATCTGGTCGATGTGGCTCTGGACACACTCGGACACGACACCTTCGACGTGACGATCGCCGGCGACGAGGTCGAGCACAACAAGCCTGATCCGGCGCCGTACCAGCGCGCACTGGACCTGCTGGGGCTACCGCCCGAGGCCTGCCTGGTGATCGAGGACTCGCCTACCGGCTCACGATCGGCGGTAGCTGCGGGGATCGGAGTGCTGGTGGTCCCTTCGGAAATGCCGGTGCCCCCCGCACCGGGCCTGTTGTTCGCCGAAACGCTGGTGGGTGTCGATGTGTCGACGCTTCGCGCTGCGCACTCCCAGCTTCGCGGCGCTGCCCAGGTCTGAGCCGCAGCCGCGTGCAAGGGACGGTGCAGCAGCAGTTCAAGACCCGCTGCGTAGCAGTGCAAGAATTACCGCGCAGCAGCAGAGCAAAAATTTGCCGTTTCACCAGACCTGCGGTTCAGCCGCCGGAACGCCGGGGACCACCGCCCGCGCCACCCTGCCCCCCAGCGTTGCCACCCCGGCCGACGGCGCGATTCACGGGGGCAGCGGAGGTTGCCATTGGGAGGTTCAAGTCCGCCAGCACCACTTCCTGACCGGACCTGAGGCCCGCGGTGATCTGGGTTCGGTCGACACCCACGGCACCGATCTGCACGGCGATGGTACTGACAGCGCCATTCTGCAGAACCGACACGGTGTGTTGCGAGCCGGTGGTATGCACCGCTGATGTCGGCACCGTGAGCACGCTCGTGACGTTATCCACAGTGATCGCGACCGATGCTCCGGCGCCTTGATACAGGGTTGTCGAGGTGGGGTCGAGCAGCACGGTGATCGGATAGGCAGTGGTGGCCGAGGTCGAGGAACTGCTCAGCACGCCGATCATGCTGACCTTTCCGGCCAGAGGTGTAGCGATCCCGTTGACAGTGACGCCGGCCGGGTCGCCGACCTTCAGTTGGTCGATGAGAGACAGGCCGATCGTCGTCGACACCTCATACTGCCCCGGCCCCAGGATCGTGACGGTCTTCGACGTCGAGTTCGCCGAAACCGTCTGCCCCTTGGTCATCGTGACCGCTGCCACAGTGCCGCCGATCGGACTGGTGAGCACCGTTCCGGTCAAGCTCTGCGCGGCCACCGCGATGTTCGCCTGATCCAGATCGAGCTGTGCTTGATCGGCGGCGATGTCGGCCGCGGAGGCGATCTTGGGAAGAGCGGCGGCGCGGGCCCCCTGGCTCGACCCACTGCCCCGAGCACTGTCCGGCCCGGAAGCGGCAACGCCGGTTCCAGACGGCGCGGACGCAACTGCGGATGGAGCGGCCGGACGGGCACCGTTGGTCTGGGTCCCACTACCAGAGCCGCTCGCACCAGCTGCGTTCGAGCCGGATCCAGACCGGGAGCCGGCGCTGCTCTCGGTGCTGGTGGGGCCCACAGGAGAACCGTTGGATGCGCCGGTGACGACCGCGCCGTTTCCGTTCGATTTCCGGGCACCACTAGCTGAGCCCGTCGTACCGGCCGAGCCCTTTGTACCGGCCGAGCCCGTCATACCGGCCGAGCCCGTCGTACCGGCCGAGCCCCTTGTACCGGCCGAGCTCTTTGTACCGGCATTGCCGCTGACAGAATTGCCGGTGGAGGAGTTTCCGATGGCAGCACCCCTGGTGCCGGCGGTCGAACCGCTGACGGTGGAACTCCCGGCAGATCCGCCTTTGGCGGACGTCAGTGTCTGGTCCAACACGCGCTCGGCGCTTCCCAATTCCATCTGAGCAGCCTGGACTGCTTTCTGGTCGGCGAGCACGTTCGCGATGAGGGCCTGGCAGGCTGCAAGAGCGTTCTGAGCCGAACCGTGGATCGACGGTTGCGTCGGCGTGCCGGTCCGATGGGCGGTCGACGGTTGCGTCGTCGGAGCAGCGGTCGTGCCGGCACCGGTAGCTGTGGGGGTTGCAGTGGCGGCGGGCGGGCTCGTCGTCGAGGAACCAGGTTGCCCGGTGCGCCCTGGCGCGCGGCCGCTCCCACCCCGGGAGGAGGTGTCGACCAGAGCAGCGTTCTGGCCGACGACACGGGTGTCGGAACCAAGGTTGCGGTCACCAAAGGCGTTCGGGTCGGCCCGTATCAGGTAAGCGGCCCCGGATGCGTCGCTGGACGAGGCGGTCGGAGCACCACCACTCGCAGACGCGGTTGAAGTGGAGGTACCGGTCGAGGCGGTCGTCGTCGCCGCGCCGGCGGAGGTGGCTGTTCCGGCGGTCGGGGCCAGCGTCACTGTCGTCGTGATCGGGGGAGCGGTGACCGTGGTGGGCGAGGCGGTGACCGTGGTGGGCGGAGCGGTGACCGTGACCGGCGGCAGGGTGACCGTGGTCGGCGGATGCGATGCCGAACCGCCGGGCGGCCGAGCGCCTGACGGAGCTCCGGAGCCGGTCGAATTCCGGGAGGTGGTCGACGCGGCGGTGGTCGAGGCGGCGAGGGTGGAGGACGCCAGTCTGGTGCACGCAGAGGACGTCGCCGCCTCCGCCTGGATCAGCTCCTGCTCGGATTGCCTGGTGGGGTTCCCCGGTTGACTCTTCCAGAAGGCATTGCACACGGCAGCGTCGACGTCACTCGAGTTCGCCGTAGCTGCGCTCGCGCTGACGGATGTACGAGCGGCCGCGGGCGTTTTACCCGCTCGCTCGCCCGGTGGGGTCCCGGCAGCGGTCTGGCTCCTGCCGGATGGCGCTCCCGCCGTCCTTCCCGTCGTACCTGGTTGCAGCAGCGCACTGACGCACGCCTGCAGGCTGACGACGGCGTTCTGCTGCGATGCGAGCGACGACGCGGAGGCGCTCGACGCAGGTACCTGCACGCTGCCACCGGCCGTGGCGGGCGCACCGACGCCCGTTGTCGAAGCCGCGTTCGTGGTCGAAAGAGCGGCAGCAGCCCCGCCCTGGGTTGCGGGCCGCTGAACGGAAGCGGAGCCGGATGAGCCGGCACTACCGCTCTGGGCGGCGTTGCCGCCGATGCCGCTGCTGGACGAGCCGGACCCTGCCGGAGAACCCGACGAGACGGACGAAGCGCTCGTTCGTGGCGCAGCTGTGGTCGACGTGGGAGTGCTGGTCGAGGTGGTGGTCGCCGTGATGACGGTCTGGCTCGCCAGATCCGACGCCAGATTCTGCCGATCGATCAGTAGCGTCTGCTCTGCCGCTGCGACCCTCGCTGCCAGTTCCAGCGAATCCATCCTGGCGATCACCTGTCCGGGGCTCACCGCCTGCCCGACCGTCACGGACACATCGGCCACGGTGCCGGCAACCGGAAACGCGGCTGTGGCCTTGTTCAGGTAGTTCACGGTCCCGGCAGAGGCAGTCACCTGATCCACCGATCCCATTCCGGCCACAGCCGTGCGATAGGACGGAGCGGTGCTGCCACCGCCGGCCAAGGCGATGCCGCCACCGATCGCCAGCAGTGCAGCTACCGCAGCGAGCGCGATCGTCAACCGGCGCCGCCGGCGACGACGAAGACGAGCTTGAACCGCCGGGCTGGGCTGATCAGCCATTGGTCGTCACCGGGGCATTCCCGCCGTTCTGACGGCCGCCCCGGCCACCGAAGCCTCCGGCTCCGAAACCGTTGCAACCGTTGGATGATGCCGGGCTGACGGCGATGGACTTCGCGGCCACCGCGCCCGTGCTGTCGGCGGTACCGACGGCTACGGCGCACAGTCCGACTTTGAGTGCGCTCGAGTTGGTCGTGCTCGTTGCCGTGTAGGCAGTTGTGCCGGTGACCGTCACGGTGACGGTTGCTGCCTTGGTCGTCCGAATCGTCTCCTCCACCGCGATGGAGGACTGGGTGACCGCGGTGACCTTCCCGAAAGCGCGTTCGCCGAAAGCGCCCGAGTTCCGGCGGCCGCCCGAGTTCCCGACTGCTCCTCCGGCGCCGCCCGAGGCTCCGGCCGACGGTGCAGCGGCACCGGTCGGCGCTGTGCCATAGCCCGCCCGACCCGTACTTCTGGTTCGTGCTCCGAAGCCACCGGTGCACACGCCGGCGACGGGCGCCGAGATTTGAACCGTCGTGGCGGTCAGAGCCGTGATGGCCGCCCGCGTGGTCGGCGCCGCTGCTGTTCCGCTAGCAGGTCCGCCACCGGCGGTATTCGTTCCGGCCGCGGCTGCGGTGATGCAGGAGCCCACCTTGACCGCGGCCAGAGTCGATGAGGTGGTGCTGGAGAAAGTCGTTGCACCGGTGTATTTCACGGTGGTCTGAGCCGCCGAGTTCTGCACCTGCACAGTGCCCGACGACAGTGCCGCGATGGTGCCGAAGGCTGTGGGGCGAATTCCGCCCGCACCATTGCCGGCATTGTTACCCGAACCATTGTTCGCCGGAGCGCCGGGGGCTCCGCCGCCGCCAGCCCCGGCCTTGCCGGGGCTGCCGGACGGTGCGGTGATCGTGGCCGAATCCGATCCGGAAGCCGACGCAACGGACGCGGAAGCGGCCGGGGAAGCCGTTCCCGACGAACCGCCGCAGGCCACCAGGGAACCGGCGAGGACCAGGGCTGCGGTGCCGTAGGCAAACGCTCCCAGCAAAGGATGCGAAGACCGGGTTGCTGCAGCCGCCGAGATGGCTTTCTTCATTATGACCGGTTCCTTTTTTCGATGGACGAACGGGTTATTCACTGCGCAATGCGTCTATGGGGGACAGTCGAGGCGCCCGAGCGGCCGGATACACACCGAAGATCATCCCGATGACGATGGCAATGAGGATGGATCCACCAACCGCCATCGGCGAGACGACCAATACCGTGGAGATGAAGTGTGGCAGCACCTTGACGCCGAGAATGCCCAGCGCCGCACCGAGCAGACCACCGACAGATCCGAGAATCGTCGCCTCCACCAAAAATTGCCGACGGATCGCCCCCGGCGGAGCGCCGAGCGCCTTTCGCAATCCGATCTCCCGAGTCCGTTCGCTGACCGAGACCAACATGATGTTCATGACGCCGATACCACCGACCAATAATGACAGTGCCGCAATGCCGGTCAGCAGTACCGTCAGGGTCTTGCTGACCGAAGTTGCCGTCGTGAGCAGTGCCTCCCGACTGCTGATGGTGAAATCGGCGGCGGCGGCAGTTGCAATTTGATGCTGCTGCAACAGCAACGCCTGGGATTCCTGCTCTGCGGCCGAGAGCTGTCCGGACGAAGCCGCCTGGATGAAAATCGTCGACAGAGAGTTCTTGGTCGCTCCGCCCAAGAGCCTGTTCGTCGCGGTGGAGATCGGCACAATGGCTTGATCATCGAGGTTGGCGGTCGAATCCGATCCGGCCGTGGCGAGCACCCCGATCACCGAGAATTGGATGTTGTTGGCGGTGAAGGTCTGTCCGACGACATCGGTGGTCCCGAACAATTCCGTGGCCGTCGAAGGTCCCAGTACGGCAACCGCCGCCTGATCGGCGTTGTCAGCATCGGTGATGAATCGGCCTGCGGACAAGGTTCTGGAACGCACCGTCAACCACGAGGCGGTACTTCCGACGACGGAAGTGGTCCAGTTGGTAGAGCCGTTCGTCAGCGGCAGCGACGAGGTCTTCACTCCCGCTATCGCACCGATGTCCGGCGCAGCCACGCTGGAGGCCAGCGCCTCCGCGTCTGCGGTGGTCAAGGTCGAGGCGCTGCCGAATCCACCGCGAACGCCGGTCGTCGAGGTCGAACTTCCAGGGGACACAATCAGCAGATTGCTGCCCAGCGCGCTGATTTGCGCGCCGACCTGCTGCTGAGTGCCCAATCCCAGTCCGACGGTCAGGATGACCGCACTGATCCCGATCAATATGCCCAGCATCGTCAGACCGGATCTGAGCCGGTGGGACCGAATGGAATTCATACTGGTGCGGAGCGTCTCCAGGAAGTTCACCGGTCGGTCCCCGTACGGTGTACGCCCGCGGTTCTCGGACTCGGTCGCGCATCACGCTGCGCGGAATCCGAGTGCACCATTCCGTCGCGCACACGCACGATGCGGCGCGACCGCTGCGCGACGTCCAGTTCATGCGTGATCAGTACGATGGTGCGGCCCTGTTCGTGCAGTTCGTCGAACAGGCCGAGCGCGTCCTCGGTTGCGGTGGAGTCCAGGTTGCCAGTTGGCTCGTCGGCCAGGATCAATGCCGGATCTGCGACCAGTGCCCGGGCGACGGCGACCCGTTGCTGCTGACCACCGGACAATTCGCCCGGCCGGTGATTCACTCGGTCGCCGAGGCCAACTCGCTCGAGTGCTGCAATCGCTTTGACCTTGCGGACGTTCTTGGAGACGCCCGCATAGATCATCGGCAATTCCACATTTCGCCATGCATTCAGCGACGGCAACAGGTTGAACTGTTGAAAGACGAAGCCGATTTGCCTGTTCCGGATGTGAGCGAGTTCGATTTCATCCAGCGCACTGACGTCTTCTCCGGCGAACTGGTAGCTACCCTCGGACAACACATCCAGACAACCGATGATGTGCATCAACGTCGACTTCCCAGAGCCGGACGGTCCCATGATCGCCACGTATTCGCCTTCTTCGATGCGAAGCGACACTCCGTCGAGGGCTCGGACCGACATCGAGCCGGTCGCATAGGTTTTCGACACCTGCGCCAGATCGATGACCGGA
>JBPCPG010000276.1:0-56142 GCA_050999445.1 Nakamurella sp. | reverse complement strand
GGCCGACTGTTGGACCGTCCACAATCCTGGTTGATGACTACGCCACCCCGGACGAGCTGTCGGTCGCAGACTTCGTCGTCGCTTTCTCCGCCGCGGCGGCGTGGGCGGTCGAGGTCGGCTACCAGGTCATCGAGATTCACGCCGCGCGCGGCTATCCCATCCACGAGTTTCTCTCCCCGCTCTCGAATCAGCGCACCGACCGGTTCGGCGGCGACGGGCGGCCGCAACTACTCCTCGACGCCGTGGATGCGGTGCCGCGGAGCGGGCCACCGTCGCGGAGCACGTTCCACTCCTGGTAAGGCTCAGTGCTTCCGAGTGGGTGCCGGGAGGCTCGGACGTTTGTCGCCGGCTTCGCCGCCAGTCTGGCCGGTCGCGGTGTCGACGTGATCGACGTGTCCAGCGGTGGCAATGCGGCGGATCAGCGAATCACTCTCGGTCCGGGGTACCAGGTGCTGTTCGCACGGGTGGTCCGGGTGGTCTCCGGGCTGCGGTGTCGGCGGTCGGGCTCATTACCCAACTGGTCCAGGCACAGAGCTACCTCGCCGACGGTTCGGCCGATGCGATCATGCTGGGCCGGGCCGCGTTGCGAGAGCCGAACTAGCCGCAGCGCGCGGCGGCGGAGCTTGGCGCGAAGTGCGCTGGCTGTCGCAGTATCTGCGCGCTGGGACGGCACCGGCACGCTGACGGGCCTGGATCAGTCCAGCGGTCGGCGGTCCCCGGTCCCGGTCGGAGCGTCGGCCGCCGCCACCTGGCGAATCAGCGCCTCGTCCCGCCGGCGGACGTTCTCGTCCCACTCGTCGAGCGGTTGAACCGCGTGCAGCTCGTCGGCGACGCCCGCCACCAACTTCGGCGTCCACGGATCATCCTGTCCGCGTTCGGCTCCCATCCGGGCGTAGGCCGGCCCCATCAGAGTGGCATGCCGCTCGATGCCGCCACGGGTGTTCAGGTCCGAGGTGGCGAACGGACCGATCACCCCCCAGCGACGGCCCAGTCCCAGCCGGACGATCCGGTCGACGTCGAGGGCGGACACCACCCCGTCCCGCACCAGGCAGTACGCCTCGCGCAGCAAGGCACCCTGGAGCCGGTTGAACACGAAGCCCTCGACCTCGGCGTTGACCGCGATCGGGGTCATGCCAACGCTGATCAGCAGATGGTTGGTGCGCCTGACGGTTTCGGCACTGGTGAACGGGGCCGGGACCACCTCCGCCACCGGGAGCAGGTACGGCGGATTGCCCGGATGCACCACCACGCAGCGGTCTCGGCCGGCCAGGTCGGCGGCGAACCGGGAGGCGACGATCATCGAGGTCGAGCTGGCCAGGACGGTGTCGGTCGCGGTTGCAGCGTCCAGGGCGGCGAACACCTGTCGCTTGACGTCAACGGATTCCAGCACGCATTCCTGGACGTAGGTCGCGTCGCCGACCGCGGTCGTCAGGTCGGTGCCGTAACTGATCCGGTCGGCGATCTCGTCCACTGGCGGTACCAAGTGGTGATCGCGCAGAGACTCGATGCGGCCGCGGATCTCGCCCGGGGCAGCGTCGATGCGGGCCGGGTCGATGTCGTAGACCGACACCAGCATTCCGGCGCGGGCGAACACCACCGCCCAGGCGCCGCCGATGCTGCCAGCCCCGACGATCGCGATCCGGTCCCTCATTTCTCGGCTCCCTCGTGCCACACTCCGACAGGCTGGCCGGGTCAGCCTAGTCGTCGCTTGCCGCTAAACGCACAGATGTGCGCCACTCGTGCAAAGGTCGGACTGGGCCGAAACGGGAAGCAGTGGCGTGGAACTTGAGTTCACCGGTGAGCTGTTCTATTGGCGCGGTCCCGCGCCCTACCACTTCGTCAGCGTCCCCGACGGCGGATGCGCCGACCTCAAGGAGATCTCGCGGTCGGTCAGTTACGGCTGGGGCGTCATCCCGGTGACCGTGCGGATCGGCGAAACGGAGTGGACCACTTCACCGTTCCCCAAGGACGGCGGTTACGTGGTGCCGGTGAAGAGCTGGGTGCGTGCGGCGGAGACGCTCGAGGACCGCGTTGTGGTCACCCTGACGGTGGTCGTGGGCCGACCGTAGTTACTACGAGTCGCGCTCGTTGCGACTCAGCGCGACGCAGGGTCGACGACGGCGCGGCCGTACACGAATACTCCGGCCGGACGACGCAACAGCTCCGGTTCGGCGAGCGGGTCCCCGTCGACGAGAATCAGATCGGCTGCCGCGCCCGGCTCGGGAACGGTGTGCTCGCCCAGCCCGTTGAGTGCTCGGCCGCCGGTGGTCGCCGATCGCAGCACCGACAGCCGGTCCATGCCGGCGACTTCGAGCATCCTGAGCTCGTCGTGCAGTCGAGGTCCGATCGGGTTCAGATCGGCCCCGGTCGCGATCCGGACCCCGGCCGCGACGCAGGCGGCGAGGGCGGCGGCGTGTCTCGCGGCCGCCTCGACGGCCCGGGTCCGGGCGTGCTCGGGCCAACCGTCGGCTGCCATCATCGCGGTGTCGTGGGTAACCCCGATGGTCGGCACCAACCAGGTTCCCGCTTCGGCCATCGCCGCCGCGGCCCGCTCGTCGAGGGCATAGCCGTGCTCGATCGAGCGGCCGCCGGCCAGCGCGAACCGCTCGGCGACCCGGCCGCTGCCGCAATGCGCCGCGACGGGGACACCGCGGCCGCCGGCCGCCTCCATGACGGCGGCGAGTTCGGCTTCGGTGAATTGCGGGTCGTCGATCGATTCGTGGGCGCTGTCCAGGCCACCGGTCAACATGACCTTGATCCAGTGCACGCCTTGCTCGATGAGAGCCCTGGTGGCACGGAGCATCCCGTCCGCGCCGTCGACCGTCCACTCCCACTGCACGTCGACCGGGCGCCGAGGGAACGCGGTGCCGTGACCACCGGTGGTACGCAGGCCTGCACCGGCACACCGGAGCCGAGGGCCGGGGTAGGTGCAGGCCGCGAAAGCCCTGGCCCAGGCCAGATCGACCCGGTCGGCCTCGGCGACCGCCCGGACGCCGGTGACCCCCATCCGGGCCGCATTCATCAGATTGGCACCGGCCCGGACGGTCCAGTCGGCAGCCCCGTCGAAGTAGCCCTCCGCAGTCGGGTCGTGCATCAGGCCGCCAGGGTGGGCATGGCAATCCCAGAGCCCGAACATGACCGTGAGTCCGTCGGCCTGGACGACCATCGGCTGCTCGAGATCGGCCACCGGAACGACAACGCCGTCGAGGATTCCGAGGTCGCCGACGGTGGTCTCGCCGCTCCCGACGTCCAGGATCGCGGCGCCGCGGATCACCGTCGGAGCACCCGATCGGCCCTTCCAAGCTGGCTCCGTCATGCGTTGACGACCATGGTGGTCGGGTGCTCGTTCAGCTTGCGGCCGCCGTCGGGGGTGCACAGGATCACGTCCTCGACCCTGGCCCCGACGTGTCCGGGCCAGAACACCGACGGCTCGATCGTGAACGTCATTCCCTCCTCAAGCGCAGTGTTGTCCTCCTCGGAGATATACGGCAGTTCATGAACATCCAGCCCGATGCAGTGCCCGGTGCGGTGCCGGAAGTGATCTCCGTACCCCCCGTCGACGATGACAGCGCGGGTGGCCGCGTGCACCTCGGCCGCTGTCGTTCCGGGCCGGGCCGCGTCGATACCGGCCTGCTGGGCGGCCATCACCATGGCGTGCACCCGGACGTACTCCTCGCCCGGCTCGCCGACGTGCACGGTACGGCCGAAATCCGAGCAGTAGCCACTCACCACCGATCCGAAGTCGAACGACACCCCCATGCCTTCCCGCAGCGGCTGGGTGGACACCCGGACGGTCGCGTCCCGGTTGTCCAGTGGACCCATCGACCAGACGGCGGTGTCGAAGGATTCGGTTCGCGAGCCGTTCGCGCGCATCAGGTAAGCGACCTCGGATGCGAGCTCGAGCTCGGTCACCCCTGGCACGACCTTCTTCTCGATCTCGGCCATCACCCCGTCGACGAGACGGCAGGCCTCGGTCATCAGGACGAGTTCGTCGGCAGTCTTGATGCGCCGCATCGGATTGATGACCGGCTCGGCCGCCACCACCGACTCCGGCGAGCAGAGGGCGGTCAGCTCGATCACGCTGCGAGACCAGGTCCGGTCGCCCAGCGCCAACGTACCGACGGCACCGAACCGACCGAGAACGCGACCGACAATGCCCTGCGGGTCGTCCTTCTCGCTCACAGTCACGACTTCACCGACCACACCGTCGGGCAGGTCGAACTCGGTGATCATGCGGGGCAGCACGAATACCGGCTCACGGCCCGGCGCGAAGAAGGCCCCGGCCGCCCAGTGATGGGCGTACCCGACGTTGCCGAAAGCGGGGACCCGGCGATGCATCCCGGTCAGGTACTCCAGGTCCGACGAGGGAGGCAGGAACAAGAGGTCGATGCCCGCCGCCTCCATCCGCTCGCCGAGAGCTGTCCGTCGGGCGCCGTAGTCGAAGGTCGCGCTCATCGTACCTCCATGGTTAGTCAGTAATCGGTTGTCAGTAATCGGCCGCGCCGCTACCGCGACGAGGTTGGTGCGGTGTCAGACCCGATCACTGAGCGGCCGAATGCGGAGGATCACTCGTTCGCTCTGGATCTGCGCCTGGATATAGGGCCGGCCGAAGTACCGCCAGGCCAGCCGGTCGATGTGCGCGCGGGCCGGTGGACCGTCGATGACTTCCTCGACGAGGCCGCGGATCTCCAGGTACCGGTACGGATCGTCCTGTTCCCACAAGGTGACGGTCACGCGCGGATCTGCCAGCACGTTCCGGTACTTGCGCCGGTGCTTCTCGGTGTTGATGAGAATGCACTCGTCGTCGGCGTCGACCCACATCACCTGACTGGCCGGGTGGCCGTCCGGTCGAATCGTGGTGAACATGGCGAAGTTCTTGCTGGTGGCCATGGTGATGGTGCTGGGCTTGAGCATGTCTCAGTCCGATGAGGCCGTCGTGGAGTGGATGTCCTCGTGGCTGTGTACCAGCCACCAGCCACCGTCGAAGCGGTGCCAGGCCGAGGACACCCTGATCACCTTAGAGGTGGCGGGTGGGCCACCGGGGGCGCTGGTCACCCGGAGCACGTGCCGACCGATCGCGGTGTCACCGAAGACGGTGACCACTGGTGATTCGACCGACATCGCGGTGACTACCGGGGCGGCGTCGCCGACCGGACGGTCGGCCCGGATCCGGTTGAGATCATCCAGACCGCGGGCGATCTGCTCGTCGACCCCGTCCCAGATGGTCGCGGTCGGGTGGATCCACCGGTCGACGCGGCCGCGGTCGCCGGCCAGGAAGGCGGCGTACATGGCCTTCTGCTCGGCCCAGATGGCGGTCTGGTCGGCGTCGAATTCGCCGGTTTCGGCGAGATCGGTGACGGTGGATGTGGCTTCGGTCACGGTCGGGTTCTCCTGGATCAGTGCCGTTGAATGAGTGTCGTTGGATCGGTGTCGTCGGTTCGATGGTTCTCAGTCGGTGCGGCGTGCAGCGACGGTCGGATCGAGCCAGGAACTCATCAACTGTCGGGCGTAGCCGGAGCGCGGTGCGTCGCAGACCTGGTCGGAGGGACCGGATTCGACGACATCGCCGTGGTACATGACCACGATCGAGTCCGAGATGTGCCGGACGACGGCCATGTTGTGGCTGATGAACAGCATGGCGACGCCGAGGCGTTCCTGAACATCCAGGAACAGGTCGATGATCTGCGCCTGGACCGAGACGTCCAGCGCCGAAACGGCTTCGTCGCAGATCAACAGACGCGGCTCGGGGGCCAGTGCCCGCGCGATGTTGACCCGTTGCAGCTGTCCGCCGCTCAGTTCGGCCGGCAGGCGATCGGCCAGCGCCGGATCCAGGCCGACCGACTCCAGGAGTTCGAGCACTCGACGGGACCGCTCGGCGGCGTTCGCGGTGCCGTGGATGACCAGGGGTTCGGCCACCGACCAGCCTACCCTGCGGCGCCGGTCGAGCGCGAGCAGCGGCTGCTGGAAGACCGCCTGTACCCGGGCCCGATAGGCTTTCCGATCCCGGCGCAACCAGTCGGCCAACGGCTTTCCGTCGTAGTCGATCTCGCCGCTGTCCGGCTCCAACAGCCCGAGCAGGATGTTGGCGATCGTTGATTTGCCGGAACCGGATTCACCGACCAGACCGACGATCTCGCCTGGGCGGATGGTCAGGTCGACGTGCTTCGCCGCAACCGTATCGGTGCCATCGCTGTGAAAGGTCTTGCACAGGCCGTGCACCGAGAGCAGTGGCGCGCCAGTCATGACGCAACCCCGGATCTGCTCGGCTCGGGCGAGTCCGAGTCTTCCGGTGACCAGGCCCGGTCGGCCTTCAGCCGGGTCTTCCGAGCACTGTGCATGCCGATCGTTGAGGCCAGCAGCGACCGGGTGTACGGGTGCCGGGGAGCCCCGACCACCTGTTCGACCGGGCCCTGTTCGACGACGTCGCCGCGGAACAGCACCACCACCTCCTGAGCCATCCGGGCGACCACGCCGAGATCATGACTGACCAGGAGCATTCCGAGGTCGCGTTCCTGACGGAGCTCGTCGAGCAGATCCAGCAGCTCGGCCTGGACCGACGTGTCAAGCGCACTGGTCGGCTCGTCGGCGACCAGGAGCACCGGGTCGTGAAGCAGGGCCCCCGCGATCATGAAGCGCTGCAGCATTCCCCCACTGAGCTGATGCGGGTACGAGTGCACCCGCCGGTCGGCGTTGCGGATGCCGACCCGCGTGCACAGCTGCAGCAGCCTGTCCAGCATCGCGGCCCGTTCCCGGCGCCGGCCCGAGAGGAGCTGCGCTGCAATCGTCCGGGTCGCGTTCCACGATGCCGATGGATCCTGGAACACCATGCCGATCTGGGACCGGCGGAGCTCTCGCAATTCCGCGGGCTTCCGCGAGAGCAGGTCGGATCCGAGGAACTGCAGCCGGCCGGCCTGCACGTCGGCGCCGTCGAGCAGCCGGACCGAGGCGAGCACGCTGGTGGTCTTACCGGAGCCGGTCTCACCGACGAAGGCCATGCAACCTCCGGACCGGAGAGTGAACGACACCCCCTGCACCGCAGGGGCAACCGCGCCCGGGTACCGAACGGCGAGCTCCTCGACCTGGAGCATCTCGGTAGTCTCGGAGGTCTCAGGGCCCGTCATCGTCGACGTCCTGCCGGTCGAAGTCCGCCGGCCCGGCCGGCCCCACCGTCGCCGATCCATACACACAGCGAGACGAACAGCAGGATCACGAGTCCGGGGAAGAACGGATACCACCAAGCGTTGAGCACATAGCCCTTGGCGGCCGAGATCATCAGTCCCCATTCGGCACTCGGTGGTTGGGCTCCGAGCCCGAGGAACGACAGACCGGTGAACGCCACCAGCACGTAACCGACATCGAGCGTCATCCGCACCGAGAGTGTGCCGGCCGTGTGCGGAATGATGTGCCAGCGCAGAATCTGTGATCCGGACGCGCCGAGCGTCCGGGCCGCCTTCACATGCAGCTCACTGCGCTGGGTGCGGACGGAACTGCGCACCAGACGCGCGTAGGACGGCCACCAGACGATGGCAAGCGCCAGCACGGCCGACCACAGGCTCCGGCCGACCGCCGCCGAGATCGCCATCGCCAGCACCAGGTAGGGGAACGCCAGAAACACGTCTGTGATCTTGCCAAGCGCCTGGTCGAGCCAACCGCCCAGCCACCCCCCAATCGATCCGACGAGGGTTCCGACGGCCGCAGCCAGCACCACGACCAATACTGCTGCACCCAGAGAGGTGCGAGCGCCGATCACCATGCGGGCGTAGATGTCCCGGCCGGCGTCGTCGGTGCCGAACCAGTGCTCCCAGCTCGGTGGCTGAAAACGGCCGGCGACGTCGATCGAGTAGGGATCACCGCGGGTCAACAGGTTCGGCGCCACCACCAGAATCAGCAGGGACAGCAGCAGGACGGCCAGCACGACCTGCCTGGCGGTAATCCGCCGGCGCGCGCGGCCTACGGTTCTGAGCGCACCGGGCCGGATATCGGTCATGACAGCTCCCGGACCCGCGGGTCGAGCCGGCGGATGATGGCGTCGGTGATCTCGTTGACGATCACGAAGGTGGCGGTCACCACCAGGGTGATGCCGAGGATCGGGTTGTAGTCGAAGGTACGGAAGGCGTTGAAGGCGTACAGGCCCAGACCCGGCCAGGAGAAGACCACCTCGACCAGGATGGTGCCGCCCAGCAGCCAGCCGAACTGCAGCCCGAGCATGGTGACCACCGGGGCCATCGCGTTCCGCAGCGCGTCCCGGACCACCACCGAGAACGGGCTGTTGCCACGAGCTCTCGAGGTGCGGATGTATGGCATCTGCAGTTGCGCGGATACCGAGGTCCGGGTCAGCCGGACCGCGAGACCGAGCTGGCTGACCACCAGCGCGGTCACCGGCAGGATCAGGTGCAAAATGGCATCGCCGAGTGCATAGGTGTTCCCGCCGATGATCGAGTCGATGACGGTGAATCCGGTGGTCCGGTCCAGGCCGTAGGGGCGGTAGTCGAGCGAGCCGGACACCGGCAGCCAGTTGAGCCCGGAAGCGAGCGTGAGTTGCAGCAGCAGACCGATCCAGAACACCGGCAGGGCAGCACCCAGGATGGACAGTAGGTTGATCAGCTTGGCGTGCAGCCCGCGCGGGAGCGCAGCCCAGATGACGCCGAGCGCAACACCCAGGACGGCGTAGACCGCGAAAGCCGTAATCACCAGTTCGAGGGTCGGCGGCAGGAAGTAGAGGATGTCGCGGAGCACCGGTTGCCGGGACTGGATGGAATTGCCGAGATCGAGATGCAGGATGCCGCCGAGGTACTTGAAGTACTGCTGCCAAATCGGCAGATCGAGCCCGAGGGCGCGGCGGACCTCGGCCACCTGATCCGGTCCGGCGTTCAGGCCGGCGGCCAGCCGGGCAGGATCCGCCGGAACCACCCGGCCGAGGATGAACGTGAGGCTCACGGCCGCCCAGACGACTACCAGGATCCAGCCGATCCGGCGGGCCGCGGCCAGTAGCCAGCGCCAGAAACCGGACCCGCCGGCCGGAGCGGTTGCGCTCGGGCCCGGCGGGTCGGCCTCCGTGAGAACTGAGGTCATGCACTCGCGCGGGCGTAGAAGAAGCGCACGACGTAGTTGTAGTCCATCACCTCGTACTTGACCGTCCACTTGCTCAGCACCGGCTGGGCCAGCTTCGGCTGCGCGACGTAGATCGCGACGTAGTTGTCGTTGATGGTCTTCACCGTGTCGACAACAGCCTTTTCCCGGGCCGCAGTGTCGGAAATCCCGGGAAGCGCCGCGACGGACTTGTCGACGGCCGGATCACTGAAATACGACCAGTTGTAGCCACCCTTGTCGGCCAAGCTGGACGTGATGTAGCCCTGGGTGAGCATGGCGCTCGGGTCATCGGACACCGCCGACATGTTCAGGAACGAGATGTCCTGTGCGGTATCAGGCTTGGACTGCAGCTGGGACATCTGGGCCCACGGCACCATCTGGATCTTCAGGTCGATCCCGATGTCCTTCAGGTTCTGCTGCAGCAAGGTCCCGGTGAACTCCTCGTACGACAGTCCGGACAGCCCCAGATACGTCAGGGTCAGACCGGTCGGCTTGCCGGCCTCGGCCAGCAACTGCTTGGCCTTCGCGACATCCCGCTTGGGCTTCGGCAGTGCGTCCAAGCCGCCACCGAAGGTTGTCGGGAGCGGACCGGCGGCGAGATCGCCGTAGCCTTTGTAGTAGTCGAGCATCGCCTGGTAGTCGAAGGCCAGTGAAACTGCTTCCCGGACCTTGGGGTCCTTGAGCGGCCCCTTGGACACGTTCATCGGAAGGATCTGCACGGACAGGCCGGACTGCTCGACCAGCTTGACCCCGCTCATCTTCGCGGCCGACGCGGAATCGTCCGGACCGAGGGCGCCCATCATGTCGATCTTTCCCTGCTGCAGCTGCTGCAGAGCGGTCTGCACGTCAGGGTCGACGCGCAGGGTGGCCTGGGTCGGAGCGGCCGGGTCCCGCGGCAGCCAGTAGCCGGTGAAAGCCTTGAGCTGGATGGCGCTCTGCTTCGCCCAGGAGTCCAGCTGGTACGGGCCGGTTCCGTCTTCGTTGTCGGCGAACCAGGCCTTGGCCCACTCGTCGTCGGCGGTCTTGTGGGCGTCGATGCTCTTGACGCTGACAATGGAGATCTTCTGCAGCTTCCCGAGCAGGAACACGTCAGGGTCGGTCAGCGACACCACGACCGTCGTGGCGTCGGGGGCGGCCACCGACTTGACGTTGGCCAGCAGGGTGCCGGGACCCTGGTTGATGCCCTTGACCCGGTTGATGCTGGCCACGACGTCGGCGCTGCTGAAGTCCGCCCCGCTGTGGAATTTCACCCCGGTCCGCAACTTGAAGGTGTACTCGGTGTTGGTGCCGTTGATGGTCCAGCTCTCGGCCAGGGCCGGGATCGGCTTCACACCACCGGGTTCGTACATCGTCAACGCGTCGTACACGTTGCGGGTGAACTCGAAGCCGTCCGAGGAGAAGGCAATCGCCGGGTCAAGGGTGGTCGTTTCGGCGATGTTGGAGAACACCACCGACCCGCCGCCGGCCGCGGCGCGACCGGAGGCGCCGGTGCTGGTGTTGGTGTTCGCCTTCTGGCCGCAGGCCGCGAGCACAAGGGCTCCGGCCAGCGCAATGGCAATCAGCGGAGATCGTCTGATCATTGGGGTGCTCCTTCGACGGGGCGGTGGGCGGGTTCTGCGGTGACGTAGCCGTCCAGCAGGTCGTTCTCGATCAGTTCTGGATCGCGGTCGGCCGGCGGTCCGTAGCCGCCCCCGCCGCCGGTCTGTACCCGGACGGCCGAACCCTTGGGCAGGGCCAGGGCATTGGTCTTGAGAATGTGCTCCGGTCCGTTTCCGCGGTCGATCACCACGTCGGTGGGCCGGCCGTCGACCCCCTCGAACAGGCCCCAGGCCGGAAGTTTCGACCGCTCGAACCACAGCGACACGGTGGTCCGCTCAGCCAGCGTCTCGTAAGAGCGCCAGATCCCGAGGCCACCCCGATACCGACCGGGGCCGCCCGAGTCGGCCTCCAGGCCGTACCCGGTGATCCTGATCGGGTACCGGGATTCCATGACCTCGATGGGGTAGTTCTTCAGATCACCGCCACCGTAGTTGATCTGGCCGTTAGCGCCGTCGCGATCGGACAGCGCGCCCCAACCGACGCCGGTGGCCTCGCCGCAGAAGAACTGGTCGTCGCTGCCGTCGGGGTACCCGATGAACAGGATGTTCATCGAGTCCGCCGGTTGACCGGCGTTGACCGCATCCGGCAGCGCCGGGGCCAGGGCCTTGACAAACAGGTCGATCATCATGCCGAGATGCGGGTAGTAGAATTGGCACGCCGCCGGCTCCCGGGCGTCGAAGACCGATCGGGGGTCGGCCTTCACCGTCATGTTGCGGAAAGTCCCGGCGGTGACCGCGACATCAGGATTGATCAGGAACTTGAAGGCCAGCCGGGCGGCCGAGATGGTCTGCGCGAAACCGCAGTTCATCGACCCGGGAGTCTGCGGGCTCGAACCGGCCAGGTCGAGCTCGAGTTCGTCACCGCTGACGGTGATCTTCACGTTGACCGGGACCCGGTCGCCGGTCGGACCCCAGGAGTCGAGGGCAGCGGTCGCGGTGTAGACGCCGTCCGGGATGGCCGACACCGCTTCCCGGTCCAGCCGCTCGCACTGGGTGAATACTGATTGTGAAGCGGCCCTGATGGTTTCGGCGCCGAATCGGTCATAGAGCCGTTGCAGCATCACCTCACCGGTGTGGCAGGCGGCCACTTGGGCGTGCATGTCACCCCACACCGAGCGGGGCAGCCGGCTGTTGCGCATCAGGAAGTCGATGATCTGGTCCTGCCGGACACCCTCGCGATACAGCTGCGTCGGGCCGATCCGGTAACCCTCCTGATAGATGTTGGTCGAGTCCATCGACTGCCCGGAGTCCTTGGCGCCGATGTCCAGCCAGTGCGCCTTGGTGGCGCCGAAGCCGACCAGCACACCGTCGTGGAAGATCGGCGAGAAGATCGAGATGTCGTTCAGGTGGCTGCCGACCAGGTAGCTGTCGTTGACTGCGTAGACGTCGCCGGGCTTGTAGATGTCGACGCCGCCGAAATGCGCGGTGGTGGCAGCGATCGCGGCGTCGAGGGCACCAAGGAAGATCGGCAGGCCCGGGGCCTGGCCGAGGAGCTGGCCGTCGGCGTCGAACAGACCGACCGAGCAGTCCTTCATCTCGTAGATGATCGGGGTGTATGCGGAGCGGGCCAGATTGTTGTTCATCTGGGCCGCGATCGAGTCGAAAGCGTTGCGGACGACTTCGACGGTGACCGGGTCGACGACCCCGTCCACCGGGCGCCGATCGGTACCAGCCGACAGGACACTCATCGTTCAGTTCTTTCCAGGACGAGGTGCCCGTGCCGGGAGACGGTCGCCTGCCAGCCCGGCGGAACCGGAACCGTGCAGCCAGGCTCCAGCAGGATCGCCGGACCACCGACCGTTGTCGACGCGCTCAGCGACATGCGGTCGTAGACCGGAGTGTCGTGTTCCCCATCGACGAATCGCACGAGCTGGCGATCAAGTTCTTTCGGCGCACCGGTTTCCGGGAGGTCGAGAGCGGGTGGACGCTCGGTCAGCCCACGGGCAACGACTCGCAACGCGACGATCTCGACCGCTTCGGTCGGGTTGTTGTGACCGAACCGCTCCAGGTGCTCGAGATCGAAGATCTCGTGCAGGCTGACCAGCACCTCGTTCGTCGGGCGCTCCGGGTCCCAAGTCACCGTCAGGGTGTACTCCTGTCCGACGTAACGCAGATCCGCGCCGGGCAGCAGTGCCATGTCTTCCTCAGCCACCCCGTCCAGCCGGAGCTGGTCCCGGGCACGGGCGGACAGGTCGGCCGTGCCGGTGCCCAGATCGTCGGCCCGCAGTCCCACGAGCTGACGGAAGAACGTCTGCACCAAGTCATGCCGGGTGTCGGTGTGCACCATTCCCCAGGCGGACAATACGCCGGGACTGGCCGGGACCACCACATGGCCCAGCTCGAGTTCGTCAGCGATCGACAGTGCGTGCAGCGGCCCGGCACCGCCGAAGGCCAGCAGGCTGAACTCACGCGGGTCGATACCACGGGCCACGGTGATCTCGCGGATCGCGTTCGCCATGGCGGCGTCCGCGACGGCGACGATGCCGAGCGCGGTCCGCTCGACGTCCAGACCAAGAGGGGTGCCGACACTCTCGACGGCTCGGCGGGCAGCGTCCTGGTCCAGAGCGACACTGCCGCCGAGGCGGGCGATCTCCGGCAACCGGCCGAGCAGCACATTCGCGTCGGTGACCGTGGCTTCGGTGCCACCACGCCCGTAGCAGGCCGGGCCGGGCACCGCGCCGGCCGAGCGCGGACCGACCCGGAGAGCTCCGGCGACCAGGTGCGCCACCGAACCGCCGCCGGCGCCGATGGTGTGCATCACCACGGACGGTGCCAGCAGCGGGTGACCCTCCAGTTCGGTCTGGGCCGCGATGTCCGCCTCACCGTCGACGACCAGGCTGACATCGAAGGAGGTGCCGCCCATGTCGATGCAGATGAGCCGATCCAGGCTCAGGTCGGCGGCGACGGCGACACCGGCCATGGTGCCGCCCACCGGACCGGAGAACAGGGTGTGCACGGCGCGATCCCTGGCCCGGTCCACCGACATCACGCCGCCGTTGGACTGCATCACCTTGAGGGGGCCGCCGAGACCGCCCGACTGCAGGTCGTCCTCGAGGATCCGGAGGTACTCCAGGACGATCGGGGCGATATATGCCGAAATGGCCGTGGTGCTGGTGCGTTCGTATTCCCGCCACTCCGGGGCGATGTCGCTGGAACAGACCACGGCAACATCGGGCGCGTATTCGGCGAAGATCTCGGCGACCCGGCGTTCGTGGTCGGGGTTCGCATAGGCGTGCAGCAGGACGACGGCCACCGCGGAATAGCGCCCGGTGACCCATCTTGCGAGTTCGGCGACCGCCGCCTCGTCGAGCGCGGCGACGACCCGACCCTGGGGATCCATGCGCTCGGTGATCTCGAAGATGTCGCGGCGAGGCACCAGCGGCACCGGAGCCCGGAAGCGCAGGTCGTACATGGCCGGCCGGTTGGCCCGGCCGATCTCGTACACGTCGCGGAAACCGGCCGTGGTGACAAGGGCGAGTGTCGCCCCGCGGCGTTCCAGGAATGCGTTCAGTCCGGCGGTGGTCCCGTGCATGATCGATCGAACGTTGCCCAGGTCGACCCCGAGCCGGCGGACGGCGTCCATCACACCGTCGGCCAGCCGCCCGGGGGTGGACAGTGCCTTCGATGTGAGCAGCGGGCCGTCGGCGCCGATGGCGACCGCATCGGTGAAGGTGCCGCCGATGTCGACACCGATGGTGTACGACCGCATGACTTCCGACGCCGTTGGGGCCTCGGTCGTGACCCCGTCGGCAATCATTGTGGCTGTGCCCCGGGGCTCAGGGGAGGTGGGTGATCCGGTGTGACCCATCGAATGCGTCGTCCTCCAGAAGGCCAGCGAAGGTACGCCGACGGCTCGTGGTCGCGACGCTCGGTCACTGTATCAAGCCGCGCGCGCTGCGAACAGGTGCGCGCATTACGTTCAGGTTACAGGCGCCGGCGCAGCTCGCCCGGCCGATCACAGCGGGTTTCGGGAAGTGACCGCATCCGGCTCCCGATCAAGCCAGAAGTACAGCCAAGTATCGGTTTCGCGATCGATCGTCCGGTTCATCACGCCCAGCACCGTGGTTTCGTCGACGCACTTGAAGTGATCGAGGACCGGCTGGTCGTCGTAGATCAACGCGGCCGTCACCTGATGGCGGAACTCGATCATCCACAGGCTGCCACCGCTACCCGATGTATACAGCTGCCCATCGGAATCAATGCAGACATCCGGCCGGGCGTCGTCCAAGGTCGTGAAACGTTTCCCGTGCCAGTGCGACTCTTCGGTCCTCCGGTTGAACGGATGACCGGTGTCGAACAGCCCCCCGTGCCAGGAACCCAACAACTGTTCCGGCCGAATGGTGTCCAATCGGGACCACGCGGTCGCGAGTTCGGCCTGATCGATGACGCCGGTGCGGGTCCGAAGTTCGGCCAGATATGCTGGCCTCACGTCGATCGACATCCGATTACCCCATTCGTAGCGGTCCCGCTCCGCGATTATCACTGGCGGTAGTCGGGCCGGTCCGGAACATCTTTGTTACACGTATTTTCGGAAGTGACCCGCAACGAGGCATTGACGCGCAGAATCCGGTTGCTGTATAGGCTACCGCAGCGCGCGCGGTAGTGCGTTGTGCGCACATTGCCATCTTTGCTTTAGCCATCCTCGGAGGACGGGCGTGATCACCGCGACCACCGGACGCCCGGCCGTACAGGGATCCCGCTGCGCGATCAGTTCGACCCACTACCTATCCACCGAGGCAGGGATGCCGGGCGGCCCGGGAGTACTTCTACCGCGCGCATCGCGGACTTCATGCGGGCGACCGGTGGTGCCATCACCGAGTGCGACCTGGCGGCCGCGCAGGTGGAATCCGGACCGGCGGTGCACAGCACCTATTGCGGAACCGACGTCCATGCCTGCGGACCGTGGAGTCAGGGGCCGGTGGTACCGATGGCCCTGAACATTCTCGAATGTGTGGACATATCCACGCTCGACCCTGACCACCCCAGGCTCATGCATCTGTGCGCCGAGGCGATCAAGTTGACGTTCGCCGATCGGGAGGCCTACTTCGGCGATCCGGGCTTCGTCGACGTTCCGCTGGACGGCCTGCTCCACAAGGGGTATGGCCAGATCCGCTACCACGAGAGATCACCGATCGCGCCCATCAATCCCTGCCGCAGGCGGGTGACCCCTGGGCGGTCTCAGGACGACTCGACCGTTCCGTACCAGCGCCACCGGCCCTGACGCCCGGCCCGCCCGGTCGCGACACGGCCTACGTTGCGGCGATGGATACGGCCGGGAACGCCTTTTCGGCGCCGCCGTCCGACTCGGGCCTGAGCAGTCCGCTGGTGCCGGGCCTGGGGATCATCGTGTCGACCAGCGGGAACCAGCTCCGTCTCGACGCCTCTCATCCGGCCTGCGTGGCGCCGGGGAAGCGGCCGCGGCTGACGCCCAACCCGGCCCTGTTGATGCGGAACGGCCGCGCGGTCATGGCGTTCGGTTGTCCGGGTGGCGACGCCCAGCCGCAGGCGATGGTCCAGGTGGCCATCCGGATGATCGATTTCGGACTGACCACCCAGGACGCCATCGAGAGGCCCCGGGTGGTTTCACTGGCGGCGCCTGATTCGTTCCACCCGCACGGCGCGCAGCCGGGCGTCCTGCTCGCCGAAAGCCGGATCGGCGCCGGCATCGATGATCTCGTCGCGCGTGGTCACATCGTCCGCGAGCTCCCCGCCTTTTCCCGGCTGATGGGTGCGGTATGTGCGGTGCGCACCCTCGGCGACAGCCTTGAAGCCGGCGCCGACCCCCGAAGGGACTGCATGGCAGCTGCCTGGTGACGTCGGCAGGACGCAGGAACGGCCCTCGGCCCGTTCCGCGAAGCAACCTGCACGAAATCCGGCAGCAATCCGGCGGGCAAGATCATGTTGATCGATTCCGTAATAAGTGGCAGGACGTTTCAACTGCGTAACGGGTCAGGCCCGTTGCGCTTCGTGTATTGACGCCTCAGTCCACATGCCGTAGATTTTGCAGTGCGATCAAGTGTGCGTTATGCGTACAGCGTCGTCTTCACCATGCTGTACGGACAACCAGGTGCGCGGTGAACCGCGTGTGATTCCACAGCACTGCCGTCAAGTCCACCATTCCTAGGCCCGGAGCGCCGGTCGTCGAAGGATCGATCCACCGTCACACCCCCAGATTCGTCCCCGTTCGACAGCAGCCACCTTCACTCAGTCTCATCCACCAAGTCTCATTCCATCCATCGGGCAGCGGTAGCGAAACGGAGGCACCATGACGAATCGGCCTGTGGTCAGTCGTCGAGAGATGTTGCAGATTCTGGGGTTGGCGGCCGTGACGACCGGACTCGTCGCCTGCGGAAAGTCGACTCCGGACGCGGCCGGGATCACGGCTTCCGGAACCACCGGCTCGGCCGCCGCCGGCTCGGGCACCGGATCCGCGGCGGCGACGTCCGCTGGTTCGGCCAGCCAGCCGTCCGGCGCCGGCTGTGGCACCTCGTCGATCAAGCTGGGCACCAACGGCGACGCCAACAACATCAACCCGATCCTGGCCATCGACTCGGACGGCTACTGGCGCACCGACCTGATGTTCGACCCGCTGGTCATGGTCGATCCTAAGACGCTCGGCCCGAAGGCCCACCTGGCCACCTCGTGGGATGTGTCGAAGGACCGCAAGACCTACACCTTCCATCTGGACCCGAAGGCCAAGTTTTGGGACGGGACACCCCTGACCGCCAAGGATGTCGAATTCACGGTGATGTCGATCCTGGCCAAGGACTACACCGGCCCGTTCCAGAGCTACTGGTCGAGGTTGGCCGGTTCCGGTGCCGTCATCGCCGGGTCCGCCACCAGTCTTCCGGGGCTGAAGGTGGTCGACGACCAGACGATCACCATGACCCTGAGCGAGCCGTACGCGGGTTTCCTCACCGTGATCGCCCGCAACCTGAAGCCACTGCCGTCGCACCTGCTGAAGGACAAGGGTCCGCTCACCACCTCCAGCGACTACAGCCACAACCCGGTCGGCAGCGGTCCGTTCAAGTTCAAGTCGTGGGTGCCGGGTTCGTCCTTCGAGGTCGAGGCCAACGCCGACTACTGGGGCGAGAAGGCCTGCATGGGTGGGATCACCCAGACCGTGATCCCGGACATGAACACGCTGAGCCAGGGTGTGACGTCCGGCCAGTTCGACGCGACCATCGTAGCGCCGCAGTCGTCCCTGCACGAGTTACGCCAGAACGCTGACCTGGCAGTTCATCTGGTCGACTCGACCGCCGGCGAGGCCTGGTACCTGAATCTGCGCAAGGCGCCCTGGAAGGACAATCTCAAGCTTCGCCAGGCCATGGCGCGCGCGGTCGACTTCATCACCTTCCAAAAGAAGTTCATGTACATCGACGACCCGGTGCCGGCGACCTTCTACGAGTACGCGAGTTGGGCCTACGACAAGGCGGCCGCCGTGCCGACCTACGACCCGGACAAGGCCAAGGCGCTGCTCGCGGAGGCCGGTTACCCGGGCGGCAAGGGCCTCACCTTCGAGATCATCACCAACGCGGGCAACCAGTACCGCGAGCAGGAGCAGGTCTACATCCAGGCCGCGCTGGCCGAGCTCGGGGTAAAGGTCACCGTCAAATCCTACGAGTGGGCGACCTTCATCGGTGAGGTCAAGAAGGGCACCTTCGACACCGCGGTTCTCAGCACCACCACAGCGATTCCGGACCCGACGGCCATGGACACCGCCCTGGTCACCGACGGACCGACCAACTATTCCGGTTACGCCAACGCTGATCTGGACAAGATGCTGGCCACTGCAGGTGCCGAACTGGACCAGACCAAGCGCAAGGCGATCTACACCGACGTGCAGAAGTTGCTGGTCGCCGAACTCCCGTACATCCCGACCGCCTGGTACCCGAATTCCTTGGTGATCAATAAGAAGTACGGGAATGTCGATCCCAGCGTGATCGGCCCGTTCTGGAACATCGCCCAGCTGACCGAGTCCTGACCGGAACTGCGCGCACGGGATGGAACGGGACCAGGGGATGGCCACGTGTTGATCTACATCGGACGCCGGCTGCTCCAGGCGGCCGTCATGATCATCGGCCTGAGCCTGATCCTGTTCACCCTGCTGCAGCTGGCACCCGGCAATGCGGTCGACCATCTGATCCCGGAGACGGTCACCGATCCCGGGCAGCGTGACCGGCTGATCCACCAGCTCGGGCTGGATCGGTCACCGCCGGAACAGTACTGGCACTGGCTGGTGCAGTTGCTGCACGGCGATCTCGGCACCGCGTACAGCTACGGCCAGCCGGTGCTGACGGTCATCGACCGATCGCTGTGGCCGACCGCGCAGCTGCAGACCACGGTGATTGTGCTGTCGATCCTGATCGCCATCCCGGCCGGGGTGGTGGCCGCGGTCAAGCGCTACAGCCTGCTGGATCACACGGTGACATCCGGGTCGCTGTTCGGCCTGAGCATGCCCAGCTTTTGGTTCGCGTTGATGCTGATCATGCTGTTCTCGGTGCGGCTGAAATGGCTTCCGGTGTCCGGCAACGGCACCGGACCGTTCTGGCAGAACCTGGATCACTTCGTGTTGCCGGTGATCGTCCTGAGCCTGGCCCTGGTGCCCTGGTACGCGCGGTTCGTCCGGGCCGGGATGATCGAGACCCTGGGCCAGGACTACATCATGACCGCCAAGGCCTTCGGCATCCGCAAGTCCCGGATCAACTTCCGGTACGCGCTCAAACCCGCCTTGCTGCCCACCCTGACGATCATCGGCCTCTCGCTGCCGCGGCTGATCGGCGGCAGCGTGGTGGTGGAGTCGATCTTCGCCTGGCCGGGCCTGGGCCGGCTCGCCTACGACAGCATCCAACGGCACGACTTCCCGATCGTGATGGGTCTGGGTCTGCTCACCGGCGCCTTCGTCATGCTCGCCAACCTGGTGATCGATCTGCTGTATGTCGCCATCGATCCCCGCGTCTCACTCGATTGAGGGGGTGACCGTGCTCGAAGATCGTGCGCTGCCGGTGGAGTCGCCCTCCGGCCCGGCACCGGTGGTCGCGGGGCGTCGGCGGGGACGTCGCGCGTTCCGGCGATACTGTCGCAACGTCCCGGCGGTCATCTCCGCCGTCTTCGTGCTCTTCCTGGTGGTGATCGCGGCGCTCGGCGACCTGATCACCCAGTTTCCGCCGGCCAACCAGAACATTCTGGAGAACCTGCAGGCCCCGGGTGCGGCGCACTGGCTCGGCACCGACGAGTACGGCCGGGACCTGTTGTCCCGGATCATGGTCGGTTCCCGGGTGTCCCTGATCGTCGGCGTGCTGAGCGTCTGCATCGTGCTGATCATCGGTGTGGCCATCGGGTTGGCTGCCGGCTACCTGCGGCGGGCCGAAGGCCCGTTGATGCGGTTCGTCGACATCTGCATGTCCATCCCCGATTTCATGCTGCTGTTGGTGCTGATTTCGTTGTTCGGGACCGGCACCTACAAGGTGGTGCTGTTCATCGGGGTCTCCGCATGGATGTCGACCGCCCGGCTGGTCCGCGGCCAAGTCCTCAAACTCAGGTCGATGGAATTCGTGCTGGCCTCCGAGACGATCGGCTCCGGCACCATCCGGATCATGCGTAAGGACCTGCTGCGCAACGTACTCGACGTCGTCGTGGTCCAGGCCACCCTGACCATCTCTCTGGTAATCCTGCTCGAGAGTGCGCTGAGCTACCTGGGAATCGGTGCCCAGCCGCCGACCCCGTCCTGGGGCAACATGCTGTCCGAGGGTTCGGACTACTTGAGCCAGGCCTGGTGGATCGCGACCTTCCCGGGTATCGCGATCTTCCTGACGGTCATGTCCTTCAATTTCATCGGCGACGGAATTCGCGACGCGCTCGACGTACGGATGTGAGAGGGAACAGATGCTCGAGGACCGTTTGACCGGCCGGGTCGCCATCGTTACCGGCGGTGGTGGCAACATCGGCCGCGCGATCTGCCTGCGGCTCGCCGCCGAGGGGGCTGTCGTCGCGGTCGTCGATCTCGATGCGCCGTCCGCGGCCAACACCGTGGCCGAGATGACCGCCGCGGGCGGTACCGGTGTCGACATCCAGGCGGACGTGCGGACCCGGCCCGCCGTCGAGAAGTCCTTCGAGGCGGCCGCCGTCGCGCTCGGTGACGTAGACATCCTCGTCAACTGTGCGGGTGTCGACCACTCACTGGAGCCGATGGAGATCACCGACGCGCTTTGGGAGGAGGTCATCGAGACCAACCTGCGCGGACCGTTCCTGGGCTGCCAGACCGTGACCGGGAAGTGGCTCGCCGCCGGCCGACCCGGCGTCATCGTCAACATCGCCTCGGTCGAGTCGGTGATGCCGTACCCGCGCCAGGTCCACTATGCCGCCAGCAAGGGAGGCGTGCAGATGCTGACCCGGGCGTTGGCCCGGGATCTGGCGGGCGCCGGCATCCGGGTCAACGCCGTAGGTCCCGGCACGGTGCCCCGCCGGGATGAGCCGGCCGAGAAGTATAAGGGTTATGTCGACGAGTACCCGTTGGGCCGGCTCGGCACCGGAGCCGACATCGCGGCCGCGGTGGCCTTTCTCGCGTCCGACGACGCCTCGTGGATCACTGGTCAGACGATCTACGTCGACGGCGGCTGGCTGGTCCGATGAGATCCGCTCCCGAGGTGCTCCCCGTACCGGCCGCCGAGATCCGTTCCGACGTCGCGCTGTCGATCCAGAACCTGGCCGTCGAGTTCGCCATCCCGGAGGGCACGGTGCATGCCGTCAATGGAGTGTCACTCGAGCTCCGGGTGGGCGAGACCTTGGGCATCGTCGGCGAGAGCGGCTCCGGTAAATCGATCACCGCCCGGACCGCGCTCGGTCTGCAACCGCCGACCGCGAAGGTCACCGCCGGCCAGGTCCTGCTCGACGGGCGGGACCTGCTCCGACTGCCGGACAGTGAGATGCGGCTGCTGCGCGGTCGCGACGTGGCCATGGTCTTCCAGGACCCGATGACCAGCCTGAACCCGGTGTTCACCATCGGGGCCCAGATCTCCGACGTGCTGCGCACCCACCATCGCGAACTGTCCCGCTCACAGGCGCATCGCGAAGTGGTCGACCTGCTCGCCTCGGTCGGTGTGCCCAGACCCGATGTCCGCAGCCGGCAGTATCCGTCGCAGTTCTCCGGCGGGATGCGGCAACGCGCGATGATCGCGATGGCGATCGCCAACAAGCCGAAGGTATTGATCGCGGACGAGCCGACCACAGCGCTCGACGTCACCGTTCAGGCGCAGGTTCTCGAGGTCTTGGTCAATGCTCAACGCAGCTACCAGGCCAGCATGGTGCTGATCACCCACGACCTCGGCGTGATCGCGGAGCGCGCCGACCGGGTCGCCGTCATGTACGCCGGCCGGATCGTCGAGATGGCCGACGTCCACGCGTTGTACCGGCAGCCGGCCCATCCGTACTTCCTGGCCCTGCTGGCGAGCCGATCCTCGCTGTCCCTGGGGGCCGGTCGGCTGGCCGCCATCCCAGGTGAGCCCCCGGACCTGTTGGGGGACATGACCGGCTGCGCCTTCGCGGCCAGATGCCCGCTGTTTGGTGGGCGGCGCCGGTGTGTCGAGGAGACGCCACTGCTGCGGACGATCGCGAACGGACATGTCACGGCCTGTCATTTCGCCGAAGAACTGCTCGGAGCGACTCCGGTGACGGTCGCGACCGCCCTGGAATCAGCGGCGGAGCCAATGACTGCCGACGATGTCCTCGAATCGGCCGACGCCGTCGTCCCTGTGCACAGCCCCGATGCGATTGAGCCGGCGGTGGCGGACGCCGAAGCGGGGACGGCCGTGATGCTGACCAAGGCGGTCTCCGTTGAGCGACCTGACCGGACCGCGGCTCTGCTGATTCTCGACCTGGTCAAGCACTACAAGCCCAACCGCTGGTCCCGCACCCATTCCGGCAAGGTGGTGCAGGCCGTCGATGGCATCGAGCTGATTATCGAGGCCGGCGAAACCCTCGGCCTGGTCGGCGAATCGGGCTGCGGCAAGTCGACCGTCGGCCGCTGCGTGATGAAGCTCGAACCGGTTACCAGCGGGAAGATCCTCTACCATGACGAGGACATCACCAGCTGGTCCAAGTCGAAACTCCGTCCGCTCCGCGGGCACACCCAGATCGTGTTCCAGGACCCGTACTCATCGCTGAACCCCAAGATGACGATCCGGGAGACCATCGGTGAGCCGCTGCAGGTGCACGGGGTGCGTCAGCCAGAACTGGATCGACAGGTTAACGCGCTGCTCCGGAGCGTCGGGCTAAACCCACGGCTGGCGGCCCGCTACCCGCACGAATTCTCCGGAGGCCAACGGCAGCGCGTCGCGATCGCCCGGGCGCTTGCCCTCAAACCACAGGTGATCGTGCTGGACGAACCCGTTTCGTCGCTGGATGTGTCGGCCCAGGCCCAGGTGCTGAACCTGTTGCGGGACCTGCGGGACGAGCAACAACTCGCCATGCTGTTCATCTCGCACGATCTGTCGGTGGTCCGGCACCTGTGCGACACCGTCGCGGTGATGTACCTCGGCCGGATCGTCGAGATCGGAACCAGGGACGAGCTCTTCGACTCCGCCGCGCATCCATACACGCAGGCGCTGCTGTCCGCGGTGCCGCTACCGGACCCGGACCTGCGAGACGAAAGTCGCCGGGTGGTGCTGACCGGAGACGTCCCCGATCCGTCGAACCCGCCGAGTGGCTGCCGGTTCCGCACCAGATGCTGGAAGGCCGAGGACATCTGCGCCGAGCAGGACCCGGAGCTGGTCGTTCGGCCGGGCGTTGATCACCGGGTGGCCTGCCACTTCGCGGATCCGCAGCCGACCTTTGCGCAGTGACCATCACCATCAGATCAGGTTGTTCATCATCTAGGAGGCTGGAATCGAATGACGTTCTCCATCGCAGCGCGGAGCGCTGACGGCGCCTGGTGGGGGGTGGCGGTGAGCTCGAAGGTGCTCGCGGTCGGCCGCGCCGTACCGGCTGCCGAAGTCGGCATCGGTGCCGTTGCCACCCAGGCGTTCTGCAACCTGACCTTCCGCGAACGCGGGCTGGCCGCGCTCCGGGCCGGTGCGTCCGCTCCGGAAGCGGTGCAGCAGCTGATCGACGAGGATGAGATGGCCGACGTGCGCCAGGTGGGCATCGTCGACAAGGACGGCGTGTCCGCCAGCCACACCGGACAGAATTGCATCCCGTGGTCCGGGCATGCGACCGGTCCCGGGTATGCGATCCAGGGAAACCTGTTGTCGGGCCCGCAGGTTGTCGCGGCCATGGAACGCGCCTGGTTGGCGACCGACGAGTCGGATCCGATCGCCCGGCGGATGGTCGCCACCCTGCTGGCGGGCGACCGGGCCGGCGGTGACCGGCGTGGCCGGCAGAGCGCGGCGTTGCTGGTGGTGACCGAGAACGGCGCCCACGAGGGCGGTTGCGACATCTACGCGGACCTGCGCGTTGACGATCACCTGGACCCGGTCGTCGAACTGTCCCGGCTGGTCGACATCCAGGAGGTCAGCCTGGACAAGACCCACCAGGCCGGATCGGTGCCGGTGTCCGAGGCGGCGCTGCGCGAACTGGCGATGATGTTGGACCGGGTCGGGTTCCAGCCCGAAAGCGCCGACCGGCCCGACGTTCTCGCCGCCCTGAAACGGTGGGCCGACGACAATTATCTGGCCCGCCGGCTGCTGGACGATGCCATAGACAACGAATTGCTGTACGTCCTGCGCCGGCAGTCGGGCGAGACCTGGCGACTCACCTCGTGACCCGGCAGCTCCAGCACCACCCGATCGACCGACCCGGAGGCTCAGCAATGCAGATTCACGATGACGCGCCACTCAAGGACGTACTGGACGGCTACGTGCGGGACACGTTCACGGCCAACCCGATCGCCGCCACGAAGCTCGGTGTGCACGAGCATGACGCGGAACTGGGGAACGTGTCGGCCGACGCCTTCCAGGCGTCCGAGCAGCGGCACCGCGACTTCGTGCGGGACCTGGAGCGATTCGATCCCGACCAGCTTTCCGGGCTCGAACGGCTCGACTGGCAGACCGGCATCATCGAGGGCCGGAGCGCCGTTCGCAAGGATCTGCAGGAAGTCTGGCGGCGGGCACCGTACCTGTACAGCGAGAGCCTGGGCGACGCCCTGTCCGTGCTGATGACGCGCGACCACGCCCCGGTGGAGGAACGAGCCGCGGCCCTGTGCCGGCGGCTGGACGGGATTCCGGCTTATTTGGCCTCGGCACGAACCAATCTCACTGAGCAGACGCCGGCCCTCTGGGCCGAGACCGGGCTGACGTCGACGACCGGTCTCGAGCGGTTCCTGACCAACAGCGTGCCGGCGTTCGGTGCGCAGGTGGACGGCGCACTCGGCTCCGAGATCGCCGAGAAGAGCCGGAAAGCCGCTGCGGGCGTTGCGGAGTATCGCTCGTTCGTCGAAGAACTCGCCGGACGGGCCGCCGGGAACTGGGCCAGCGGGAGCGAGCACTTCGACTTCATGCTGCAGAGCTATCACCTGTTGGACCTGGACCATCGGACGCTCGAAGAGCTCGGCCGGGACACCGTCGCGGCCGACTCAAAGGCCCTGGCCGAGTTCGCCGCCTCCCTCGATCCGGAACTGTCGTGGCAGGAACAGGTCTCCCGGATCAAGGACAACCACCCGCAACCGGCCGAGTTCAAGGACTCTTACTTCCACGAATTGCAGCGAGCGCGGAAGCACACCCAGGACGCCGCGCTGGCGACGCTGCCGGAGGGCGAGATCTGCACCATGGAATGGGTGCCGGAATTTATGCGGGCCAGCCTGCCGATCGCGGTGATGAGCACCACGCCGCCGTTCGAGCGGGGCTTGGCCAGCGAGTGGCTGATAACGCCGTCGGATCCAGCTGCCCCGGCGGCTCAACGACTCGAGCAGATGCGCGACAACTGCTACGTGTTCGCTGAATCCATTGCCGGGCACGAGATCTACCCCGGGCATCACTTGCAGAAGGTGCACCACAAGCTGGCCACCAAGGATTCGGCCATCCGGCGGTACTTCTCCTGCCCGCAGTTCGTCGAGGGCTGGGGGCTCTACGTCGAGGACCTCTTCGAGGAGACCGGCTTCTTCGACAACCCGGCGGTCATCCTGTTCAAGCTGCGGAACTCGTTGTGGCGGGCCCTGCGGGTGGTCATCGACGTCGGCCTGCACACCGGTTCGCTGACGTTCGAGCAGGCCGTCGACCTGCTCCGCACCGAGGCGGCGATGGATCGGCACATGGCCGAGGGCGAGGTGCGTCGCTACACGCGCCACGACAATCCGACCTATCCCTCCTCGTATCTGTTGGGACGGTTGGCGATCCACGACCTCCGGACGGCATATCAGGAGCGGCGCGGCGATACCTTCACGCTGCTCGACTTCCATGACACCCTGCTCGGATTCGGCTCGTTGCCGCTCAAACTCGTCGCCGAGCAGATGCTCCCGGCCGGCGTCGGAGGAAACCTCAGTGCCTGACAAGTTGGTGGCTGACCAGTTCCTGCTCAGGGGTGGGTCGGTGCTGGACACTGCCACCGGTGGAAGCGCTCGGTCCGATGTCGGTGTCCGGGACGGCCTGGTCGTCGATCCGGGCGATCTCACCGATGCCCGCGACATCGATGCCACCGGTCTGACGGTGATGTGGGGCCTGTGGGATTCGCATGCGCACCCGGGCAGCCTGATGTACGACCCGTCGGCCGAGGGCTACTTCGAGGGTGTGGCTGCGCGGACCATCAGGGCCGGTATCAACCTACAAGAAGCCGCGTCGATGGGGGTCACCGGCGTCCGGGCGGTCGGTGACGGCTCGGGTGTTGATCTGGCCTGGGCCAAGTCCTTGCGTACCGGCGAGGCGTCCGGTCCGCGGCTGATCGCGGCCGGCCGGTCGGTCCGCACCACCGGCGGCCACGGAACCGCGTACCCGCGCCGGTACGTCGATGTCGAGACCGGCATCATCGCCGACGGACCGGTCGAGATGCGGCGTGCCGTCCGGACCCTCGTCGAGCAGGGCGCCGAATGGATAAAGATCTTGATCACCGGCGGTCTCTATAGCGAGCACGAGTCGGTCGCCGGTAAGCAGTTCGACGACAGCGAACTGAAAGCGGCATTGGCCGCGGCACATGACCGGGGTGTGCCGGTGGCGGCGCACTGCGGCAGCGCCCGACTGGCCGAGCAGTTCGCGAACCTGGGCGGCCGGTCCGTGGAGCACGGGTACGCGCTGGACGAGGCGGCAGCTGCGACCATGGCCGAACGGGGCACCTGGCTGATCCCGACCATCGGTGTCACCCACGACCGGCAGATGATGATCGACACGGGCTGGCCGCCGCACGCAGCCGAGCGAGCCGTGGAAAGTGCTGCAGGGCACGCCGAATCGCTCCGGATCTGCCTGGCGGCCGGTGTCCGGATCGCCACCGGCGCCGATCTGAACCCGATCGGCCCGCGGCTGCATCGTGAACTTGAGCTGCTCCACGAGGTCGGCATGACCCTGCAACAGGTGCTCTACGCGGCCACCACGAGCGCCAGGGCGCTGGTCGGCCTGGGCGAGTTGAGCGCACCTGGACCGGGCGGTGTCGCGGACCTGATCCTTCTGGACGAGGATCCGATGCAAGGTCTAGCGACCTTGCGGAAACCGCGCGGCGTCATGACGTTCGGGCGGTTCGTGATCGAGCCGAGCTGAGGGGAGCGAAGATGTTCATCCCACCCACCGCCGACCAGGTGCTCGAGGCCGCTCGGATTGTCGGCCTGCACCTGGAGAGCGACGAGGTCGCCGTCTACCAGCAGCGGGTGGCCGAGCAGCTACGGCATCACTCGGACTTCCTGGCCGATCGGCTGGACGAGTCCTGCCCACCGCTGGAATCACCGGCAAGGGAACCCGGGCACCGGCCCGGGCCGGAGGCGGACCCGCTGGGCGCGTGGATGTGGCGATGCGAGATCCCCGGCGCGCCATCCGGTCCGCTGTCGGGGTGCCGCGTCGGGGTGAAGGATCAGGTCAGCGTCGCGGGCATCCCGCAGGCGTTCAACTCGCGATCCCTCGCCGACTACGTGCCGGAGTTCGACGCCACCGTGGTGACCCGGATGCTCGCCGCCGGTGGGACGATCTGCGGGAAGAACACCATGAGCGGCTTTCTCGACGAATATCCGGTGCCGCGCAATCCGCACGATCACGACCGCACCCCCGGCGGATCGTCCTCGGGGTCGGCGGTCGCCGTGGCTGCCGGCGACGTGGAGGTGTCCATCGGCGGCGATCAGGGTGGATCGATCCGGATCCCGGCCGCGTACTGCGGTGTGGTCGGACTGAAGCCGACCTTTGGCCTGGTCTCGCACTTCGGTGTGACCTACGGATTCGAGCCGACTCTCGACCATGTCGGACCGATCGCGCGCCGCGTCGAGGATGTCGCCCGAACCTTGGATGTCATCGCTGGACCCGACGGGTTGGACCCCCGGCAGGGCCGGGAGGTGCCGGACCGCGTCGACACCACATCCTGGCTCGATCGTGGGATCGCCGGGCTGCGCGTCGGGGTGCTGACCGAATCCTTCGACGAGCCCATCGATCCCGGCGTCGCTGCCGCGGTGTGGGCCGCGATGAGCGTGCTGGCGGCCGCGGGGGCAGTGGTGGAACGGATCTCCGTTCCAGGGCACCGTCGGTTCGACGACGTGTACGCCGCACTCGCGATCGACGGGACCAGGGCAGTGTTGGACACCGGCCCGTTCGGGACCGGTCATCAGGGCTGGTACCCAGGCGCGACCGGCGCAGCGATCGGCGGGATGTGGCGGGAGCACCTTGATCTGCTACCGCCACGGATCAAGGTGAACCATCTCGCCGGGCAGCTGTCCCGGAAGCTGTACGGCGGCGCGGTCTATGCGAAGGCCCAGAATGTGCGGCGCGCGTTCCGACGCGTCTACGGCGAGGCGCTGGAACGAGTTGACGTACTGGTGATGCCGACGGTGCGGGCGGTGGCACCGGTACGGGACGAACTGCGCGACGGTCCGGTCGAGGACCGGAGAGCCACGTTGATCCGGGACGTGGACGAGCACAACTGGATGTACACGTCGTCGGCCTACAACACCAAACCGCTGAACTACACGGGACATCCGGCCCTGTCGGTACCGTGCGGGAAAGTCCTTGGCCTGCCGGTCGGTATGCAACTGGTCGGCCGGCACTTCGAGGACGGAACCCTGCTGCGGACCGCCTTCGCCTACCAGAGTGCTGTCGACTGGGACGATCTCACGGCGCTGCCGGCCGGAGTTGACCGATGATCGCGCCGGCCGGTCCGGGTCGGTCAGGGGCTCCCGGAGACGTACAGCACCTGGCCGGTGATGAAGTCGGCCGCTTCGGTGGTGAAGAAATCGACCGCGGTGGCGACGTCCTCGGGTTCGCCGAGCCGGCGTCGGGCGATACCGGCAGAGATCTGCTTCTCGTACTCGGCAAAACTGATGCCGAGCTGGTCCGCCGTGGCCCTGGTCATGTCGGAGCGGATCGCCCCGGGGGCAACCACATTCGCCGTGATCCCGAACGGACCGTGTTCTACGGCCAGGGTCTTAGCCATACCGATCAGCCCGGCTTTGGCGGTGGCATAGTTGGTCTGGCCGCGGTGCGACCCGCGGACAGCCCCCGACGAGATGTTGACGATCCGCCCCCAGCCTGTGGCTTTCATGTCCCTGATGACGGCCTGCGAGCACAGGAACGCGCCCCGCAGATGCACGTCGATCACCTGATTCCAGCGGGCGTCGTCGAGATCCTCGAGCCGGGCATTGCGCAGCACCCCGGCGTTGTTGACCAGAATGCCGATGGTCCCCAGCTTGTCGGCGACAGCAGCCGCCATCTCGGCGACCCCGGCCCGGTCGCAGACGTCGGCCGAGAACGCCGCGCACGGCGTTCCGGTCGCGCGCTCGGTCAGCTCGGCCACCGCGGTGGCCCGTTCCAGATCGACGTCATTGACCGCTACCCGAATGCCGCGGCGGGCCAGCCGGCCGGCGATCGCGGCACCGATCGCGCCGCCGGCGCCGGTGACCAGCGCGGTCCGCTGGGCGATGGCGACTTCGGTGTCGATCATGCTCGGGATCATGTCACGCGCGGGATGCCCGATCCATGCTCTAGGACAGTGATCTCAGCGATCTCAGTCCACCCATGCGGTGGAATGCCGCAATCCCAATTCGATGTCGGCGACCGCACGCTTGATCAGTGGCACCAGGTCGCGCATGTCCTCGACCGATTTCCGCCCGATGTGGGTGGACAGGTTGATCGCCGCCCGGGCCCGGCCCGCACGCACCGGCACCGGCACCGCTACCAGACCCTCCTCGAGTTCCTGGTTGACCAACGCGTAGCCGCTGCGGCGCACCAGATCCAGTTCCTTGCGCAACTTGGTCGGCTGGGTGAGGGTGCGGGGCAGCAGCTGATCGAGATGGGTGGTCGCGAGGTAGTCGTCGAGCTCGGCCGCGGCCAGGTCGGCCAGCAGCACCCGGCCCATCGCGGTCGCATGGGCGGGGCGCCGGGCTCCGACGTTGACCGAGATGGTCATCAGCGCCGGTCCGGGGACCCTGACGACGTGGAGGATCTCGCCTGGTGGAGAATGGAACCCTCGCTGGCCTTGGACGTCTCGGCAACGAGGCGTTCGAGATGAGGCAGGGCGACGTCGGGGAAGGACAGCGCGGACAGGAGGAGTAGCCAAGTTCGAGAACCTTCGGGGTCAGCTCGAGCCGGTTGCCCTTCTGGGCGACGTATCCCAGATCGCTGAGGATAAGCAGGAACCGGCGGACGGCTGCCCGGGTCAACCCCGATTCCAGCGCCAGGTCCGACGGTCATCGACGGGCGCTGGGCGCTGAACACCTTGATGATCGCCAGCCCACGCTCGTGCGACTGCACGAAGTCCCGTGGCCGGGCGGTGGTGTCCTGGTCCGGTGGTTCGTCGATGTCCGGCTCGACGGCTGCGCTCTGGCTGACCACCTTCACGCCAGTGCTCCCCTGTCCGATGCTGGCGCTGCCCCCGCCGGCGGATGTGGTGTCCGCTGCGACGGGCGCCCGGAGTCGGTACCCCACCGAGCGCTGTGCGCACGGTAGGCCGCCCGGCGCCCTCCCGGACCGGCTAGCTGCGGCGGTCGTGCTGGGTGCGATCAGCGACCGAGGCCGTCGACGCAGAGGTATTTGATGTCGGTGTACTCGTCGATGCCGTGCCGGGAACCCTCGCGGCCCAGCCCGGACTCCTTCACCCCGCCGAAAGGCGCGCCCTCGTAGGAGATCAGGCCCGTGTTGACGCCCACAACCCCGAATTCCAGGGCCTCCCCGACCCGCCACATCCGGCCGAGATCCGACGTGTAGAAGTACGCGGCCAGTCCGAACGGAGTGTCGTTGGCCATCGCGACCGCCTCGTCCTCGGTCTCGAACCGGATGACCGGCGCGACCGGACCGAACGTCTCCTCCCGGCAGATCAGGCTGTCCGGGCGGACTCCGGTGATCAACGTCGGGGTGAAGAAGGTGCCGCCGAGCTCGTGCCGGGCACCACCGGTGACGACGGTGCCGCCGCCGGCCACGGCGTCCTCGATGTGCCGAGTGACCTTTTCGACGGCCGCTTCGGTGATCAGCGGCCCCTGCTCCGAGCCGGCGTCGAAACCGTTGCCCACCACCAATTTCTCAATCGCCACTCGGAAGGCCTCGACGAACCGGTCGTGGATACCGGACTGCACGATGACCCGGTTGGCACACACGCAGGTCTGCCCGGCGTTGCGGAACTTGGAGGCGATCGCGCCGGTCACCGCGGCGTCCAGATCGGCGTCGTCGAAGACCACGAACGGAGCGTTGCCACCCAGTTCGAGCGCCATACGCTTGACCGTACCGGCGCTCTTGGCCATCAGCAGCTTGCCGATCTCGGTCGAGCCGGTGAAGCTCAGGGTTCGCACCGCCGGGTGTGCGGTGAGGACGTCGCCGATCATCGCTGGCTCCCCCGAAACCACGCTCAACACGCCGGCGGGGATGCCAGCGCGGGACGCCAACTCGGCCAACGCAGTGGCCGAGAGCGGGGTCTCCTCAGCGGGTTTCACGATCATCGTGCAACCGGCAGCCAACGCGGGAGCAGCCTTGCGGAGGATCATCGCGGACGGGAAGTTCCACGGAGTGATGGCGGCCGTGACGCCGACCGGCTGCCGAATGGTGATCAACGTACGACCGGCGTTGTTGGTCGGGATGACGTCGCCGTAGACGCGCTTGGCCTCCTCGGCATACCACTCGACAAAGCCTGCCCCGTAAATGATCTCGCCACGAGCCTCGACCAGGGGTTTGCCCTGCTCGGCGGTCAGGATCGCGGCCAGGTCGTCGGCGTTCTCGACGATCAGGTCGAACCAGCGGCGCAAGATCTTGGAACGGGCCGGGGCGGTGAGGGCGGCCCAGGCGGCGCCGGCGGCGACTGCGCCGTCGATGGCGCGCACCACGTCATTCCCGTCGGCGCCGGCCATCACCGCGACGGTTTCGCCGGTGGCCGGATCGAGCACCTCGGTGCCCGGGGCGCTTCCGGAGGTCCATGCACCGTTGACGAACAGTTCGTCTCGCAACAGGCTCGGATCGGTGAGCGCCGGCCGGCGAAGGGTGGCAGTCATCTGGGGTTCGGCTCCCTCGTGGGTTCGACCGCCACCGGACTGCGGCGAACCAGGAGGTCGGCCGAGACGACGACGGTGACCGGTATGCGGGCAATCGTACGCGAAGCGGCCAGGCTTTGCTACAGTTCTCCCGTGCCCGATGACCCGCTCGCGGCGCACCGTTTCGAGGGGCCGGCAAGCACCACAGCGACTCGAGCGGGTTCAGCACGAGCGAATTCTTTCTTCAGATGGGAGGCGTCCATGACCGTCGAGGACCTCGACCGTGAGTATTTCTTCCACCCCTTCACCAATGCCCGCCAGCACGAGCAGGCCGGCCCGCTGACGATCGTCGAGGGCAAGGGCTCGACGGTGATCGATGCCAGCGGACGCCCGTATCTGGATGCCATGGGTGGCCTGTGGTGCGTCAACATCGGGTACGGCAGCCAGGAAATGGCCGACAGCATGCGGGAGCAGGCGGCCAAGCTGGCGTTTTACCACACCTTTGCCGGCATGGGGAACGAGCCGACGGCCCTGCTGGCGCAACGGATCATTGCGATGGCCCCGGGCGACATGTCGAAGGTGTTCTTCGGCAACAGCGGCTCTGACGCCAACGACACCCAGGTCAAGCTGGTCTGGTACTACAACAACGTTTTGGGCCGCCCGGCCAAGAAGAAGATCATTTCGCGCGGTCGCGGCTACCACGGTGTGACCATCATGACGGCCAGCCTCTGCGGCCTCCCGGGTATGCACGCCGGGTTCGATCTGCCGTTGCCAATGGTCCGGCATGTCCGTGCGCCGCACCGATTGTGGGAGAAGCAGCCGGGACAGACCGACGACCAGTTCTCCCAGCAGCTGGCCGACGAGCTCGAGCAGCTGATCCTGGACGAGGGCCCGGACACGGTGGCGGCGTTCATTGCCGAGCCGATCCAGGCCGCCGGCGGCGTGATAGTCCCGCCGGAGTCCTACTTCCCGGCGATCCAGCCGGTGCTGCGCAAGTACGACGTGCTGATGATCGCCGACGAGGTGGTGTGCGGATTCGGTCGGACCGGTGAGGCGTTCGGCTCCACCGTCTTCGGTCTCGAGCCGGACCTCATCACCGTGGCCAAAGGCATCACCTCGGCCTACATGCCGCTGTCGGCGTGCATCGTTTCCGGGCGGGTCTGGGATGTGATCTCGAACGGATCGGAGAAGTACGGGGTCTTCAGCCACGGCTACACCTACTCGGCGCACCCGCTGGCTGCCGCCGCCGCCATGACCAACCTCGACATCATCGAGCGGGACGGCCTGGTCTCCCAGGCGAAGGCCCGGGGCGACCACCTGGCCTCCCGGCTGCAGGCCGAGTTCGGTGGCCACCCGCTGGTGGCGGAGGTGCGGGGTTACGGCCTGCTGGCCGCGGTCGAGTTCACCCCGACCCAGAACCCGGTGACCAACTTCGAACCGCTCGGCAGCGTGTCCGCAGCGGTGGTCGCCCGGGCTCTCGAACTCGGCGTCATCACCCGCGCCCTGCCGGCGTCGGACACGGTGTCCTTCTCTCCCCCGTTCGTGGTCACCGAGGCCGAGATCGACGAGATGGCAGCGACCATCCGGCAGGCTCTCGACGATGTCGCGGCAGCCCAGCGCCTGCTGTTGTGAGCCCGGGATGAGCCCGGCGACGGCCACCGACCTGACGTTGGGTGTGCTGGTCAACCCGATCGCCGGAATGGGCGGCCCGGTCGGCCTGCACGGCACCGACGGCGAGGCGCTGGGCGCTGCACTCGCTGCTGGCGCCGAGCCGGTGGCCGGAGATCGAATGCGCCGTGCACTGACCCGACTGTCGTCGTCGGGCCCGCCGTTCGCGGTGCTGACCGTGGCCGGACCAATGGGCGCCGACCTGATGCCGCCGGGCTGGGTGGTCGAGCTGATCGGTTCGCCGAGCCGGGTCACCTCCGCCGCCGATACCCACGCCGCAGTGGGTGCCATGGTCTCGCGCGGGGTGTCGCTGTTGCTGTTCGGTGGTGGGGATGGGACGGCTCAAGACGTGGCTGCTGCTCTGCACACCGCTGACCTGCGTGGATCTGTAATCCCGATGCTCGGGGTGCCTTCCGGCGTCAAGATGCACTCCGGGGTGTTCGCGGTGAGTCCCGAGGCCGCCGGCGATGCGGCCGCGCGGTACCTGGCGCACCCGTCCGGGCTCGGCGAGGCCGAGATAGTGGACACCGACGGCACCGGTACCCGACTGTTCGGAACCGCTGCGGTGCCTCGAATCTCCGGCGCGCTGCAGTCGGCCAAGGCATTCTCGACCGGAGCGGCGGACCAGGACCTGCCCGGACTCGGCCGCGCTGTCGCGGCCGAGATGGAGTCGGGCCGGTTGTACATACTGGGACCCGGATCGACGGTTGCCCAGGTGAGCCGGGCGCTCGGCCTGGGGTCGACCATCGAGGGTGTCGACGCGGTGCTCGACGGTCGGGTGCTGGTCGCCGACGCCGGTGAGGCCGACCTGCTGCGATTGCTGGCCGCTCATCCTCGAGCCGCGCTGATTCTCGGGGTCGTCGGCGGTCAGGGGTTCCTGTTCGGTCGCGGCAATCAGCAGCTGTCGCCGGCGGTACTGGCCGCCGTCGGGCCGGAGAACATCGAGATAGTCGCCGCTGCCGGTAAAGTCGCGGCGTTGGACCCACCCGTACTGCGCATCGATGTCGACGATCGGTTTGTGCGGGACTCGCTGGTCGGCTTCCGGCGGGTGCGAACATCCCGGCAGCACAGCACGGTGCTGCAGGTGCTGGCGTGAACCGGAATCGTTGGGCTGAATTGAAGGGATCACCGATGGCGCATCCGTACATGCCGAACTCGACGGTCGGCGACAAGGCGGCGATGATGGCCGCGGTCGGGATTACCGACATCGAAGACCTTTTCGAGCAGATACCGGCCGATCACTATGCGGCGGCACCGATCGCGCTCGCCGACGGGATCCGGTCCGAGGCCGCGCTGCGGCGGCACGTCGGCGGGTTGCTGCGGAAGAACGCCAGCTGCGCCGACAATCTCAACTTCCTCGGCGCCGGGTACTGGCAGCACTACGTGCCCGCGGTGTGCGACGAGATCGCCGGCCGGAGCGAGTTCCTGACCTCGGTGTGGGGCACACCGTCGTCCGATCACGGACGCAACCAGGCCTGGTTCGAGTACGCGTCGCAACTCGGCGAACTGGTCGGGATGGACTTCGTCGGGCTGCCGGTCTACAGCTGGGGCGCCGCAGCCGGTTTCGCGGTGCGGATGGCCACCCGGATGACCGGCCGGCACCAGGTGGTGGTGATCGGCTCGTTGGATCCGGAACGGCTGGCGGTGATGCGCACCTACTGCGGGTATACCGAGAGCGAGCATCCGATCGAGCTCCGGGTCGTCCCATTCGACCCGGCGACCGGCCGTGCCGGCGTCGCGGCTGTCGACGCCGCGCTCGGGAGCGACACCGCGGCGGTCTATTTGGAAAGTCCGAATTACCTCGGGCGCATCGAGTCCGACCTCGCGGCGATCGCAGCCATGGCCCGATCGCACGGGGCCGAGACGGTGGTGGGCGTCGATCCCATCTCGCTCGGCCTCCTGGCGCCGCCTTCGGATTTGGGTGCGGACATCGTCGTCGGAACCACCCAGCCACTCGGGATCCACTTGAACGCGGGCGGCGGGGTCGGTGGGTTCATCGCCACCCGCGACGATCCTCGGTATGCACGGGAGTATCCGACCCTGCAGGTGAGCATCGCGGACACCACCACGCCGGGCGAGCGGGCATTCGGCATGACGCTGTTCCATCAATCGTCCTATGGCTCCCGGGAAGACGGCAACGACTGGACCGGAAACTCGGTCTACCTCTGGACGATCGTGAATTCGGTCTACATGGCGTTGCTGGGTCCGACCGGCTTCCGGGAGCTGGGCGAGACGGTGATCCGCAACGCCGCTTATGCCGCCGGCCGGATCGCCGAACTCCCTGGGATCCAGATCCACTGGCCGGAAGGGTTCTTCAAGGAGTTCGTGGTCGATTTCTCGGCCACCGGGCACTCGGTCGCCTCCGTCAACGAGGCCCTTCGGGATCGCGGAATTTTCGGCGGCAAGGATTTGTCGATGGATTTCCCCGACTTGGGGCAGAGCGCGCTGTATTGCGTGACCGAAATTCATACCGTCGAGGACATCTCGGCGCTCGTCGACGCTCTGGCGGAGGTGCTGGCATGACCGGCTCGGTGCGGCGCTACCACGCCGCGGTCTGGGACGAACCGCTGATCATGGAGCTGGGATCGGAGGGCCGGCGAGGTTTCGTGCCGCCGGCGCCGATCGGAGGTCCGTCGCTCGACGACCTGCTGCCAGCCGGGATTCGTCGGGCCGAGTCGCCGGCCCTGGGTGAGGTGGCCGAGCCGGACGTGTTGCGGCACTACCTGCATCTGTCACAGCAGGTGATGGGAATGGTCGGGATCAGCTTGTTCGGCACCTGCACGATGAAGTACAACCCGCGGGTCAACCAGGTATTGGCGGCGCGCGACGAACTGGCCGAAGTCCATCCGCACCAAGACGACTCGACCATCCAGGGCCTGTTGGAGATTGTGCATCATTTTGATTTGATGCTGCGTGAGCTGTCCGGGATGAGCCGGTTCGTGTTCCAGGCCGGTGGGGGCGCGGCTGCCGCGTACACCCACGCGGCCGTGACGCGGGCATACTTCGCCGAGCGCGGCGAACTCGGGCAGCGGCGCGAGGTCATCACCACCGCCCAGGCCCATCCGTGCAACCCGGCGACTGCAGCGGCGGCCGGCTTCCACGTGATCACCATTCCGCTCGGCTCGGACGGGCTGCCGTCGTTGGATGCCTTGCGCGCGGTGGTCAGCGACCGTACGGCGGCGCTGATGATCAACAATCCGGACGACATGGGCATTTACAACCCTGATATTAAGCAGTGGGTGCAGGCGGTCCACGAGGTCGGCGGGCTGTGCTTCTACGACCACGCGAACTTCAACGGTGTCATGGGCCGGATCCGGGCCCGCGAACTTGGGTTCGACGCCTGCATGTTCATGCTGCACAAGACGTTCGGGGTGGCCAAGGGCGGTGGCGGCCCCGCTGTCGGTGCCTATGGCTGCTGGGCCGAACTCGAGCGGTTCTTGCCCGGCCCGCTGATCGACGAGGTCGACGGAGCCTTTGTCCGTCGGGAGAATTCGGACGGCATCGGCCGGGTGCGCGAGTACCTCGGCAATCTCAACGAGGTGGTCAAGGCCTATTCCTGGCTCACCGCGATGGGCGGAAACGGCATTCGGGAGGCGGCCGACATCTCGGTGCTGGCCAACAACTACATGGAGACCCGGCTGCTGACCATCCCGGGCATCAGCAAGTCGTTCCCGGAGATGAAGAAGCACCGGATGGAGATGACCCGGTACGGGCTCGGCGACTACACCGCCGAGACCGGCGTGACCGTGGTCGACGTGCAGAACCGGATGACCGATTTCGGCGTTGACGCCTTTTGGCTGAGCCACGAACCGTGGATCGTGCCCGAGCCGTTCACTCCGGAAGCGGGCGAGGGTTGGTCCCGTCAGGACATCGATTATTGGATCGACGTTCTGGCTCATGTGATGCAGGAGGGCCGGACCGACTCGGAGTTGGTGAAGACTGCGCCGCACAACCAGGTGGTGGCCCAGATCGACGGCTCGTCGTTGGACGACCCCGACCGGTGGGCGACGACCTGGCGGGCCTACCGGAGGAAGAACCCAACCGGCTGAGCCTCGATCCACCGCGACGGATGAAAGTTGATCTTGAAACCTGCAGTTGATCTTGATCCGCCCGTTTCGGCGTTCGGGCGTGGTTGTTCGCCCGGTCTGGGTATCGGTGGTGTCCGGGTGGCGCCGGTCGGGCCTGGTGGGCTGGGTGGTCGAATGGGTCGGGCGGCTTTGGGTGGTGCGTTCACGGTGTTGAGCATCGCGGTGAACGCTCGCTCGCGGCGGGAGTTGGCCGGTAACTTGGAGACCTCGTCGCCGCGGCCAGGTATCAGCGCATGCTGAAGGATGACCGTTCGGGCTTCCTTCGCCGACGTGGGGACCGCATTGAGAAGCCCCTTGCCGTACAACCATCTTGCGACACTCAGCGGGTCGAGTCGGATCAGCAGGGCTTCGGTCTCATTGGTGTCGGCGTAGACACGGAAGGCGCCCTGCTTCCCGCGGAACATCACCAGGCGGGACGATGCGGAGCTGGCGTCCCGGCTGTACCCGAAGACGCCGCGCAGCACCGGGAAACGATCGACCGGATCGACTTCCTTGAGGCCTGCACGTCGCAGAGCCGGGGGGGGTACTGCTTGTCCTATCGGGAGGCGAGTTCGGCGCCCACGGGCTGCGAGGACAGTTTGGTGGCGCTGCGGCGCCCGTTGTAGACACCCACCGCCAGGTCCAGGGCAGCGTCGCCGGCGTCGTCCAGTTGCCCCCGGTCACGGCGGTCTTGGTGGCTGCGGCGTCGGTGAAGCCGTGGCCGGCCTTGGCTGCGGCGTCGACCATGGCTTGGGCCACCTCTGGGGCCATGCCGCTAGGGATCAAGCTTTCCAGCAGGGTGTTCTGGCTGCTGGGAGCGTCCTGGGGCCGGTGCCGGTCGGATTCGACGGCGAATTGAGCACGAGAACTTTGGTCCGGGAACCGATCAGCTGCGCGATCTGCTCGAGATCGGGTTGGAAACCACTGGCCGGGTCGAGGGTGTAGCGCGCGACCGTGGCGCCCAGCAGCACCGCTTGCATCTCGTAATTCGGCCAGGCCGGATCGGGAACACCAGTACTTCGTCGCCGGCGCTGACGGTGGCTGCGAGCACCGCGGCCAGTCCTTGGGGGGCGCCCTGGCACACGACGATCCGGTCCGGCGAGATATCCAGGCAGTGCCGGCGCGCGGAGACTGTCGGCGGCCGCCTGCCGCAGCTGTGGCATCCCGGCGCTCTGCACGTAACCGCTCCGGGCCGCGCCGACCGCGCGGCGGCATCGACGACGTGGGCAGGCGTCGGAAAGTTCGGCTCGCCGATCTCCAGCCGGACGACGTCGGGGCGACCCATCGCCAAATTGACGATCTCTCGCACGCCCGAGCGTTGCACCCGCTCCGCGGTGGGGCTCAGGCGGGACATGACGTTGTCCCGCCGCTTTCCGATGCGTCCGGCATCGCCACAACGTCGGGCAACCCGAGAGTTGTCAGTGCGGTTCGCACGCTGACCTCGTGCTGTGCGCGGTACAGCTGATAGGGATCGTGCAGCGTAGCGCCGAGCACCCCTTCCATCCATTGCTCGTCGAGAGCCGTTCCCTGGACGGAATCGTCCTTCGAGCCGGCGTCGGACAGGTTGGACTGGAAGATCCCGGCTGCCGACCGGGGCAGGAAGTCCTCGTAGACAATAGGTTCCGCGCGCAGCCACCCGGCTCTAACCAGCTCGGCCACAGACCCGCCTGGCGCCCGGCCGTCGGCGGCATGATGCATCGCGGTGACCGTGTACTGGCCCAGGTCCTGGTCGAACAGCTGGCTCTCGAAGCCGGGAAAATAGCGCCGCCACACGTGCGCGGCGGCTTCTCCATCGGTGGAGACCACCGGCAGCGCATCGACCTCGGCCATCGCCCGGTCGTATCGAAGTCGTCCAGCGGGGGTGAGCGCGATGCCGCGCGCCTCCACCTCGCCGAATCGCACCCGCAGTGCGCCGGAGGCCACCGTGCCGTCGATCTCGCGGAAGAGCCGCGGCTCAGCCAGGGCCCGGAAGGAGGTCTGACGCAGCAGCACGTCCGGCCCGCTCCAGCGCGGCGGTCCCTGGATCGCGTCGATCATCGCGATGCCATGGCCCGACATCCGGGAGTAGAGGTCGTCGATGTCGAGCACCCGCGGCGTGAGGTGGTTGATGTGCGTCGACCGCACACCGCCTATGTCGGCGGCGACCGCGGACACCTTTTCGAGTTCGGTGTACCAGGCGCGGTCGATCGGCTCCGGAGACAGCGCGAACGAGCCGGCGGCGAGGGCGAGGAACTGGTCGGCGTCCGAGGTGTGCAACCCGCCGTCGTCCACCGCGCGGTCGGCCAGCTGCAACAGGCGAGGCCCGAAGAGCTGCCGGTCGGCCAGGAAGTTCTCCAGGCGGCGGGACAGGTCGGCAGGGAAGAACCGGCGGTCACCGGTGGCCAGCAGGGAGGTGAACACCCGAAACGGGTTGCGCGCCAACTCCGGCGCGCTGATCGGCCGGAAGGCGGTGGACACCACTGGGACGGCACCGGCCGAGGCGTCCCGCAGGTCGTAGAAGCCGGTGGGATACATCCCCAGTGCGGCGAAGATACGCGCCACCTGTTCGAGTTCGGCGGGGGTGCCCACCCGGATGGCGCCGTGCCGTTCTGCGGTGACCCGATCCAGGCTGCCCAGTCGCTCTGCGTCGGCGCCCATGGCGTCGGCCACGTCCGCGTTCACGGCGTGCGAGACGTCCAGCAGCGTGGTGTAAGCCGGCACCTCGCGTCCGTAGAGGCCGGAGAGGGTCTCGGCGAAGCCGGCGCGCAACTGAGTCTGGTTCACGATCTTCGGGTGCAGCGTGGTTCGGGTCGCTGTCATCGTTGCATTCCTTTCACGGGCCTCGTTCGGTTCTGCGGATCAGGAGAAGTCGACACCCTGGGCCAGCGGAAGCTCGTCGGAGAAATTGATGGTGTTGGTCGCGCGCCGCATGTACGCCCGCCACGCGTCGGAGCCGGACTCTCGGCCGCCACCTGTCGTCTTCTCCCCGCCGAAGGCACCGCCGATCTCGGCTCCCGACGTGCCGATGTTGACGTTGACGATGCCGCAGTCGGACCCTTCGGCGGCCAGGAACCTCTCCGCCTCCCGTTGGTCGCCGGTAAAGATGCTGGACGACAATCCCTGCGGCACACCGTTGTGCAGGGCGATCGCCTGGGCCCACTCGGAGTACGTCAGCACGTACAGGATCGGTGCGAATGTCTCACGCCGCACGACATCGGCCTGCGACGGCATCCGCACCAGGGCCGGGTGCACGTAGTAGGCGTCGCCGTGCCCCAGGTCCACTCGGGCGCCTCCGGTGACCACCGTTCCGCCGGCGTCCTGCGCCTCCCGCAGGGCATCGGTCATCGCGGTGAAGGCCTGTCCGGTGATCAGCGGACCGACCAGGATCCGGTCGGCGAACGGGTCCCCGATGCGCAGGTTGTCGTAGACCGCCGCGAGGCGCTCCAACAAGGCGTCCGCGATGGACTCGTGCACGATCACCCGGCGCAGGCTGGTGCAGCGCTGGCCGGCCGTGCCGACGGCGGCGAACACGATGCCGCGGACGGCAAGATCGAGGTCGGCCGACGGGGTGACTACCGCTGCGTTGTTACCGCCCAGCTCGAGGATGCACCTGCCGAACCGAGCCGCCACCCTGGGCGCGACCTGCGCGCCCATCCGCTCCGACCCGGTCGCGCTGACCACCGGCACCAGTGGGCTGTCTAGGAGCGGTCCGGCGCCGGCGGCATCGGTGACGACCACCGTGTTCAGGTGCTCCGGCGCGCCGAGTTCCTGCGCAGCCCGCGCCAGCAGTGCAGAGCTCGCGACGGCCACCAGAGGCGTTGCCTCCGACGGCTTCCAGACGACCGTGTCGCCGCAGACCAGCGCCAGGGCGGTGTTCCACGCCCACACGGCGGCTGGGAAGTTGAACGCACTGATGACAGCGACAACGCCGACCGGATGCCAGGTCTCCATGAGCCGGTGACCGGGACGCTCGGAGGGCATCGTTCGCCCGTCGAGTTGACGGGACAGCCCGACGGCGAAATCGCAGATGTCGATCATCTCCTGGATCTCGCCCAGGGCCTCGGACCGGATCTTGCCGACCTCGACGCCGATCAGATCGGCGAGGTCGGCCTTGTACTCGGTGAGCAACTGGCCGAATCGCTTGACCAGGGCACCCCGAACCGGCGCGGGCACGGTTCGCCAGGTCAGGAAGGCCTGGTGTGCGGTCTCGACCGCACGTTCCACGTCGGCGGCGTGGGCCATCGCCACCGTGGCAACGACCTCGCCGGTGATCGGGCTGCGCACGTGCGTGACACCGCCGCCGGCGAGCACGGCCAGATCGGCACCACATCGGGAGAGTGCCTCAGCCGCGCGGACGGCCAGGTCGGCGGTGGTGCGGGTAGCGGAGGCGGCGAGTGTCACGGTCAAAATCCTTCGGGGAGAGGAGGGGAGAATGGAGGCAATGGATCGCATCGTCGATGGGCAGGCGGCAGTAGCGGACGGTCAGATGATGCCGAGCTCGGTTCGGACCACCGGGCGCAGGAAACGACGGGCGTCGAAAGAGGAGACGTCCACCGCCGGGGTGCGGCCGAGGTACAGGTCGGCGACGGCCTCGCCGACCGCAGGGCCCTGGAGGAAACCGTGACCGGAGAAGCCGGCCGCGTAGAGGAATCGGAAGCCGGGGTCGGCCTCCCCGATCAGGGCGTTGCAGTCGGGCGTCATCTCGTACAGGCCGGCCCAACCGCGGACGAACGGGAGGTTCGCCAGTGCTGGAGCGAACTGCCGCAGCGCCGCCCGCAGTTGTGGATGCCAGTCGGATGTCGCTGACCGGTCGAAGCCGATCGGCTGGTCCGGGTCCGCCCATCCGGCCAGCATCCCGCCGTCCTCCGACCCGTGGAAGTACGCCGTCGTGGAGTAGTCGATGGTGAACGGGACCCGCGCAGGCGCAGGGAACAACGGCGGGCTGAAGGCGATCTGCCGGCGCACTGGCTCGATGGGCAGATCGACCTCCACGAAGGCGGCGAGGCGCCGCGACCACGCTCCCGCCGTGCAGATCACCGTCGGGGCGAGATAGGCATCGCCGTCGGCGGTGCGCACGACAGCTGCACCGTCGCCCGCCGTCTCGATCGCCGTGACGCTGAGGCCGGTGCGAACCCGTACGCCACGGGCGGCGGCCGCGTCGACCAACCCGTGGACCACGGCGGTGGGCCGGGCGAAGCCGGCCTCGGGCGACCATGCCGCGGCCAGCAGGTCTTCCCGACGAAGGTAAGGGCAGAGCGCGACAGCCCGCTGCGGATCGACGAGTTCCCCGGGGGCACCCATCCGGTTCTGCAGCGCCAGACTGCACGAGAAGGCGGCCAGATCCGATTCGTTCCGTATCGCGAACAGATAGCCGACCTGTTGCAGGCCTATGTCCACGCCCAGCTCGTCCTCGAAGTGACGGAACGCCCGCAGGCTGTGCAGACCCAACCCGATGTTGGTGGGGTCCGAGAACTGGGCACGCACGCCGCCGAGCGGTTTCCCCGACGACCCGGAGGCCAGGTCGCCCGCTTCGAGCAGCACGACATCCGTGACACCGGCCCTGGCCAGGTAGTACGCTGTGCTCGCGCCCATCACTCCGCCGCCGATGATCACCACGTCGGTGCGGCGCGTGCTGCCGGACAAGCCCGTCATGAATGCCCCCTCCGGTCCCGCCAAGAATGCGGGCTGCGGTGTGGTCAGCACAAGCGATAGATCGTCGCCTCGATTGTTTACAGTTGCTATATGGAGGAGCTCGGAAGGGTACCGCTGCGAACCCTGGTCGCGTTGGCTCGGCTGGGCACTATGACGGCGGTCGCGGCCGAGCTGGGCTATACGCCGGGCGCGGTCTCGCAGCAGGTCGCCCGCCTGGAATCAACCGTCGGTGTGCCCCTGCTGAGCAGGATCGGGCGCGGCGTTCGCCTGACCGACGCCGGCCGCGTCCTGGCCGAACACGGCGCAGCGGTGCTGCAGGCCGAGGACTCGGCGTTGCAGGCGATGCGCGCAGCACTCACCTCCCTGACCGGCCGGCTCACCATCGGCATGTTCGGCAGCACGGCGGGCGCTGTCCTTGCACCGCTAGTGATCAACTTGCGCGAACGACATCCGGCCATCGACATCCGCAGCCAGGAGGTAACGGTCGACGACTCTGCGGCGGCGGTCCGTCGCGGGCAGGTGGACGTCGCCTTCGGCGTCGACTATTCCAGCGCTCCGATCCCGCGCGATCCGGACGTGGAATTTATTGGCCTTCGTACGGAACGCTTCTCACTCGCCTGCTCGGCCGCATTCGCGGAACGAAGCGCGATCGCTCTGGCGGACGCGGCACCGATGCCGTGGATCCTCACTCCCGCCGGTACGCAGTTCGGAACTGCCATCCGCAACGCCTGCCGAACGGCCGGCTTTGAGCCTTCGGTGGTGCACCAGGTCACCGACACCGCGTCGTCCCTGGCGCTCGCCGAAGCCGGACTGGGTATCACGCCGGTCACGCCCCTCATGCAGCGACACGCCAGGTCCACTAGCCGGACAGTGGCCCTGGTGGAGGAAGTGCATCGGTCCATCGTCCTAATGCGACATTCGGCGAACAGGAACCGGCCCATCGTGCAGGCAGTCACAGCCGCTGCCCGGGAGGTACTGCGGCACGAGCAGTTCGGTCCCCAGTAGCGCCGGGGTCTGCGGCCCTGAGACGGCGCCGGCACGCGAGTTTTTCCCATCGTGGTCTTTTTATCTATCCCGATACGGACAATTTCCGATGAACTATTGACAATGCTCGTACCGCGGACGAATATCGCCTCAAACAGTGTGAGACCGATATCAGAAAGCGGAGAAATAAGTGACGCAACAGCTTCAGGCCGACCGCGTGGTAGGCACATTGTCGCCCACCTTCCGCGCGGACATCGACCGGGCGGCGAGCCTGGAACTGCAGCAACAGGTCACCGAATTCGTCGGCCGAGCGCTGACGCCGACGACCAGGACCGTCTACCTGGTCGGCTGTGGCGGCTCGTTGTTCACCTTCGCGCCGATGCGCTTCCTGCTCGAAGGGTCGCCCGTGCCCTGTGCGACGTTCAACGCAGACGAGTTCATCCTGCGTCGGCCGGCCAACCTCGGTCCGGACTCGATCGTCATCGCCAGCAGCAGCAACGGCGGAACACCGGAGACAGCCCGTGCCGTGGAGTTCGCGCGGGCCGCCGGTGCGCCGGTGCTCGTCGTGACGCAGGACCCGAAAGGCATTGTGGCAGCCGCTGCTGCCGATGCGGTTCTGCACCGGGGCGTGGAGTCCAAGCAGATCCTGCTGGCCTTGATCGCGTTCGCCCTGCTGCGGGCGCAGGGGGTCGCGCCCGACTACGACGAGGTCGTCGCGGCGTTCCGGTCATCCTCGGCGGCGTTCGAGCAGTCGGTGCAGGAAATGGACGAACAACTGCATTCCATCGCAGCCGACTGCACCGCCGAGCATTGTGTCTACGTTCTCGGGTCGGGACCGCTGGAGGGTGCGGCCCAGACGTTCGCGGCCTGTTACCTGCAGGAGATGCAGAACAAACACGCGGTGGCCAGCGGGTCCGGTGAATTCCTGCACGCCGCCTTCGAGGTCATCGACGGCAACGTACCGGTGATCGTGCTGATGGGCGAGGATGCGACCCGCCCGATGGGAGAGCGGGTCAACCGTTTCCTGGCCAAGTACAACAACCGGAACTACGTGGTGGACGCAGCGTCGCTGACGCTGCCCGGGGTGCCGACGTCCATGCGTCCCCTGATCGGCACTTTCGTGCTCTCCAGCGCCATCATCGCGCGGCTGGCACAACACTTCGAGTTCTTCTCGGGCCGCCCACTGACCGATCGGCACTACATGTGGAAAGTGCAGTACTAATGCAGCTGATCGCCGTCGGGGACAACATCACGGATTGCTACCCCGAATTCGACCTGATGTTTCCCGGTGGCAATTGTGTGAATGTCGCGGTGCACGCGGCCCGGCTCGGCACGACCACCTCCTATCTCGGGTCGGTGGGCGACGATGACCGCGGCCGGCAGCTGGTCGACGCGCTCCGCTCGGAGCACATGAACATCTCACACCTGCGGATCCAACCTGGTTCGACGGGATACGCCACCGTGCTGCACGAGGACGGCGAACGCACCTTCGGTCCCTTCGACAGGGGCGCGTCCCGGGTGTCGCTGGTCCCGACAGATTTCGACTTCGTCGCCCAGCACGCCATGGCGCATTCCAGCTACGCCGCCCAGCTGGAGGCCGACATTCCCGAACTGGCCGAGCGCGCGCCGGTGTCGTTCGACTTCGATGCGCATACCGGAGACGACTATGCGCAGCAACTAATGCCATCTGTCTCGTACGCATTCTTCTCCGCCTCCCACTTCGCCGCGAAGGACATCCGGGAACTGCTGTCCTGGGCATGCGGCTCGGGGGCCTCCTCGGCCCTGGCGACCCGAGGCGCACAGGGCGCGATCTACTTCGACGGGACGACCTTCACGACGCAACCGGCTCGACGGGCTCTGGTCCGGGACACGCTGGGCGCGGGCGACGCGTTCGTCGCCGCCGTCCTGCACGGCATCCTCACCGGGCAGGCGGCACCGGTCTTCCTGGCGCGGGCAGCCACCCTGTCCGCCTCGGTCTGCGAGAACCTCGGCGCATTCGGTCATTCCACCGCCCTGTCGGCAGGGCAGCACCTTCCAGTCCCGCTCCTTCCCGCACCGTGAAAGGAACACCCATGTTCACCAGCTCATCCGCGCGCCGGAGCGGCGTTCTCATCGCCCTCGCAACGGCCGGCACCCTGGTGCTGGCCAGTTGTGCCAGCACCAGCACGCCGGCCGGTGCCGGCTCCTCCGGTTCGTCGGTGCCCGCGGCGCCGACGTCGACCGCGGCCACCACCCCTGTCGGCACGGTGCCGGCCTCCTCTGCCGCCTCCGGGACGGGCTCCTCGTCGCAGGGAATAGCGAGCTCCGCCGCGGCGCCCTCAGGATCCGCCGCCGGCAGCGCGCAATCGGCATCGGGTGGCTCGTTGGCAACCCTGGTTCCGGCGGATCTCAAGTCCGGAGCCACCTTCGCCGTGTTCAGCGACTGGGCTCCCGAGGAATTCGTCGAGGGTGGGCAGGTCAAGGGGTGGAGTGTTGACCTGACGAAGGCGATGGTCGGCAGCCTGAGTATGACCGTGAAGTACGAGTCGACCGGATTCGACAACATCATCCCGGGTCTGGGCAATGGGCGGTATTCCGCGGCTGTCGCATCCCTGGGTGTCACCCCGGAACGGCTCAAGACCGTCGACTTCGTGCCCCTGCAGAAGGAAGGCACCGCGTTCGCCTGGAAGAAGGGCAATTCGATCACGGTGAACGCAGTCAAGGACGCCTGCGGGAAAACCGTTGCGGTGCTCACCGGCGCCTTCGAATACCAATACCTGACGGCGCAGAACCCATCGCTTTGCAGTTCGACCCCGATGAAGATCCAGCAGTTCAAGGACCAGCCGTCGGCCGAACTCGCAGTGACGTCCGGGCGGGTGGATCTGGTCGCAGCCGGCTCCGGGAAGCTCAAGTACACCGCGAAGCAGGGTGGTCAACTCGAGGTGTCCGATCTGCTGATCAACGCCATCTACAACGGTATCGGCCTGCCGAAGGGCAGCAAGCTCGGCCCGGCGCTGAAGGCGGCACTCCAGGCTGCCATCGACGACGGCACCTACGCCAAGATCCGCGCCCAGTGGGGCGCCACCAGCAAGGGCGATCTGACCAAGGCCGTACTGATCACCGAGGCCAATCCCGAAGGCTGATCCGACACCCACCGGCCCACCACCATCGCGCAAAGAAGGGAGCCAGCATGACGGTCACCTCGTCCATCGGCACGACGGCCCAACCAATCGCGCTCAGAAGTGCTGCCGGGGCACACAAGGTCCGGACCCGGCACCCGTGGTGGTGGGTCGGCGGAGTCGTCCTGGCCGTGCTGATCGCGCTGTTCGTCCGCTTGCTGGTGACCAACAAGAACATGCGCTGGAACGTGGTCCTGCATTACCTGTTTGACAGCGAAATCCTGTCCGGACTGCTCACCACTTTGGAGCTGACCGCGCTGGCCATGATTTTCGGCCTGGCGATCGGAGTGGTGCTGGCCATGATGCGGTTGTCACGCAACCCATTGTTCCGGGGTGTGAGCTGGTTGTGGATATGGTTCTTCCGCGGCGTCCCGCCGCTGGTGCAGATGGTGTTCTGGTTCAACCTCGCGACGTTGATCCCGCGGATCAATCTAGCCATCCCATTCGGGCCGGTGCTGGGCTCCTGGGACACGAACGCGGTCATCTCCTCCTTCACCGCAGCGATTCTCGGCCTGGCCCTCACCGAGAGTGCCTATGCGGCCGAGATGATCCGAGCGGGTATCCAGGCGGTGCCCCGTGGACAGACCGAGGCCAGCCTGGTGATCGGTATGACGCAGGGCCAGACGATGCGTCGGGTCGTGCTGCCGCAGGCGGTGCGCATCATTGTCCCGCCGATCGGCAACGACCTCATCTCCATGTTGAAATTCACCTCACTGGTGAGCGTGCTGGCCACGCCGGATCTGCTGTACAGCGCCCAAATGATCTATTCGCGCAACTACCAGACGATCCCGCTCCTGCTGGTGGCGACCGCCTGGTACCTGCTGCTGGCAACACTTTTCACCTTGGTGCAGCAGCGAATCGAGCAGCGGATCAAGTCCTCGCACAGGGTGGATACCAAGCTTCTCAACCGGCAGAGTCTGCGATTCCTACCTTCCTTCAAGAAGGCATGATGACGGTGATCAAGCTGCAGCCGGCCACGCCCGCCGTACCTGCGTCGGCCGTACCTGCGCCGGCCGCGGCGCCCCTGCTGCGGATGGAAGCGGTGAACAAGAGCTTCGGGTCTCATCACGTTCTCAAGGACGTGTCGCTTGACGTCGACCTCGGGCAGGTACAGTGCGTGATCGGCCCGTCTGGTTCCGGCAAGAGCACGCTGCTCCGCTGCATCAACTGGCTCGAGGTGCCCGATTCGGGCAATATCTACCTCGAGGGTCAGCCGATGGGATTTTGCTGGGCGGGTGACCGGCTGCGGGAGATGAAGGCGCGCGAGTTGGCCACCGCCCGCGGCCGGATGGGCATGGTGTTCCAGGGATTCAACCTCTTTCCGCACCGCCGGGTGTTGGAGAACGTGACCGAGGGGCCCATCGTCGTACGCGGTACCGACCGGCAGGTAGCGGAGCGGGACGCGATGGAATTGCTGGAGCGGGTGGGGCTCACCGACAAGGCGCGGGCCTTTCCCGACCAGCTGTCCGGCGGACAGCAGCAGCGGGTGGCCATCGCGCGCTCGCTGGCCATGAAGCCGAAGCTGATGCTGTTCGACGAGCCGACGTCGGCGCTCGACCCGGAACTCGTCGGCGAGGTGCTCGACGTGATCCGGAGTTTGGCCGACGACGGCATGACCATGGTGGTCGTCACGCATGAGATGAACTTTGCCCGTGACGTCGCGGACCGGGTCGTATTCATGGATGAGGGCCGCATCGAGGAAGCCGGCACCCCGGCGGAGATATTCGGCGCCCCGCAGCGCGAGCGCACCCGCGCATTCCTGGCCCGGGTGCAGTGACGTCGCCGACCACGCTGCTGCTGTCCGGCGACGACGTCCTCGCGATGCTGACGCCGGACGAGGTGTTGGCATCGCAGGAGGCGGCCTTTCGGCTCACCGGGCATCCGGAGCTGTTCCGATCGGGGCAACTGCACTACACCGGTGTGGCCGGGGATTCGTTGGCCTTCGCCCATGGCGCGCTTGCCCACGGGCGAACCGGTTTCGTGTTTAAGTCGGGGGTCCAGTGTCCGGGCAATTCCCTGATGGGGCTCCCGACGGTGCACGCCACTGTCACGGTGCACGACCCGGACAGCGGAGAGGTGCTAGGGCTGCTGAACGGGGCGGCCGTCACGGCGCTCCGCACCGCAGGCGGTGTGGCGGCAGCCTTCCGGCGTCTGATCGGTGCCGGGTCGACCCGGCTCGGGGTGTTCGGATCGGGTGTCCAGGCTCTCGAGCTGGTCCGCCTGGTGTGCGCCGTCCTGCCGATCGAGCAGTGCCTGGTGTGGAGCCCACGGCTGTGCGGCCGCGCCGGAGTGCTGGACGACCCGGCATGGGAAGGCCTGCCGGTGAGCATTGCCAGGTCTCCGCAGTCGTTGTGCGAGAATAGCAACGCCATCGCAACGTGCACCACCAGCGCCGTCCCCGTGCTGTCCGGGGAGTGGCTGCAACCGGGTACGACGGTGGCGACCATGGGTTCATACCTGCCGGAGTTGTGCGAGATCGACCTGACTGCTTCGGGTCGGGCCGACGTCACCGTGCTGGACAGCCGCGGCGCCCTGACGGCCGTCGGGCCGGTGATGGCTGCCGTCGCTGCCGGCAGGTTGGCAGTCGCCGACACCGTCATCCTCGGCGACGTCCTCGACGGCACGACCACGGGCAGGGTGTCCAGCGAACAGATCGTCGTGTTCCACAGCAACGGATTGGGTCTGCAGGATGCAACTCTTGCGTGGGCGATCTACTCGCGTGCGGCAGACTCCGGCAGAGGCACCCGGGTGCACCTATGAATTTGGGCCGAACTGATGCAGGGGGATGACGATGGGCAGACAGGGACAGCACACCATCAGCGACATCGCCGCCGCTGTGGGCGTCTCCAAGGCGAGTGCGGCAAGGGTGCTCGGGGGTTACGGGTACTCCAGCAAGGACGTGCAGGCCAGAGTGACGGCGGCCGCAACCGAACTCAACTATTCGCCGAGCCGGATAGCCCGCACCATGCGCAGTGGGCGCTCCACGACCATCGGGTTTGTCTGTGCCGACATCTCCGACGCCTTCTTCTCGATCGCGATGCGCGGAATCTGTGACGTGGCGAACGCCTCGGGTTACCAGGTCTTCGTCACCAGCAGCGACGACAGCCTGGACAAGGAACGGTCGGCGACCGACGCGATGGACTCCCATCAGGTCGACGGCCTGATCCTGACGCCAATCTCGGTCCAGCAGCATGCCCACCTGGATCGCCTCGGCGACGCCGGCCTGGCGATCGTCACGCTCGACCGGCAGCTTAAGGGCGGTTCGATCGACAGCGTCGTCGCGGACAACCAGCAGGCGACGGTCAACGCCGTCCGGCGGCTGATCGATATGGGCCACGGGCGAATCGGCTTTCTGGTGTCCACGCAACCGGAGGAACCACCACGCCTGCGCCGGTCCGCGTCGGGCCTACGTCTGGACGGCCCGTCACGCCCCTCGCTCGACCGGACCCGCGGATATCTCCAGGCATTCCGGGAGGCCGACCTGCCGGTCGACCGGGAGTTGGTCGGCTTCGTCCCGCAGGACGAACCGAATCGCCGCCCGAAAGAGGTACGCCGGATGATGGCGCTGGCGAACCCGCCCACGGCGATATTCACCGGTGACAGCTACATGACCAGAAGTGCTTTCGTCACCCTTGGTGCGGATGGCTTCATCATTCCGAGGGACGTCTCGCTGGTCGGCTTCGATGACCTGGAATGGACCACGCTTGTCTCGCCGCAGGTGACCGTGGTCGTCCAACAGGCGTATGAGATGGGCCGGGTCGCCGCCGAGCAACTGTTCACCCGTATCCGTGGGGAGGAGTCACCTCCCGTCCGGGCCTTGGTTCCAACTCGATACGTCGACCGGCACAGCGTGTCCGAACCGCACAGGTGAATTCGCCGCGCGCCTACCCGCCCATGCGGCAAGCACCGTCCGATACCCGCCTGCCCCAGGAGTTCCCATGCGCATCGACCCCGTGCTGCAGCCGCTGATCGTCAACACCTTGACGCTGAAGAATCGCGTGTACAGCACCGGACATGCACCGTCCGGTTATCTGGTCGACGGGCAGCCGGGAGCCAGATATGTGCTGTATCACGAGGAAAAGGCAAAGGGTGGAATAGCTCTCACGATCATCGGCGGTTCGAGCAACGTTGCGGTGGATTCGGCCAACGTATTCGATCAGATCTACGCCGGGAACGACCGGATACTGCCGTTCTACCGCGACATCTCGCAGCGGGTGCACGCGCACGGCACCGCGGTGATGATCCAGCTGACGCACCTGGGCCGGCGTTCTCGCTGGGACATCGGCGACTGGTTGCCGGCGCTCGGGCCGTCGCCGGTCCGGGAGCGGGCGCACCGCAGCTATCCGAAGGCGATCGAGGAATTCGATGTCCGGCGGATCGTCCGGGCCTACGGCGAGGCGGTGAAGCGAGCCCAGCGTGGCGGGCTGGACGGTGTGGAGCTCGCGGCGATGGCCGGCCACTTGATCGACCAGTTCTGGGCACCGCGGACCAATCAGCGCCAGGACGGTTACGGAGGAAGTTTGCGCAACCGCATGCGATTCGCCGTCGACGTGCTGGAAAACATACGGGAACAGGTCGGTCCGTCCTTCGTCGTTGGCATGCGCATCCCGGGTGACGAGGGCGTGAAAGGCGCCCTGACGCACGAGGAATGCATCGAAATCGCCGCCACGTTGAGCCGTACGGGACTGGTCGACTTCTTCTCGGTGGTCTACGGGGGAGCCAACACAGACCGGGAACTGTCGGGCATCATTCCGCCGTTCGGGCGGCCGCTCGGCGAGCATCTCGATGTCGCTGGCGCGCTCCGCAAGGAGGTCGGCGTGCCGGTCTTCCACGCCGGGCGGATCGCCGACCTGGCGACGGCCCGGCATGCCCTGACGGCCGGTTACGCCGACCTGATCGGGATGACGCGCGCCCACATCGCCGATCCGCACATCGTGCGCAAATTGCTGGCCGGGCAGGAGGATCAGATCCGGCCGTGCGTCGGAGCCACTTACTGCTCGTCCCGGGTAGAGACGTTCTGCCTGCACAATCCGTCGACAGGGCGGGAAGCCACCATTCCGCAACTGATCGAGAAAGGCGCCGGAGGCAGGCGGGTGGTGGTCGTGGGTGGTGGGCCAGCGGGTCTGGAGGCCGCGCGTGTCTGTGCTGAGCGTGGACATTCCGTGGTGCTATTCGAGGCCGATTCCGAGCTGGGCGGCCAGGTGCGGATGGCGGCGCGGACGGGTCGGCACGCCGAGAAGCTGGGCATCACCGACTGGCTGGCGCGGCAGGGTTGCCTCTCGTGGTGTGCAGTTGCGAACCAACAGCTACGTCGATGCCGGCGACGTACTCGCGCTGTCACCGGACGTCGTGGTGGTGGCGACAGGGGGCCTACCCAACACCGCGCTGGCCGGGGAGGGGTCCGAGCTGGTGGAGTCCACCTGGGACGTGATGAGCAGTGCGCCGATGTCCGGACAGCGGGTCCTGCTCTTCGACGACCACGGCGGAGAGCAGGCGATTACCGCGGCCGAGCGCCTGTCGTCTGCGGGCTGTGTCGTCGAGCTCGTGACGCCCGACCGGATGGTCGCCCAGGACGTCGGTGGCACGATCTATCCCGACTACTTCCGCATCCTCTATGCGGCCGGCTGCGTGTTCACCCCCGACCACGTCCTGATCGGGGTGCGACGGTCGGGCGACGCGCTGGTCGCACTGCTGTCCAACGCGTTCACCGACGAGGTGCTCGAGCGGACCGTCGACCGTGTCGTGGTCGAGCAGGGCACCCTGCCGGTGTCGGACGTCTACCAGGAGCTGGTCGACCGATCGGAGAATCTGGGGGAGACCGATCTGGACGCGCTGCTCGAAGGACGCCCGCAGGAGGTGCGAACCAACCCGGACGGGGAGTTCCAGCTGTTCCGTATCGGCGACGCGGTGGCATCCCGCAACATCCACGCCGCGATCTACGACGCCCGCCGGTTGTGCATTCACCTTTGATCGGTACGCAGAATTCGGTCTCTAGGCTAGGTGCCGTTCGGCTGCTCGCTGCTTGTCAACGGCAACTGAAATCTGATCAGCTGGCGGCAGTCGAAATTAATTTGGGTTGTTCAGACATCTCGCTGACCTGCTCGCAGGCTGACCTGCGGAGAAGGTCGGCACAGGCTAAGGACTCAGTTTTTGGCACACCAACAGATGGGCCGGCTCTACTCAATTGGTCGGACGAGGCTTGCTGCGGCGTCTCGGACGGCAAGGTCGGTCACGTGCAGCGGTGTTGCGGCCTGGAACTTGTGCCAGACCGGCTCGCCAGGCGGCACCCACAGAGCCAGCACGGTCCAGTGCGGCCGCTGGAACGACCACCATCGGATGCCCGCCCACTTCCGTGACCCGTCAGCGTTCTGCTCAGCGAAGATCCGCGCCGCCCACGATTGCGTCACGGGACGGTTCCGGGCAATCACCTGGGTCGGCCGCAACCCACGATCCAGTAGTGATCGAGCATCATCTAGATCTAGCAGGGGCAGATCGTCCGGAAGCTGAAACTCGCCGAGCGCCAGACGTCCTCTCGCCAGGAAGGGAGTCTGGAACATCTCGTCGGACCAGATTGGGACATCACCGCGCACCTCACCAATGGCAGCTTCCGGAGCGGTAGCGAAGTACCAAACGTCATACAGGGTCGGATTGTCGACCCGACCCTTGCCCTGCGGCCGAAGCAGGTAGTCAGGGTGCCCCGCCTGACCAGCCTTGGCGTGCGGATCGGACGGGAATACGCGGTAGACGATCACCTCAGCTGTACGCGCCCTGCATCGCGGCGTCCAGCGCGTCGACCACTTCGGACGACCCACGAACGCGCAGCACATCGATCGGCCGGGCCCCGTCCAGATAGCTGTTTGATCCCACCAGCCACTGCCTGGCCACCTTCGGTGTGAAGACCAACTGCGCTCGCGCCATCACATGATCAAGGTCAAGCAGCAGCCTGGCCATCTCCGGGCTCGGCGATTCCGATCCTTGCCGCCAGCGGGTTGGCTGGCTCCTGGACACTTCCAATAAGTCCGCGATCTTGGTCAGCCCACCGACCGCGGCGGCGGCGGCCGCAGTACGGCCGCGGAAGTCGATCGCCGCACCGTCTTGAACCGGAGCAGTGCGCCGCCGCTTCACCGCGGCCGCACGCGGCACCGGCTTCCCCGTCTTGGGAGATCGGATCGTGGTCAGCCCAGTTGTGCGAGTCATGCCCCAACCATACCCAACAGGCGTGTTGGGCGGGAGGTTTTCGCGTCTCGACCGCCGTATCACGGAAAGAGAGGCCAGATGAACCCGGCGACCCAGGCCCCGGCGGTCAGGTCGCTACATGACCACGGCCACGGGCGCGGACATGCTCCGGCTCTTCTACCTCCTTCTTGAGGACCCGATCTTCGAGGAATGGCTGGAGAATTCCGTGATGGCGGCGATGGTCGACTACCTGATGCGCGGCCAGGCGCGGCTGTCGAGCCTGACGTCGTTCATCCGCTGGCACAACTCGGTCGTGGACGATCCGCTGACGCTGGCGCAGCACGCCGATGCGCCCGGCTAACCGCAGAACGTCCTCCCCCAGGGATGGAATGTGGTCTGCAACGGCACGCTCGTCCTCACCGAGTACACGAAGGACAACGGTGCCCTCTCGGTGGTACCGGGCAGCCACCTGTTCGAGCTGCTGTTCGTGCCCTCCATTCTGATCTCGATCCTGCCGGGTTCGTGGCAGACCCTCGTCAAGCCCTATCTACCGATGAACTCCGGCGAGCAGATCTACATTGCCGTGCACCACGAACCCAACACCCTGGTCCTGTGGACCGGCCTCGGCGTGTTCAGCCTGTACGCCGCCGTAGCCCTTGCGGTCGCGCTGGCGCTCATCACCCGAAGGGACACCTGACCTGCACCTGCATCTTCGGCCGTTCCCCCTCCGAGCTGCGCTGGGCGTTGCGTGCCTGACGCGCTCACGCCTCGTAGGTGCGGCGTTGGGGTTGCAGCGCGAGGTTCAGATCCTGAGCGAATCCGGCTGATTCGTCAGGGGTCAGGCATGCGATGGTGACGCGCAGCGCCGGCGGGCTGGCCAGCCGGAACCGCTCGCCCGGGCTGACGGCCCAACCGGCGTTGAACAGTGATCGACTCGGTGCATGCTCTTCGGGCACGGGGATCCACACGTTGAGTCCGGACCGTCCATGGGCGCGGATGCCGTAGGCGTCCAGCGCGTCCAGAAAGTCGACGCGACGTTGACGGTAGGTTTCGGACGCCACGGCCAGTTGCCGGGCGACCTGGGGGTCGGACCATTGAGCGGCCACGAGGTGCTGCAGGACGTTGCTCGTCCAGCCGGTGCCGAGAAGTCGGCGACCCTCGACGCGACCAATGGTCATCGGATCGCCCGCGATGATCGCCACCCGAAG
>JBPCPG010000243.1:0-6870 GCA_050999445.1 Nakamurella sp. | reverse complement strand
GAGGTCCTGCTGGCTGGCAAAGCCGCTCTTTCGGTGAGGGGAGTGACCGCGATCGCCCAGGAGCTGACAGTCCGCGGGCCGTTCGCCGAAAGCACGGACTCAGACATCGCCCGCGATGCCGGTGAGGCAGTCCAACGCGCCGTGAATGTTCCCAGCACCGTGCGGGTTTCGGTGACCGACCGCACCATCACTCTTTCCGGAGAAGTGACCTGGCAATACGAACGCGAAGCCGCCTGCCGCGCGGTCAACTACATTCCCGGTGTGCGCCGCGTGGAGAACGCGATGACGATTCGACCGGGCGTCCTCGCGGTCGGCATCCAGGCCGACATCGTCGCCGCCCTCGTCCGCAACGCGCAGCTCGACGGAGAGCACATCACCGTCGCTACCGACACCCGCGGCGTCATCACTCTCAGCGGCAGCGTGGGCAGTCTCGCCGAGCGACATCGCTCCGAGCAGGTCTGCTGGTCCGCGCCCGGTGTCACCGAAGTGGCCAACAACCTGTCCATCCGCTGATTCCGGCCGGCAGTCGGGAAAGCGGCCTGAGGGGGAATCCGTCGGGTGGAACCAACAGCGGTTGGCTGCCTGCCCGACTCCCTGGATTCCCTGTCCGCTGACCATCCGATCCCTGAGATCATCTGTTCGCTACGATCATCGGGAAGGGGTCCTCCACCTGCTCCGAGTTCACTGGCACGATCGGTGGCTCCGGCGGCTGCTCAAGATCTGACGGGATCCGGCATGGTGAAGCGCGAGGAGCCGGTCCTCATCGATTCCGTGCTCAGCGGCACCACGCTCATGCCGACGCCCGACGGCAGCACAACTACGGCTGCGACTGCGACTGCGACTGCGACCAGGATCCGCCGTGGCAGCGCCGGCGGTCGGCCACCCGGCTCGGCGCTGATGGCTGGCCTGATGTTGCTGATCATCACCGCAACACCGGTGGCGTTCCGGTTCGGCTGGGGTCAGCTGATCGAAGACCTCGCGCAGCTGATCGCTGCCGGCGCTGCCTGTTTCGCCTGCTGGCGTACGTCCAGGACGACCGTCGGCCAGATGCGCCGGAGCTGGGCTGCCATCTCCTTCGGTTGCGCCGGCTGGATGGCCGGGCAGGCCATATTCATCGTTCTGGAGTTCGGCGGTTCGGCAACCCCCCCCTTCCCCAGCCTCGCCGACGCCGGCTTCCTCCTTTTTCCGGTTGGTGCGCTGGCCGGCCTGTTGCTCTTTCCGCTGGTGGGGGGAGCCGGTGGTCGCTTCCGATCGGCGCTGGACGGTATTGCGTCGCTGTCGTCGTTGTCCGCCCTGACTGTCATCCTGAGCACGACCAACTGGGTCGAACCGACCGACGGCCCAGTCACGACGCTGGTCAAGATCGCCTACCCGGTCGGCGACATCCTGATCATCGCGCTGGCGTTCTACAGCGTCTCGCGCCCGAGCACTCAGCGGGTGCCGTTGTTGCTGCTGGCCGGCGGGGTTTCGACGATGGCGCTGGCCGACATCGGGTTTGCCAATGTGAAGGAGGCCGCGTCCGGGCTGGCCGAGCTGGGATGGGTGGCCGCCTTCTTGTTCCTGGCCTTCGCCGCCGACATCGGCGGCCGAATACTCACCCGGAGTCGGCTCGAAGGAACGCGGCCGGCGGAGAACCACCCTGCTGGGGCGACGATGTTGCCGTACGTGCCGTTGGCGCTGGCCGTGGCCGGAATCGGTATCGGCGTCATCGCCGACCGACGGCTGACCGGGGTGGAGCCGACGGCCGTGGCGATCTCGCTGGTGGCTGTTCTGGTTCGTCAGTACCTCACCTTGCGGGAGAACCGCAGCCTGCTGGACGTGGTCGCCGCCCGGGAGAAGCAGCTGGTGACGCAGGCCTACGCGGATCAGCTGACCGGCCTGGCCAACCGGGCACTGTTCACCGACCGGGTGGCGCAGGCGCTGATGGTGCACCGACGGGATCTGCGCCCGTTGGGATTGCTGTTCTGCGATCTCGACGACTTCAAAGCGGTCAACGACACCCTGGGCCACGGGGCCGGTGACGAGGTGTTGACCAGTGTCGCTCGACGCTTCCGCAGGGCGCTTCGCGACGGCGACATCCTGGCGCGGTTCGGCGGTGACGAGTTCGCGATCCTGCTGGAGGACGGCCACGACCCGGCAGCGGTCGCAGCTCGGATTATCGATGCGATGCGCGAACCTTTCGCGGTCGACGACTCGAGAATCAACGTGGGCGTCAGCGTCGGGGTGACCAGTCTCGACGGCACCGCACCGATACCGAGCCTCGATGAGCTGCTGGCTCGGGCGGACGTCGCAATGTACTCGGCCAAACGAGCGGGTAAGGGTCAGCTGGCGCTGTACCACTCCGCCATGATCCTGCCGGCCGCAGTGGACCTGCAACTACGTGAACCGCTCCGGCTGGCGCTGCGGGCCGGCGCCGTCACCGCCGTGTACCAGCCGATCATCGATCTGAACGACGGCAGAATGACGGGCGTCGAGACGTTGGCACGGTGGCGTCACGACGGCGTCCAGATCTCACCGGTTCAATTCGTGCCCCTGGCCGGCCGCGCCGGCCTGCTGATCGACCTGACCGATTCCATGCTGGAGCAGGCCTGCGCCCAGTTGGCCGCCTGGACCAAGCTGTACGGCGATCGAGGCCTCCAGACAGGCGTCAACATACCGCCGCAGCTCATCGTCGACCTGAATTTTCCGACCCGGGTTGCCTCCGTACTCGGCCGGCACGCCGTCCGCCCGGCGCAGCTGGTTCTGGAGATCACCGAGGACGCGCTGTTGGAGGACCTGACCGCCGCGCGAACGGTCTGCGCACAGCTGCGCCGAATCGGATGCTCGCTGTCCCTCGACGATTTCGGTACCGGTTATTCGTCCCTGCTGCACCTGCAGCAAATTCCGCTCGACGCGCTGAAAATCGATATTTCCTTTGTGGCGAACATCGATCGCGATGCCGACGCGGAACGGTTCCTGCGCGCCCTCCTGGACCTCGGCCGCAATCTGGGGCTCGGCGTCACCGCTGAGGGCGTGGAACGGGAGGAGCAGGCCGCGACCTTGCGCAGACTGGGTTGCCCGACAGCCCAGGGTTTTCTGTTCGCCCGTCCAGGCCCGGCGGCCGCGCTGGAAACCACGTTTCTGCGCCCGGGGGCGATGTGGAAGCCCTCGTCTTCGAGCCCGGGCGACCGGGCGATCGGCGGGCCGCCACTCGAAGGCCGGACCGCTGACGGTCCCACCTGATGCCGGGCCCGGATTTCGAGTACTCGAATCTGAGCGGCCGCCCGCCCGGACCCGTTCTTCGTGCACTCTCGCACCTGCTTCCAGGAGTGCGGGACGTGCAGAATCAGGTCGAGCCGTATGCGGCTCGGTGGGGGCAGGCCAATCTGAGCGCGCTGGCCGCCGACGGTCCGCTCTGGGTTGCGCTGGGGGACTCCATGACGCAGGGAATCGGGGCCTCCGACTACGACCGCGGCTGGGTCGGTCAACTCCAGACCTCCGGTGGCAGCGGAATCCCGGGTCGGCTGATCAACCTGGCCAGCAGTGGCGCCAGGGTCGGCGATGTACTCGACCGTCAACTGCCCGCCCTGGCTGCGTTGGGTCGACGGCCTGAACTGGTCACCGTGCTGATCGGGTCGAACGATCTGATCCGGCCTCGCCATCGGAAGGCCTTCCCGGCTGCATTCGGCCGATTGCTGGCAGAACTGCCGCGAGGTTCGGTGGTCGCGACCCTGCCCAATCCTTCCAGGGCAGCAGCCATGGCCAACGCTCTCCTTGCTGCAGCGGTCCGCGATTCCGGCTTGGTGATCGCGGAGCTTCGAGGGCCGCGCACCACCGGTTGGAAGGGCAAATTGGCCGCCGATCATTTCCACCCCAACGATCTGGGCTATGCCGGCATCGCGGCAGTCTTCGCCGAAGCTCTCGCCGCGCGGGACTCAGCCGATCCCGAAAGAGGACGTCACAACGATCAGCAGACCCAGCGCGACCGTGGCGATTGCGGTCCGTCGCAGTCGAAAATGTGATGCCAGAACGGCGGCCAGACCGACCGCGAGCGGAATCAGCGAATTGGCGTAGCGGCTACCGGGGGCGGTGAAGAACCTGGTGCCGGAACTGGATGCATAAACACTGACCTGCACGATGAGCGGGTAGATCATGCTCCCGACGATGACGGCAACACCCAAGAACCATTCGGCCCTTCCATGGGCGAATTTGCTGACGGCGACAAAGGCAACCGCCGACAGGATCACGCCGGCAAGGATCGCCCAGGCCAAGATCTGGGCGCTGTCAACGGGCGGTGCGAGGTAGTAGTCGCGACCGAGTCGAAACCCACCGACAAGCGTGGGCAGCCAGTCATCGAAGGGCAGGCGCCCCGAAATCGGCTGGGTGTTGGCATTTCGAATCGGACTCAGATAGTCGGGCAAGGCTCTACCTGCTTGGACAACTGCCCAGATCTTGTACACCGAACCGGTGACGAGGAACACCGCACCGGACACGATCACTACCGGACGGACCTTGCGAAAGCCGTTTGCGCGACCACGTCGGAGCGCAACGATGAGAAGCACGATGGCAACGGCTATCAGGGCGAGCCCGCTGATGACTTTCATCGAGACCACCGCACCGGTGATCAACGCCGGAACAAGCCAGCCGGTTCGACCGTAGATCAGGACGCGACCCAGGACGTACATCGCACCGGCGCCCGCGAGCAGGGCGGGTGCATCGTTGGTCACCGATGCCACGGAGGACAGCACCGACGGCAGGGTGATGAGCAGGGCCGAGCCGGCCAGTGCATATGGCCAACCGACTCGCCAGTACCGCAGCACCAGATAGGACGTGAAGAGTCCGAGGTAGGTCCAGATGATGCTCATGATCCGCGCCGAGGTGAAAAAGCTTGCGGGGGTGACAGCCGAGATCACCTCGGCACCCACGCCGGTGAGTGCGTAGTAAACCGGCGGATGGATGCCGTTGTAATTGAGTCCGGCAGCCGGATAGGCGCTTGCCGGAGCACTCGAACCACACGGCGGGATCGCCTTTTTCGGCTGGTTCGCCTGCCGGTGACACGACCATTGTTGAAGGGTGTACGGAGCCAGCTTGTCGCCGTCGAACGGAATGCTCCCGTGCATCACCTTCCACGTGTAATCCAGGTGCGTGCTCTCGTCGAATGCGGAGAAGGTGGTCGCGCGGAAAAGATGGGCGCCCCCGACCAGTGCGGCCAGCAGGAAGAGAATGAATCCGACCGCGACCACCCGCCGAACCGGATCTCGCGGTCGGACCGGGCGGGTTTCTGCTCCGCCCTGCTTACCAACCGAAAGCCCCGCGGTTTCGACGTCACCCGAAGTGCGCCGGGGCGACGAGGGATCGTCAGATGTCCGCCGAGTCGACGAGAAATCGCCGTCGCGCTCCACTGGGTCGCCGCTGGTGCTGATCCGATTCCCGCTCGGGTCGGTCCGGGCGGGCCGATCGTTCCGATCACCGTGGGTGGAAATGCTGAACTCCTACCGTGTGGACGAACTCCGGGCCTGACGACTGGAACACCCGCGCGAGGTGGCGTGGGACATGCCGCCAAGCGCCGGGCCACCTTACCCAAACGGAGCTGTCGCCTGCCGCAGCCGCCTCGCCCGTCGCGTCCCCGGGCTCCGCCCCGCCGTCGCGCCTGGGTGATCGCCCCAGCCGCGCGGGTTGCGATCGCTTCGCTCGCTTTGCAACCCGCGCGGGCTGCACCGAACCCGCGCGGGAGCCGCCACGCCCCCCCGTCACTGCGCTCCGTCGTCGCGTCTCAGGGCTCGCCCCAGCCGCGTGGCGCGCCCCCACCGCCGCGCGGGTGGTGGTCGAGTCGCTCGCATTGCAACGAGCGCGGACTGAACCAAACCCGCGCGAACCCGCGGGGGGCCAGGCCAGGAACGATGCGACCATGGTAGGGAGCAAGTGGTGAGTCAGGGAAGGAGGGGATGATCGAATGATGGTCGACCGGGTGGTGATCATCGGTGCGAGTGCCGCCGGCCTGTTCGCGGCGGCCGCCGCAGCCGGCGACGGCCGGAAGGTCATCCTGGTGGAACGCGATCGCCTGGACGGATCCGAAGCGCACGCCCGGCCGGGTGTTCCGCAGGGCCGGCAGCCGCACGTGTTCCTCTACCGCGGACTGCTCGCCGCCGAAGAGCTGCTTCCGGGATTGCGAGCCGATCTGTTGGGCGCGGGCGCGATTCCGGTCGACACCGCGGCGCTGGCCTGGCTCGGACCGAACGGCTGGACCGCCAGGGACTCCCCTTCCTATCAAGTTTTCTCGACCACCCGACCGCTCTTGGAGGCGATCATCCGCCGACGGGTTCTGGCGTTGCCGGGCGTCGAAATCCGGAACGCAAGAACGGTCGTCGATATTCGGCCCACCGAACCGGGGCCCGTTCCGGCCGACAACGGCGGCTGGACGGTCGACCTCGACGACGAGACCACCGTGGTCGGGGACCTGGTCGTCGATGCCTCCGGCCGCAATTCCAGATTGCCGCACTGGCTCGCGGATCACGCCTCCGGCATCGTTCGGACAACGGAAATCGATGCCAAGATCGGTTACGCAACGCGAATGTATCGCGGTAGCCCGGACCTCGGGGACGTACCGGGTGTCGTTATCGCCTCGACTCCGGACGAACCTGCTGGCGGCCTTGCCCTGCCCGTTGAGGATGGCAGGTGGCTGATCGGAGCGGTCGGGTTCGGGAATCGGCGCCCCACTCGCGACGCTGCCGAATTCGACGAGTTCCTGTTCGGTCTCCGCGACCCGGCGCTGTGGCAACTCGCGCAACGGATGGAGCCGATCAGCGAGGTGTTTCTGCACCGGCAGACGGGCAATCGACGGCGCCACTACGAAGAACAGCGGGACTGGCCCGACGGTCTGCTGGTGGTTGG
>JBPCPG010000215.1:0-8408 GCA_050999445.1 Nakamurella sp. | reverse complement strand
ATGTTCCAGTCGCTCAGATCGGCGGCGTGTTCCAGATGCGCGGTGGTCAGCAGTTGGACGGCGTGAGCATCCGGAACGTACCGGTTCCACAGATGCCGGACCCGCTCCCAGTGGCCGCCTTGTAGCTTGGGGTATTGGAACCCTTTGCCCTCCAGGCTTGTCCAGTCGTACGGAATGGCGCCGACGAACGCGATGACGGCGAGGTCCACCCGTTCCGGCGACAGGGTCATCGCGCCGATCAGGGCGTCGATCTCGGCCTGGGCATCCAACGCAGGATCCTCCACCAGGTAGATCGCCTGTTCGCTGTGGGCGAAGGACACCGACGCGCCGCGCAGCGGCTCCGCCCGAACGGACAACACCGAGGAATACTGCTCGTGGACGATGCCATAGGTCAGCGCGTCCGGCAGCTCCGGCGCGGTGGCCCGCACTGCGGACATGCCCTGCCAAATGTAGATCTCGGGGTCGGGAACCTCACCCCAGGTGCAGGCATGCCGGACCAGCATGTCGGTGGTCTCCGGTCCCATCCGCCACCGGTGCGGCGGCATCCGTTCACCCTCCGGCGACTCGATCCATCCCCACGGCTCGTCCAACCGGTACCCGACGATGGCCACCGGTCGGGGCCACCGCGTCCGCTCTTCGAACCACGGGGCCCATGCCTGCGGGGAGAGGGTGATCTCTCCGGTCAGCTCCCGGTTCTCCAGCGCGGCGGCGAACTTCCGCAACCACGCCTCCAAATCATCGGGTTCTTCGAGCTCCACCACCGGCCCCTGCGCGGTGTCCGACGGGAACCACTGCAGGCTGCAGGTGTCGTCCCAGGGTTCGCCGGCCTCCCAGGCGGCCTACTTCACCTCGCCGAAGGCCCACCCACGGTCGGCTCCCGGGACCTTCACCCACACCGTGACATTCCGGTGCTCATGGCCCTCCGCCTGCTCCAGAATCGCCGACCAGGCCACCGTCATCACACCCGACATGCGCCCATCTCCCTTCCTCCACAACCGGAGCTCTTCAGCAACCCTGAATGCGTGCTCGCTACCAAATGTTATGCGTTAATCACATAGGGTGACCAAGTTTTGGCCGTACATCGAGCCTCGTTGATTCCGCAGATCGGCCGGCGGTGTCCATCGACTCTCGGGGAGGCTGGGAGAATGAGGAGCGTGACTTCCGCCCAACCTGTTGCTCCTGTCCAGCCCGCGTCGACCGCCAACGTACTGGCCGGGCGATACGCCTCGCCGGAGATGGTGGCGATCTGGTCGCCGGAGAACAAGATCGTTGCGGAACGCCGGTTGTGGCTCGCGGTACTCCGCGCGCAGACTGCGCTCGGGGTGCCACTGGAGCCACAGGTGATCGCCGACTACGAAGCAGTGGTCGAGCAGGTGGATCTGCGTTCCATCGCGGCTCGGGAGCGCATCACCCGGCACGACGTGAAGGCCAGGATCGAAGAGTTCAATGCGTTGGCCGGCCACGAGCAGGTTCACAAGGGGATGACCAGCCGCGACCTCACCGAGAACATCGAGCAGACGCAGGTGCTCTCATCCCTGCGGCTGGTGCGGGACCGCACGGTCGCCCTGCTGGATCGGCTGGGCCGACGGGCAGGGGAGTATGCCGAGTTGGTGATGGCCGGCCGTTCCCACAACGTTCCGGCTCAGGCGACCACCCTCGGCAAGCGATTCGCCTCCGCCGCCGACGAGGTTCTGCTTGCCTACCAACGGATTTCGTCCTTGCTGGAACGGTATCCGTTGCGCGGCATCAAGGGCCCGGTCGGTACCGGACAGGACATGCTCGACCTGCTGGGGTCCCCCGAGGCGCTGGCTGCGTTGGAAGCGCAGGTCGTCGCTGAGGTGGCCGGAGAAGGTATACCGGTGCTGACCTCGGTCGGTCAGATCTATCCCCGGTCCCTGGATTTCGAGGTGGTCTCGGCACTGGTCCAGCTGGCCGCCGGCCCTGCCTCGCTGGCCACCACCATCCGGCTGATGGCCGGCGCCGAACTGGCCACCGAAGGGTTCCAGCCCGGTCAGGTCGGATCTTCTGCCATGCCGCACAAGATGAACGCGCGTTCGTGCGAGCGGGTCTGCGGTCTGGCCGTGATTCTGCGCGGGTACGCCTCGATGACGGCGGAGTTGGCCGGCGCGCAATGGAACGAAGGCGATGTCTTCTGCTCCGTCGTCCGTCGGGTAGCGCTCCCCGACGCCTTCTATGCGATCGACGGGCTGCTGGAGACATTCCTGACGGTGCTGGCGGATTTCAGCGCCTATCCGGCGGTGATCGAACGAGAAATGCAGCGCTACCTGCCTTTCCTGGCCACGACCAAGGTGCTGATGGGTGCGGTCCGCGCCGGCGTCGGGCGGGAGAGCGCCCACGAGGCGATCAAGGAACATGCCGTCGGCGTCGCGCTGGCGATGCGGGAGAACGGACAGTTGGAGAACGACCTCACCGACCGGTTGGGCAACGATGAGCGACTTCCGTTGTCCCGGAAGCAACTGGACGCGTTGCTGGCCGAACCGTTGTCATTCACGGGGGTTGCGGCGCAGCAGGTGGCGGCCGTGCTGGAAAAGATCGCGGTCGTGACTGCGCAGCATCGGGATGCGGCTGACTACGTGCCCGCTGCGATTCTCTAGCGATTCCGATTCTTCAGCGAGGCGCGATTGCACCGAGGGCGATGACCGCCTGATCATCCCGGTGCGGCCAGAGCGGGCAGCGTGCCGGCGTCGGCCCTGGCGATGATGTGCCTGCGGAACAGCTCGGCGGACGGCAGGATCCGGCGCTCCGCCGACCAACCGAGGCCGATCTCGCGCGTTGCTCCCTGATCGACGATCCTGAGGTGGTGAATCGCTCCGGTCAGCGCGTCTGGTGATCCGTCGTGGAGCGCCGGAACCACGGCGACACCGAGGCCGGCGATCACGAACCCGCGCAGGGTCGGTAGGTCCTCGCCCTCGAAGCTGACGGCGGGTTCGAAGCCCGCACGTCGGCACAGCCGCTCCGCTTGGCTTCGCAGCAGCGACGGCGGTCTGAGCATGATGAAGGTGTCAGCTGCGACCTCGGTGAGATGAACTTGCTTTCGCGTTCCCAGACGATGCCCGATCGGTACGGCCAGCCACAGCGGTTCCACCATCAACGAGTGCCACTGCACCGTCCGGTCGGCCGGTCGAATGGTGGTGATCTCCAGATCCAGCCGGCCGTTCTGGAGATCGGAGGTGGGGAGCTCCTCGTGTACCTGTCGGATCTCGAAATCGACCTCGGGGTGATCCGCCCGAAAGCTGCTGAGCAGGTTCGGTAGCAGCCACGTCCCCAGGGACAGGAGCGATGCGATCGTCACCAGGCCGGTTTCAGGATCGACGAGCTGATTGACGGCCGACAGACCGTCGTCCAGCTGGTTCAACAGCGCGTCCACATGACGCTTGAACGCCGAACCGGCGACCGTCATCCTCAGGTTTCGACCGGCTCTGTGCAGAAGCGGGGTGCCCACCTCGGTCTCCAGCCGAGTCAGAGCGCGCGAGATGCCTGACTGGGTGATGAATTCGAGTTGGCTCAGTTCCGACATCGTCACGCCATCCGCGACCTGCTGAAACCAGCGCAAGGAGTCGGTATCCACGATCTATGACCGTAACGCATGAGTTCAGATGAAAAATGTCATTGGACGCATGGAGCTTTATCGATCAAGATGGGTCATGACCACTTCAACCGCACGACGAATTGACGAAAATCTAGAGGATCGGCGCGGGCGTTCCCGGCCGTCCCTGCTCGACTCCTACCGCCGGCATCGGGCGGTCCGTCGGCAGTACGCGGTAGCGGCGAGGGAACTCGCCAGCTACACGTCGGCCACCGAGATCGACGAACTCAGTGAGATCATCTCGCGGAGCGACAGCACCGAGACGATGGTCTATCGCCGAGTCGTGGACAACATGCGGTTTCGCGCCGCCTGACAGTCAGGGATCAGATGCAGAAATTCTTAGATGTCGATGCCCTCCGTACAGAGTTGGTGTCGGCCGAACTGACAGCGGAGCGCCGGGTCGCACTCCAGCGCGAAATTGCGAGATGGCCGTCGGTCGCAAGAGCCGAACTGGATGCCGCTCTCCGCCGGCTTCCCGCCGAGCAGACCGTCGACATCCGGGATCTGGTCTACCGCTGATCTCCGGCCCGGCCGTCCCGAACCGAAACCTCTCGGCGGCTCTCGCGCAGGCTGCCGAGTAATCAACTCAAGTCGGTCGCCGAGCAATGAGCTCGAGCAGGCTGCCTAGTAATCAACTCAGGTAGGTCGCCGGGCAAGGAATACGAATTCCCGCCCGGGTCGGTCCGGAGCGTCGCGAACCTCCGCTACCTCGAATCCCTGTGCGGTGAGCGAGGCACCGATCTCCTCCCGTTCCCGGAAGCGGAGAGTGGAGTCCGACGTGATCACCGCACCGTCGGACGCGAAGACATTCGTTGAACGAAAGCTGATCAACGGCCCACACACCTCGCTCACCTCGGTCCACGTCCGGACCGCTCCGACGCCGTCGATCTCGGTAACGCTCTCTGTGGCCTCGCGGTTCCATCCCTCCCACGCGCGGCGGGCCGGGTTCCGGCTCTCGAACACGAGATACCCGCCAGGGCGCAGCGCGTCGTAGATCCCGCGGAGAGTGCCCTGCCAGTCCGACGGTTCGACGATCGCCTGCGCCACATTGGCTGTCATGGTGGCCAGATCGGCCCTCATTGCCGGCAGATCCGTTGCGTCGCCATGGATCCAGCGGACGCGGTCCGCGCCCGCCTTGCTCCGTGCGACTTCCAAGGATTCCCAAGCCGGCTCCACGGCAACGACCTCGAGACCTCGATCGGCCAGCAGCAGCGCGAAAGTTCCTGTCCCGCAACCGACATCGAGCACCTGTCGAGCCCCGAATTCGGTGACGATCTCGGCGTACACCTCCAGATCGCTGCGGTCGGGGTCCAAGTCGTCGTAGATCGCGACCAGCCGGGGATGCTCATAGTTTTCGTCGACCACACGGACGACTATTCCATCCACAGACGATGGCCGGGTTCGTTTTCGGTGATCGCCCGCGAGCTGCGGCTGCGGCGGGGGCGCCGGTCGCGATGTGGTGAACTGGATTGCATGACGACGCACTCCTCATCGCTGCCGGGCAATCCGCTCGCGCAGGTCTCCACCTTGCCCTTCGGACTACCACCGTTCGCAGACATCGACGTCGAGCACATCCCACCCGCCTTCGACGCCGGAATGGCCGAGCAGCTGGCCGAGATCGACGTCATCACCGCAGATTCGGCCGCGCCGACGTTCGACAACACGCTGGTGGCTCTCGAACTCTCCGGCCGGCTGCTGTCCAGAACCTCCTACCTGTTCCACAACCAGTTGTCGTCCTGCTCGACACCGCGGATCCGCGAGATCGAACAGGAATACTCGCCGCGGCTGACCGAACACAACGATCGGATCCGTCTGAATCCCGCTCTGTTCGCCAGGATCGACGCGGTTCATGCAGGGATCGAGGGGTTGGACGGTGAGGACCGCGCCCTCGTCGAGCGCTATCACGTCGACTTCGTGCTGGCGGGCGCCCGGCTCGACCAGGCCGGGAAGACGCGGCTCGGTGAGCTGAACCAACAGCTGTCCCGGTTGTCGACCACCTTCGCGCAGAAGCTCCACGCCGCTACCGAGGCCGCGGCCCTCGTCCTGACGGATCCGGACGACCTGGACGGTCTGCGCTCCGCCGACATTGCCGCCGCTGCGGCCGAGGCCACCGCACGGGGTCACGAGAATTGCTACCTCATCCCGTTGATCCTGCCCAGCGGGCAACCGTTGATGTCGGTCCTGAGAAACCGGGAAGTACGTCGCCGTCTGCACGAGGCGTCGGTGACCAGAGCGTCGACCGGCGAGCAGGACAACGGTCCGGTAGCCATCGAGATGGCGACGCTGCGCGCCGAACGCGCCGGACTTCTCGGCTTCGCGACGCACGCCGACGAGGTCGTCGTCGACCAGACGGCGCGAACCAGCGCGGCTGTCGACGGGTTGCTGGCTCAGTTGGTCGAGCCGGCGATCGCCGGTGCCCGCGTCGAGGCCGCGATCCTGACCGAGGCAGCGGCAGCGGACGGCATCGAGCTGGCCGCCTGGGACTGGGCCTACTACTCGGAACGGGTCCGCCGCGATCGGTATTCACTCGACGCAGCTTCGTTGCGCCCGTACTTCGCACTGGAAAAGGTGCTGCACGACGGGGTGTTTTTCGCGGCCGGCCAGGTCTACGGCATCACTTTCGAGCTTCGCCCCGATCTGGCCGGCTACCACCCGGACGTTCGGGTGTGGGAGGTGAAGGATTTCGATGGCGCCTCGGTCGGGCTATATCTCGGCGACTACTTCGCGCGGGAGGGCAAACGCGGTGGTGCCTGGATGAACTCGTTCGCCCCGCAGTCCGCCCTGCTGGATCAACTGCCGGTCGTGGTCAACAATCTCAACGTCACCAGGCCCGTGGAAGGCAGCCCCGCGCTGTTGACCCTGGACGAGGTGGACACGTTGTTCCACGAATTCGGCCATGCGCTGCACGGGCTTTTCTCCGACGTCACCTATCCGCGGTTGTCCGGAACCAGCGTTCCCCGGGATTTCGTGGAGTTTCCCAGCCAGGTGAACGAGATGTGGGCGCTGTGGCCGGAGGTCCTCGCCAACTACGCCTTGCACGTGGAGACGGGGGAGTCACTTCCCGAATCCACGGTGCGAGCGATCAAGGCGGCCGAGCTGTGGGGCGGAGGTTTCGGCAATTACGAATACCTCGCCGCGACGCTTCTTGACCAGGCCTGGCATCGCATCGGTGTCGGCAGCACAATTCTCGATGCAGCCGAGTTCGAGCAATCCGCCCTGACCGATGCGGGAATGGCGTCCGACCTCATCCCGCCTCGCTATCGCACCAACTACTTTCAACATATCTTCGTCAACGACTATTCGGCCGGGTATTACTCGTACATCTGGTCGCAGGTGCTCGACGCCGACACCGTGGAATGGTTCCGCGAGAACGGCGGGATGAGTAGGAAGGCAGGGGACACCTTCCGGTCCAAGTTGTTGGCCGTAGGTGGGTCGGTCGATTCGCTGGCCGCGTTCCGGGCGGTGCGAGGCAGGGATGCCCAACTCGGGCCGCTGCTGCGCCGCCGTGGCCTTGACCCCAGCTGAACTTCGTTAGGCTCGCCGACGTGGCGAAACTCAGCGACTACCGGCATGTGACCTCAGGCAAGGTCCGGGAGCTGTACGAGGTCGACGACGAGTTGCTGCTGATGGTGGCCAGCGACCGGATCAGCGCCTTCGATTCAGTGCTCCCGACGCCGATCCCCGACAAGGGTCGGATTCTCACGGCTATGAGCATCTTCTGGTTCGAGCAGCTGGCACACCTCGTTCCCAATCACGTGGTGGCGTCCGACGATGCGCGGATACCCGCAGAGGTCCGCGGTCGGGCGCTACTGGTGCGCCGACTCGCGATGGTGCCGGTGGAGTGCGTGGCCCGCGGCTACCTCACCGGTTCCGGGCTGAGCGACTATCGCAACTCCGGAGCCGTCTGCGGGGTTTCGCTGCCGGCCGGCCTGGAGGAATCATCGAAACTTCCGGAGCCGATCTTCACGCCGGCGGCGAAGGCAGACCTGGGTTCCCACGACGAGAATGTCAGTTTCGACACGGTGGTTTCGATGGCGGGCGCCGAGGTGGCCGACAGCCTGCGGGATCTGACATTGCGAATCTATGCGGCGGCGGCGGAGCATGCCGCCGGTCGCGGGATCATCCTGGCCGACACGAAGTTCGAATTCGGGCTGCGGAACGGAACGCTGGTGCTGGGCGACGAGGTGCTCACGCCGGACTCCTCGCGTTTCTGGCCCGCGGCGCAATACCGCCCTGGCCGGGTTCAGCCGTCCTTCGACAAGCAATTCGTCCGGGACTGGTTGACCTCCGCCGATTCCGGCTGGAGTCGGGCCGGTGGCAAACTCCCGCCGGCCCTGCCGGACGACGTGGTCGAGGCCACCAGGAACCGCTACGTCCAGGCCTACGAAAAGGTGTCCGGGCGGTCGTTCGCGGACTGGAATTCCTGAATTCGTAAGGCCAGCGGGGGAGCGGAGTCATCCGGAATGCAGCTGTTCGCCAACAAACGCCATCTGCTCCGGTGCCACCCTCGTCATGTAGCGGTCGGTATGGGCGCCTCTGCTCATCCCGCCCGCGGGAGTAGGCCGAACCAGGTTCCGCATCTGCTCGGCCTGACCGGCGAACGGATCGTCCGTGCCGCAGTCGATCAGCACCGCGATGTCCTTGAGCTTGTCGGGGAAGTTCCGCGGACCGTTCGCCCGGAAGTCGGCTTCGCTGTCGAACGATCCCGCGGACGACGAGGCATAGTCGGCGAAGATGGCGGGCGAGACTGCGGCCACGGCCCGAACCTTCTCGGGGCCGAGTTGCTGACCCATCAACAGCG
>JBPCPG010000146.1:0-4687 GCA_050999445.1 Nakamurella sp. | reverse complement strand
CCATCACCACCGTCGGCTACGGGGACAAACTGCCGATCTCCGATACCGGGCACCTGATCGCGATCGGACTGATGATCGCCGGAATCGCTCTGCTGGGAACCGTCACCGCATCCTTGGCCTCCTGGCTGGTGCAGAAGGTCAGTGATTCCGATGCCGCGTCCCAGGCGGCGACCAAGGCCGAGGTGGTCGCGCTGACGGCCGAGGTGGCGTCCCTTCGGCAGATCCTGGAACGCGCATTTCCGGTTCCTCACGGCACCGGAACCGGAGCCGGATTGGAGTAGCGACGGCCGCAGGAGTCAGCGGCGCGACGCCAGGAGTGGGATTCAGTGGCGCGACGCCAGGAGTGACGGCAACCGCGGAGCCGCCGTCAGCGCGGTAGGAACCTTGCCACGCACTCGACGTGGTGGGTCTGCGGAAAGCAGTCGAAGGCACGGAGAGTGTCGAGCCGGTAGCCGGCGGCCATCAGAGCAGCGGTGTCGCGGCCCAACGCGGCCGGGTCGCAGGCCACGTACACGATGACGGACGGCCTCCTGGCCGCGATCTGTTCGCACAGGGCAGGCCCCGCGCCCGCCCGAGGCGGGTCAAGGACCACTGCATCGACCGTCGCCGGCAAATCGTGGATCACCTTCTCCACCGATCCGAGCATCGCCGACACCTGGGTTTGCGACGCCAAGTTCGATTCCGCCAGTGCGGACGCGATCCGGTCCCCTTCCACCGTCACGACGCTGCCATCGGGTCCCACCAACCCGGCGAGCACCGCCGCGAACAATCCGACTCCCCCGTACAGATCCCAACCGGAACCGCCGCGCAGGTCCGCGCCACCCAGTGCCTGCTCGACCGCCTCCGCCAACGTGTTCGCAGCGGCCTGATGCACCTGCCAGAAGCCATCGGCTGCCACCGAGAACTCGCGCCCGAGCGCACGTTCGGTGACGGTGCGCAAGTGGTCGTTGCCGGGCTCGTCGGGCCACTCGGCCAGTCGGGAGCCGTCACCCGCGGCGGTCAGCACCACCTCCGGCAGCTCCGGCCGACCGGAGCGGCCACGTTGCGGCCGGCTCGAACGAGCGCGTACCAACGCCTGCGACGACGGGCGACGAACACCGGCTGGAACATCCAGGGTTGCCGCGAGTTCGGTCAGACCCGGCGCGGCGATCAGACACGGCGCTGCCGGGCTGACGCCGACGACACGGTGCGATCGGACCGCACGTGGCCCGATCCGGCCGTCGGGGTCCAGGGCCCAGCGCACCCGCGTGCGCCAGCCGAAGCCACCGCCGGGTAACTCCTCCACCACGACCGGCAGTTCCACGCCGGCCAGCCGCCGCAACTGCTCGGCCACGACGGACGCCTTGAGCCCGCGTTGCCGTGCTCCGGAAGCATGCTGGAAGTCGCACCCACCGCAACCGCCCGGTCCGAAGTGCACGCACGGCGCTTCGACCCGTTCCGGGTCGGCCCGCAGGATCTCGACCGCTTCCGCGCGACAGAACGACCCTTTGCGCGCCTCGGTGATCCGCACCCTCGCCAGCTCGCCCGGCAGGGCCAGACGCACGAAGATGACGCGACCCTGGAAGCGCGCGACGCAATGGCCGCCGTGCGCCACCGCGCCGATCTCCACCTCCACCTCGTCACCAGGTTGCAGATCGTCTGCGGCGCCGGCCAATCGGGAACCTGAAGCGGCCGGCCGCGACGCATCTGCCGGGGCGCCCGTCATTCGTCGTCCGATCCGCGCCGGCCCGGGCGCACCGGAACCACGGGACGGCCCGCCGAGGTCCGATCGGCCGCCTTGGTCATGCCGGCGCCGGACGCCGGGAAATCGGAAATCTGATCGGCCGGAAGCCGTGTGCGCAAGGAGAAATTGCGCTCGGCTCTGGCCCGTAGCCGTTGATCAAGAGCGCTGGAGGACGTGAGCTGCCACGGCACCGACGTCACCATCACCCCAGGGGTGAAGAGCAACCGCCCCTTGAGGCGCAACGCCGACTGGTTGTGCAGTATCTGCTCCCACCAGTGCCCGACCACGTACTCGGGAATGAAGACCGCCACCACATCGCGAGGCGAATCCTTTCGCGCCCGACGGACGTAGTCCATCACCGGCTTGGTGATCTCCCGGAACGGCGAATCGATGACCTTCAGCGCAACCGGAATGCCTCGGTCCTCCCATTCCCGAGCCAACGCCGCCGTGTCAGCCGGGTCGACGTTCACCGTGACCGCTTCGATGGTGTCCGGGCGGGTCGCCCGTGCGTAGGCCATCGCGCGCATGGTGGGCAGGTGCAGCTTGGAGACCAGCACAATGGCGTGCACCCGACTGGGCAGCACCATGTCGTCCTCGTCGCCGGCCAGTTCGACGCTCACCCGGTCGTAGTGACGATTGATCGCCTTCATCGTCAGGAAGATCACCAGCATCGCCAGAATGGCGATCCAGGCGCCGGCGAGGAACTTGGTGATCAGGACGATCACCAGCACCACCGAGGTGAAGGTGAAGCCGGTGGCGTTGATGAGCTGACTACGCCGCATCCGACGTCGGGTGGCCGGGTCGGTCTCCGATCGCAGCAGTCGTTTCCAGTGCCGGATCATTCCGGCCTGGGAACAGGTGAAGGAGACGAAGACGCCGACGATGTACAGCTGGATCAGCGCATTGACGTTCGCCTTGAAGGCGATGACGAGCACCAGTGCGACGACCGCCAGGAACACGATTCCGTTCGAGAACGCCAGTCGATCACCTCGGGTGTGCAGCTGGCGCGGGAGGAATTTGTCCTGCGCCAGAATCGATCCCAGCACCGGAAAGCCATTGAACGCGGTATTGCAGGCCAGTACCAGGATGAGCCCGGTGGTGAAGGAAACCAGGTAGAACCCGAGCGGGAACCCGGAGAACACCGCCTTCGCAATCTGCGCGACCAGCGTCTTCTCCTGATATCCGGTCGGAGCTCCCCTGAGCACCACCCCGGCCTCGGTGTCGGCGATGTTCACGTGGGTGACCTTGGCCAGCACCACGAGCCCGAGCATCATCGTGACGGCCAGGCCACCCATCAGGGCCAGCGTGGTGGCGGCATTCTTCGACTTCGGCTTCTTGAAGGCCGGTACGCCGTTGGAGATCGCCTCCACACCGGTCAGCGCCGCTGATCCCGATGAGAACGCCTTGGCGAGAAGGAAGACGAAGCCGATACCGGTGATGCTCGTGGCGCCGGTGAGCTGGAAGCTGAAATTCGCGCTCTCGGAAGCCATCGGCGAACCAATTCCCCACCGGATCAATCCGGTGACGATCATGGCCAGCATCGAGAGGATGAAGGCGTACACCGGGATGGCGAATGCCGTACCCGACTCGCGGATTCCACGGAGATTCAGCGCCGTGATCACCACGATGATCACCACGGCCCACACCACCGGATGACGACCGACGACGGAAATTGCCGACCCGATGTTCGCAACGCCCGACGCCGTCGAAACCGCAACGGTCAGGATGTAGTCGACCAACAGCGCGCTCGCCACCACCAGGCCGAAGGTCGGACCCAGATTCTTGGTGGCGACCTCGTAGTCGCCACCGCCGCTGGGATAAGCATGAACGTTCTGCCGGTAGCTGGCTACCACCACGAGCATCACCACGGCGACCAGGATCGCGATCCACGGCGCATAGACGTAGCCGGCGAGGGCCGCGACGGACAGGGTGCGAAAGATCTCCTGCGGCGCATAGGCGACACTCGAGAGGGCATCGGAGGCGAATACCGGAAGAGCGATCCGCTTGGGCAACAGCGTATGAGCGAGTTTGTCGCTGCGGAAGGGCCGACCCACGAGCAGGCGCTTGGCAGCGGCGGTCAGCTTGGACACGATGCGAGCCTACGGCCCCTGGAACGCCCCGGCGCCCGCTGCGCATCACACCCCCCGGTGCGTCGCGGCTCGCGGCGTCGGCCAGAACACGCGGTACCTTTCTCAGGGCTCGCGAACTTCTCCAGGTTCGTCGGGTCATCGTTCTGTCATCGCGGTTCGGACCAGAAGGGGCACGTCGACGTGCACATCGTGATCATGGGCTGCGGTCGGGTCGGCTCCGGCCTGGCCCGCGCACTGGCGAAGGCGGGCCACTCGGTGGCCGTCATCGACCACGAGCCTGCCGCCTTCCGCCGACTGGGCCCGGACTTCCACGGCCAGCAGATCCGCGGAATGGGATTCGACCGGGACACGTTGCTGGAAGCCAGGATCCGTGAGGCGGACGCTTTCGCAGCGGTGTCCTCCGGCGACAATTCCAACATCATCGCGGCACGGGTGGCACGGGAACAGTTCGGCGTGGCCACCGTGGTCGCGAGGATCTACGATCCCAAGCGCGCCCAGGTGTACGAGCGCCTCGGCATCCCCACCGTCGCAACCGTCCCGTGGACCACCGACCGGCTGATGCGTGCCGTCATCCCCGACGGTCTGATCAGCGAGTGGCGGGACCCGTCCGGCACCGTGACAATCGTGAACCTTCCGTATCACCGCCAGTGGATCGGCCGGACCCTGTCGTCGTTGGAGAGCGCGGTGGCGGTACGGGTCGCGTTCGTGGTCCGTTTCGGCAACGGCGTGCTGCCGACGCCCGACACGGTGGTCCAGGAGGGCGACGCCGTCTACGCCGCCGCCCTGTCCCACCAGACCACCGAGATCGCCGAGATCGCCGCCCGAGTGCCGGAAGGAATCTAGATGCGCGTCGCCATAGCCGGAGCCGGTTCGG
>JBPCPG010000102.1:0-9739 GCA_050999445.1 Nakamurella sp. | reverse complement strand
ACGGGAGCGCCGTCAGCGGTCTGCGAGCCTGACCAGCAGATGCTCGATGAATGCGGCGGTGTCCAGCCAGCTCGCAACGGGAACGCACTCGACGCCCAACGCCTTCACCGGATAGTCGTTGCCCCCTTCGTCGAGTCGGTCGCCGACGAACAGCAACTGCGAGAGCGAGAGGTTCAACTGCTGCTGCAGGTGGGCCACACCGTAGGCCTTGTCGATGCCTTTGCGAGTCACGTCGACCGAGGTGGAGCCTCCGCCTCGAACCTCGAGATCCGGGAGCTGCGCTGCGACGTAGGCCCGCAACTCCGCCTTCTTGGTACCGTCCGGATCCCACTCGCGTTTGGCGTCGATGGGAGCCGACTGGCCCAGAGCCGAGAAGGTGATCTGGCTGCCGCGATCCTCGATGACCGGTCCCCAGGTGTCCGACTCCCACAGCCCGAGAGCCTTCGCGCCGCGGGTCAGCGCGTCGATGATCTCGTCCTTCTGGTCTGGAGTTAGGTCTTGCGCGTAGATCTGTGTCCAGCTGTGGTCCTGCCACCGGTAGTAGCGGGTTCCGCAGGTGGGCATCAGATGAAGTCCGCGCAAGGCATCGGAGTCGCCCAGCGGCTCGAGCACCTGGCCCTGGTACTGCTCGAAGCGGGCTCCGGAAATGATGCAGACGTCAACTTTTTCCAGCAACCGGAGCAGCAGCGCAGCCATCGACGGATCGATCGCGGTCTTGGACGGCGCCAGGGTGTCGTCCAGATCGAAGATGACCATCTTGAGTTGGTCAACCGGATGTCCGCCATCGGCGGGTTGCAGGTTCGCAGTTCCCGTCTCGGCCGTAGGGCCAGCGTCCACTGTCCGTACTCCTATCCATCGAAAAAGCCGCTGCGTTGAAGTCGGAGTCGGCCGTGTCGTTGACCGACCCGCCCGAGCCTATATGGCCCGGCCCGGACCGGCGGATCACCGTCCGATCGGGTCAATCCTTGAAAGCTGCGGCGACGACGGCTGCCTGTTCCACCTCGTGGACGCGGAGCGAACCGGCAGACGGAGCCGCCATCGCCCTCCTGGAAACTCGCTTGATTCCGGTCAGTTGAGGCACCATCTCCGGCAGGGCCAGCGCCAGGAAGGTCCAGCAACCCTGATTGGCCGGTTCTTCCTGAACCCAACGGAAATCCGTGACGTTCGGATAGGAACCCAGGATGTGCGCGAGCTTCCGCCGGGGGACCGGGTAGATCTGCTCGATCCGCACGATGGCCGTGTCGGTGATGTCGTTCGCCTTCCGGTAGGCGTCGAGCTCGTAGTACAGCTTTCCGGAGGTGAACAGAACCTTCGTCACCGCGGCCGGATCCGAAACCGCATCCGGAATCACCGACTGGAACTTGCCGGCGGTGAAGTCCTCGGTCGGCGAAACCGCCGCCTTGTTGCGCAGCATCGACTTCGGCGTGAAGACGATCATGGGTCGGTGCACGCCGTCGAACACGTGCCGGCGCAGCAGGTGGAAATAGTTGGCAGGGGTCGAGGGAACGGCGACCATCATCGAGCCCTCGGCGCACAGCTGGAGGAATCGCTCGATCCGCCCTGACGTGTGATCAGGCCCCTGTCCCTCATGACCGTGCGGCAGCAGTAGCACGACACCGGTCTGCTGCCCCCACTTGGCCTCGCCGGAGGACAGATACTCGTCGATGATCGACTGGGCGCCGTTCACGAAGTCACCGAACTGCGCCTCCCACAGCACCAGCGCATCGCGGTTGGCGACGGAATAACCGTATTCGAAGCCGAGGCCCGCGTACTCGGTGAGGGCCGAGTCGTAAGCAAGGAACTTGCCTTGGGCATCCGAAAGATGTTGCAGGGGAACGTATTCACTTCCATTGTTGCGGTCGATCAGCACCGCGTGCCGCTGCACGAAGGTGCCGCGCCGGGAATCCTGGCCCGACAGCCGGACCAATCGGCCGTCCATCGCTATGGAGCCGAACGCCAGCAGTTCGCCGAACGCCCAATCGATGCCGCCGCTGCGGGTCATCTCGGCGCGGCGCTCCAGAACGGTCTTGACCCGCGGATGTGCGGTGAATCCGGCAGGCAGGTCAACCTGCGAATCACCCATCCGGTGCAACGACTCGATGGAGATGGACGTCTCCACCTTCTGCGGGATGGGCTGCTCGGCCTCGACCGACGGGCTAGGGGCGGCGATGCCTCGCTCCAGTTCGCGAACCTCGTTGAACACCCGTTCCAACTGTGTGTGGTAATCCTTCCGCGACTCCTCGGCGTCCTGCGGCGACAGGTCGCCGCGGCCGATCAGGGCCTCGGTGTAGATCCGCCGGACCGACCGTTTGCCGTCGATGATCTGGTACATCAACGGGTTGGTCATCGAGGGATCGTCGCCCTCGTTGTGACCGCGCCGGCGGTAGCAGACCATGTCGATGACGACATCCTGGCCGAAGGCCTGCCGATATTCCACGGCCAGTCGGGAGACCCAGACCGCGGCCTCCGGATCGTCACCGTTGATGTGGAAAATCGGCGCCTGGATCATCTTTGCGACGTCGGTGCAGTACTCGGAGGAGCGTGAGGCTTCCGGCGCGGTGGTGAAACCGACCTGATTGTTGATGATGACGTGCACAGTGCCGCCGGTGCGGTAGCCGCGCAACTGCGACAGGTTCATCGTCTCGGCGACAACGCCCTGGCCGGCGAACGCCGCATCTCCGTGGATCGCGATCGGCAGCACGGTGAAGCCACCCTCACCCAGGTTCAACAGATCCTGCTTGGCCCTGGTCACACCCTCGAGGACCGGATCGACGACCTCAAGATGAGACGGGTTCGCACACAGCGAGACGTCGACCTGACCATCCCCGAACGGACGCACGTATTTGCCCTCGGCCCCCAGGTGGTACTTCACATCGCCAGATCCGTGGGCCTGCCGGGGGTCAAGATTGCCCTCGAACTCCCGGAAGATCTGCTGATAGGGCTTTCCTACGATATTGGCCAACACGTTCAACCGGCCGCGGTGGGCCATTCCGATGACGACCTCGTGCATGCCGTACTCGGCTGCCCGGTTGAGTGCTGCGTCCAGGAGCGCGATGACGGTTTCGCCGCCCTCCAGGGAGAACCGCTTCTGGCCGATGTACTTCGTCTGCAGGAACGTTTCGAAGGCCTCGGCTGCGTTGAGCCGGCCGAGGATGTACTTCTGTTCATCGAGCGACGGCTTCTCCCGCCTCACTTCGACCCGCTGCTGGATCCATTTGCGCTGCACCGGATCCATGATGTGCATGTACTCGACACCGACGGTGCGGCAGTAGGAGTCGCGGAGCACACCCAGGACGTCGCGCAGTTTCATGTACTGGGCGTTGTTGAAGCCGCCCACCGGGAATTCGCGGTCCAGATCCCACAACGTGAGGCCGTGCGAGAGCACGTCGAGATCGGGGTGCCGACGCTGGCGGTAGTTCAGCGGATCGGTGTCGGCCATCAGGTGGCCGCGGGTGCGGTACGCGTCGATCATTTCCAGCACACGTGCGGTGCGGTCGACCGATCCGGCGCGGCCGGAATCGAAGTCCTGAACCCACCGGACCGGCTCGTACGGCAGGCGCAGCGAGGTGAACACCTCGTCGTAGAAGCCGTCCTCGCCGAGCAGGAGCTGATGCACCCGGCGGAGGAACTCGCCGGACTCGGCGCCCTGGATGATGCGGTGGTCATAGGTCGACGTCAGCGTCATGATCTTCGAGATCCCGAGCTCGGAGAGGGTCTGCCCGCTGGCGCCCTGGAATTCGGCCGGATACTCCATGGCTCCGACGCCGACAATGGTGCCCTGGCCGGACATCAGCCGCGGCACAGAATGCACGGTGCCGATGCCGCCGGGGTTGGTCAGCGAAATGCTGGTACCGGCGTAGTCCTCGGCAGTCAGGGCACCGGAGCGCGCCTTGCGCACCACGCCCTCGTACGCACTCCAGAACTGGGTGAAGTTCATCGTCTCGCAGTTGCGAATCGGCACCACGACGAGCGACCGCTGGCCGTTCTTGCCGGGCAGATCGATCGCCAGGCCGAGGTTCACGTGCGCCGGGGTGACGACCTGCGGCTTGCCCCCGGCTTCGGCGTAGTGCCGATTCATGTTCGGGTACGCCGCCAGCGCGCGGATGATCGCGTAGCCGATGAGGTGGGTGAAAGACACTTTCCCGCCACGGTTTCGGCGCAAGAAGTTGTTGATCACGATGCGGTTGTCGGCCAGCAACTTGGCGGGTACTGCACGAACCGAGGTGGCTGTGGGGACCTCCAACGACGCCGTCATGTTGCGGACCACTGCTGCCGATGCGCCGCGCAGTGGTGCCGAGACCTCCCCCGAGCCCTCGGCGGCTTCGGCGATCCGGGCTGCCTGGGCGGCCTTGTTGACGACGAGGTCGTCGGGAGTCGCGGTGGTCGTCGGACGTTGCGGCGGCTTGGCCGAAGGTGCGCCGTTGCTCGCCGCGCTCTTGCTCGCCGCGTTGTTGGCCGCCGGGTTGGTGGCTGCGGGGTTGTTGGTGGCTGCGGGTCGGGCCGCTGCGGGTTCCACCGCGGCTATCGGGCGCGACTCAACCCGCGCCCTGCCGGCGGGCGCCGATTCGGCCGACTCGGGCAGGGGCTTGGCCGACTGCGGTGCCGCACCATTTCGGCGAGCAGGCGGGGGAGGCGGCGGGGGCGCATGGCCCGTTTCCACGACCGGCGCGGCGGGTGTGGCGGGTTTCGCTGGTGCCCCGGGTTCGGCAGGCCTGCCGCGGTCACCGGCAACCGTCGCCTTCCACTTGTCGGCGACCGGATCACTGAAGAAGTCGCGCCCGATTTGCTCGACACTGGCCGGATCGCTGAGGAATTGGTTGTACTTCTCCTCGACGAACCAGTCGTTGGGACCGAACTCCGGCACGATGGCTGACGGCACTGTCGGTTTCCGCCTTCTCGACTATGGACGACTTGTAGACGTGTCAAGGCTAGTCCGCCCGGCCGCGACAGGCACGACCCTGAGCGGGACATCCCTCACAGTGATGAAACGGAACTCCGCGCAACCTCTGAGTGGAACTACCGCGCCCGCTGATTGGAAGTACCGCACCGATTTCACTGCCCGAAGGCCTTCTCAGGCAAACGCGTCAAGCCCGGTGAGCGCCTTGCCGAGCACCAGTTGATGGATCTCTGCGGTGCCCTCGTAGGTGAGTACCGTCTCCAGATTCGCGGCGTGCCGCATTACCGGGTAGTCGCCGGTGATCCCGTTCGCGCCCAAAATCGACCGGCAGCTCCGGGCGATGTCCAGGGCGGTGCGGGTCGAATTCAGTTTGCCCATCGATATCCGGGCGGCGAGAGCACCGGGGTCGGACGTCCCTGCACCGGATGAAGTGCTCGCCGACGACGGGCCGGCATCGATGGTGCGGCCGATGTGCAGAGCCATCAGATAGGCGGCGCTCCAGGCGGTTGCCATGTCGGCCAGTTTTGCCTGCGTCAGCTGGAAGGCGCCGATCGGCTTGCCGAACTGCCGGCGGGTCGTTGCGTAGTCGATCGCAGTGGCAAGGCAATCGCGGGCTGCGCCCAGTGCCCCGAACAGGATGCCGGTCCTTGCCTGGGTAAGGCAGGACAGCGGACCCTTGAGTCCGAACGCTCCTGGCAGGAGGGCGTCCGCGCCCAGTTGCACCCCGTCCAGCACGATCTCGGCGGTCGACGACGCCCGCAGCGACAGTTTGGCCGGAACCTCACGCGCAGCGAAGCCGGGCGAGTTGGTCGGTACGACGAATCCCCGTACCACTCCGTTTCCTGCTGGCGCGTCTGCAGCCCCTGCGTGCGCGTCGCCGTCGCCTGCGTGCGCGTCGCCGTTCCCCGCCGGTGCGTCGGCGACTTTTGCCCAGATCACCGCGACATCGGCGATGGTGCCGTTCGTGATCCACATCTTTGCGCCGTCGAGTCGATAGCCCTCCCCGGTCGGCGTCGCCCTGGTCGTCATCGAGGCAGGGTCGGAACCGGAATCGGGTTCCGTCAGTCCGAAGCATCCGATCAATTCGCCCGCAGCCATGCCCGGTAGCCAGCGATCCTTCTGCTCGTCGGATCCGTACTTCCAGATCGGGTACATGGCCAGCGAGCCCTGCACCGATACCAGGGACCGGATGCCCGAATCGCCCGCTTCCAATTCCAGACAGGCCAGTCCGTACTCCACCGCAGAGGCGCCGGCGCAGCCGTAACCGTTCAGGTGCATGCCGAGCAGGCCGGCCGCACCGAACTCCGCAGCCAATTGCCGTGCGGGCAGGTGACCGTCTGCGTACCAGGAAGCAATGTGGGGCCGGACCAGATCGTCGACCAGCTGACGGGTTGCTGCTCGGATGTCGCGTTCGGTGGCGGACAGGGTCGCATCGATGCCGAGCAGATCGGCGGGCAACGTAGGTGGGCGGACGGTCATGAGAAAAAGGCTAGCCGCCCGGCGTAAGGCCGGCGGTGGACGCGGGTGGAAAGGCGGGCGCGCCGGAAACAGCCGGTCGGCGGGGGGGTGCAATAGCCCTCAGGGTTCCCGCGCATAGAGCCGGCTGTAGACGCCGCCGGCTTCGAGGAGGTCGCGGTGGGTGCCGATCTCGGCAACCCGGCCCCGGTCCATCACCACGATGCGGTCGGCCCGGGATGCGGTGCTCAGGCGATGCGCGACGACGATGGTGGTGCGACCGCCGGCCAGCCGATCGGTGGCGGCCAGTACGGCGGTCTCGGCGGCCGGGTCGAGCGCGGCCGTCGCTTCGTCCAGCAATAGCAATTCCGGTTGCACCAGCTCGGCCCGAGCCAGCGAGATCAGCTGCCGCTGCCCTGCCGACAAGTTTCGGCCGCGCTCCTGGACCTCGTGCGAGAAGCCGCCGCGTAACCGCGCGATGGCATCGATGGCACCGACCGCTCTGGCCGCCGCTTCTACCGCCGAGTTCGGCGCGTCCGGCTTCCCGTACGCGATGTTGTCGCGCACGGTCCCGGTGAACAGGTGCGGCTCCTGCGGCACCACGCCCAGGCGCCGTCGGTAGGAGCCGAGGTCGAAGCTCCGAATGTCGACTCCGTCGATCAGAACAGCACCGGAGGTGACGTCGTAGTAGCGCGCGATGATCTTCACCAGGGTAGATTTCCCGGCTCCCGTCGGTCCGACGACGGCGATCGTCTCGCCTGGGGAGATGTCCAGGGTGACGCCGTCGAGAGCGGCCGCGGCGCCGGCTTGCGCGCTGCTGTACCGGAACCCGACGGCGACGGCCGACACCGTTCCGTCCAGCGGGGGCGCGGGAATCGGATGAGCTGCCGGCGGCGTGGACGTGGGGGTGGACAGCAGGTCCCCGATTCGGCTGAGCCCGACCGTGGCCTGTTGGTAGCCGTCGAAGATCTGCGAGAGCTGCTGGATCGGCGCGAAGAACGAGTCCAGGTAGAGCACGAAGGCCAGCAAGGTTCCAGCGGTCACGGCTCCGCTGACCACCCGCTCCGCACCGACGGCCAGAACCAGTGCTGCGGCGAGTTCGCTGAGCAGGGCCGTAAAGGGGAAGTACAGGGAGATCGCGGTCTGGGCTCGCATCCGGGATTTGCGGTAGTCATCGCTCCGTGCCGCGAAACCGGCAGCGTTGGTCTCCTGGCGGCCGAGGGCCTGGGTGATTCGCATCCCGGAGACGTTCTCCTGCAGGTCGGAATTCACGATGCCGACCTTCTCCCGGGCGTCGTTGTACGCCTTCGTGGAGTACCGCCGGAAGAAGAACGTGGCGATGGCCAGCGGCGGCAGCACCGTGAAGGCCAACAGGGCAAGCCCCGGATTCATGAACAGCAACGTGACGGCGATGCCGGAGAACGTCGCCAGCGAGACGACCGACGTGACGAGCCCGGTCTGCAGGAAGGTCGAAAGCGCATCGACGTCGGTTGTCATCCGCGTCATGATGCGGCCGGCCATCTCGCGCTCGTAGTAGTCCAGACCAAGGCGCTGGAGGTGGGCGAATTCCCGGATGCGCAGCCCGAACAACACCGACTCACCCGCTTTCCCGGTCACAATGAGCTGCCACCGCTGAACCAGGTAGTCGGCCAGCACGATGACCAGCGATATCGCCGAGGCGATCCACACCACGCCGATGACACCCTTGGACACGCCGTTATCGATGCCGTGTTTGATCAGTACCGGAAGGGCCAGACCGGCGAGCGCGTCCACCGCTATCAGGACCAGCGACGTGATCAGCAATGCCCGGACGGGACGTAGCGTGCGGCGCACGGAGAGCCTTCCGAGCAAGGGTGGCGGCGCACTGCCGTCGACCGAACCGCTCGCGACCGCTCTGCCGGCCTTTCCGTCGCCGCTGGCGGAGCGCTGGACGATGAGGTCCTCCGGCAGCTCGGGCGGCGGTGGGTCGGTCGCCGGCGGCAGCGCGTCCACTCTCGCCAACAGCTCGGGCGTGGCCGGAAGTGATCCCAGCATGCCGCCCATTCCGCCGCCCATGCCGCCGCCGCCTCCGGCCCCACTCGCGACGACGGTGCGCGGAGCGCGACGGCCACCGTTTCCCCTTCCGCCGGTGCTCGGCCGGTCCGACCGATCGGTGGCGCCGGTAGCTGCGTCCGGGGGCGTGCCCGGCCATAACGCCGGGGTCACTCCGTTGTGCTGCGGAAGATCCGCGTCCATCGCGATGTCGGCAGGCTGCCCGCTGTCGATCTCCTCGCCGCTCCCGCCCAGCAACTCGCGATAAGGCAGGCATCGCGCGAGCAATTCCTCGTGGGTTCCGACATCGAGTACTCGTCCGGCAGCCACCATCGCAACGGTGTCGGCGAGCGTGAGCGTGCTCCGCCGGTGCGCGATCAGGATCGTCGTGCGATCCGCGGTCAATCGATGCAGGGTGCTGTGGATGGCAGCTTCGGTGGCCGGGTCGACCGCGCTGGTGGCGTCATCGAGGATCAGCACCCGGGGATCGGTGATCATGGCGCGGGCCAGGGCCAGTCGCTGACGCTGACCGCCTGAAAGCGTCAGTCCGCGCTCGCCGATCACCGTGTCGTACCCGTCGGGCAGCGCTTCGATGAAGTCCTGTGCCTCAGCAGCTCGCGCGGCCGCCTCGACATCCGCCCTGGTTGCGTCCGGTCGGCCATACCCGATGTTGGCGGCGATGGTGTCGGAGAACAGGAACGCCTCTTCGAACACGACGCCGACCGTTCGACGCAGTTCGGCAAGGCGAACGGTACGAATGTCGACGCCGCCGACGCTGATTCTGCCGGCCTGACCTTCGTAGAACCGGGGCAGCAGCAGCGAGATGGTGGACTTGCCAGAGCCGGATGCGCCGACGAGGGCAACGGTCGATCCGGCCGCGACGTGCAGGCTGAAGTCGTCCAGAACGGGTTCGTCGTGCGTGTAGCCGAAGTGGACTCCGGCCAACCGCACGTCCAGGGGGCCGGAGGGCACCGGCATCACTTCGCCGACGGGGTCGGTGATGGCTGCCTTGGAGTCGATGATCTCCATGACGCGCTCCACGGAGGCTCGTGCCTGTTGCCCGAGAATCAGCAGGAACGACAGTGTCCTGGTGGGCGCGACCAACTGCGACAAGTAGAGGTAGAAGGACAGGAAGGTGCCGATGCTGATGGACCCGTGCAGCGCCAGGTAGCCACCCAGCGCCAGCACCCCCACCTGCCCGATGGACGTCATCGCCACCAACCCGGGGCTGAGGCGGGCCGTCAATCGGACCGCACGCATTCGGTCGGCGTAGAGCCGTGCCGCCCCCGCTCGCAACCGGCCGACCTCGCGATCTTCCTGGCCGAATCCCTTGACCACGCGGACTCCGGTGACGTC
>JBPCPG010000086.1:0-4003 GCA_050999445.1 Nakamurella sp. | reverse complement strand
CGTGCTCGCGCGGCTGACCTTCGACGGCGTCCTGGCCGCCGATGACATCGCCGATACCTGGTCTGACTTGGCGGCCCTCGACGTGGTCCTGCACCCGTTCGAACTCACCCAGGACGGTCCCGCCCTCGCAACCATCACCACGCAACTTCGGCGGGGTCACGCGACCGACTCGACCTACATTCGACTGGCGATCCAGCTCGGCACCGCGATGTGGACCCTGGATGGCAAGCTTGCCCGCAACGCCGCGGACGTCGGCCTACCCGTCGAGCTCATCACCTGACGGTGTCCCGCCATCGGCCACCGGGACCGCTGCAGTGCTGCAGGCTGCGCCGCTATGACAGTTGTTGATCTTCCTCGCGTCCAGGTCAGACCGTGTTGCGGTCACCGGATGACGATCCGCAACCGGACTTGGTAGCACGTGTATCGTCATCATTTGATGGTCTTGAACGTGCCTGGAGGTCGAAATGAGAACAACACTTGCCTTGGACGACGATCTTGTCCTGAAAGCTCAGCGCCTGACGGGGACCAACGAGAAGGGCGCGCTGGTTCGGCAGGCACTGGGTGCATTGATTGAGCGCGAGAGCGCCCGGCGGTTGGCGCAGCTTGCAGGCAGCGATCCCGACGCGACGGCGGTCCCACGTCGGCAAACGCCGCCCACGTGATCCTTGTCGACACCTCGGTCTGGATCGACCATTTCCGCAGCGGCGACACGGAGCTCGCCTCGCTACTTCAGATCGGTCAGGTACTGGCCCACCCCTGGGTGACCGGCGAAATCGCGCTCGGTCGTCTCTCGCGCCGCAGTGAGATTCTCGGTTTGCTCAACAATCTCCCGCAGGCAAAGTCTGCGACAGAGACCGAGGTGCTGACGCTGATCGACGACCATCACCTGTTCGGTCTGGGCATCGGGTACGTCGACGCGCACCTGCTGGCCGCAACGATGCTCACGGCCGACGCCCGGCTGTGGACGCGCGACAAGCGACTCGCTGCGGTCGCGACACGACACCGAGTCGCTTTCGACAACGGGCAAGCGTCCTAATGACCGACGACGGCTTCCCGCTCATCCATCGGGCTGCGGGACGGATCCCCTGTGCGCCATCATCTTGGGCTCGGGCCGCTCAAGTGGCTGGTCCGAAGTCGTTAGTCCCCCGTCGTAGGTGAAAGTGATTGAACGTACCGTGGATCAAGCCGAGAGTTTGATCCACGGGCTGATGGTGACCGGAGGGCCGGCCAGGCCGGCGACGAGCTGCTCCAGCTTCGCGGTATCCACCACCGCCTGAATCTCGTTGGTCTGCGTGCCCAGGATCGGCTGACCGGTGCCCACGGTGATCACTCCGAACTTGGTCAAGTCCGGGCCCAGCGCGGCCAGGATGGCGGCAGCCTGGCGATCGGTCACCGCTTTCGTCGCGCTCGCGTGGACAACGCAGAGGTTGCCCTGAAAGACAGTCCGGATGGCTTTGGTCGCGACGGCGACGTCGCCGATCACGCCGACCACCACCACCTGTTCGGTTTTGGTCAGCTCGTAGCTGGGGTTGTTGCCGCCGACGTTGGTCGGCCCGCCGTGCGGATAGCCCATCGCCAGGCCGCCGAAGTCGGCACCCACCGCGGCCTCGATCTTTGCGATGCCCTCGTCGTTCTGGGTGGGGCCCAGGGCCCACCCATCGGCCGGGGTTGCGCAGGTCAGGTGATCGACTCCGTTCGGCAACCGATCCTGGTCCTCTGGCTGCGCGTCACGCTGCGTGCGGACTGTCAGCGCGCTCCCGTTCCAGGTTGCCTGGATGTGGGTGCTGCCCCACTTATGGGTGGTGTTGTGACCCGGCGATTGCAGCCGGTCCAGATCGACCCCGGAGACCGGAACCGCATCCAAGCAATCGGGCGTCGGCGTAGGCGCACCCAATACTGTTCCGACGCCGGCCACCGGGAAAGGCGGGCACATCACAGTCTTGCCTTTCGAGTCGGCCAGCACCATGCCGGTGACCTGCACCCCGATCGGATCAGCGACGGTGCCCAAGGACCGCTTTCCGGGGGTGGCCGGGGGGGCTGCCGCAGCCGTTACGGTCGTGGCCGCAGCCGCGGCCGTGGTCGGGGCAGCGGTTGCCGAAGAGTCGTCGGTGGCCATTGGTGTTCCCGCAGACAAGGTGGGACTGGTGGGTCTTGGCGTGCTGGAGCCCGCCGGTTCACTAGAAGTGGATGCCGTGTCGATGATGCTCGCAGCGTTGCCCGTGGTCGGCGCGATGGGCGTTGGCGCGCCCACCACGGGAGCCGAGGGGTTTGCGCATCCCGCCAACAGCAGCCCGACCGCGACCAACGTCCCGAGCATCGCTGTCAGATGCCGACCGATCACAAGACCTGCCTCATAGCGGGGGAGACGGATTGCTGCTGGAATTCGTTGCACCGATCTTGCTGCACCGTGAACTTGGTGAATCTGATTGTCGGTACTGACCGCTGCTGACTTTAGGCTGATGGTGCCCGGCGCGAGTTCCGCCCCGTTGAGCAGTACGAGAGGGGCAAGGTCGGTCGCGCTAGGGAAGTCGACGTGGGAGTGGTGCGCGACCCCGATGTCATCAAGCAAGACGTGATCGACTCAAGCGCCCCCGGTTGACCGAGCGTTCTCGGACTGCCCTGATGACGTCTGGGACAAGCCCATCCTGCTGGGCACGGGAGAGCAGCGACCAGCAACTCGACTCGTGACCGGACGGTGGCGAGAGGTCGAGGTTCATCATGTTGACCTCGGGCTCACCTACACGCACGGGACTGGGACGACGCGTTCGTCGACCGGTTCCTGTCACAGGTCCTGGAGTCCCTCCCGTCACGCACCGCGAAGACGGAGCTGCTCGCGTGGGCGCTGGGCCGAGCCGACGCCCCTGACCTGGCTCACTGAGGGTAGGACCCGCCAACGAATGACACTGCAGCGGACTCCCCGCCCACAGACGACCGCCGCTCGATCTTTCAGTGTCGCGCTGAATTCGCCTTTCCGCGCTGCCGAGGGTCGTCAAGATCTTCGACCTCGTGCAGGTATGCCGGTACCCGCCGCTGGACGGCCCGGTCGAGCTTTTTGAACTCGCGGTCGGTCGGTGGTCTCCAGCCTCCACCGGGTGGTCACTTGTCGGTCTCGCCCTCCAGCGCGGCGAGAGGGCGACTACGCCTACCTACAGCGGCGAAGACATCGATCGCTGCATCAGCGGCGAAGGCGTCTTCGAGGTCGGCGAGGTACTCATGGAGGGCTGTTCTGACATAAAAACTTTTCGAGCGCCCGGTACGGCGGGCGAGACTGTCGAGCCGCTCTTCCTCGTCCTGGCTAAGCCGAATCGAAATAGTCATGTCAATCCTCATTGTCCGCGTAAGACATGTTTACGTAGGTACGCCGTAGAGCCAAGGAGCACCGAACCCGGCCCAGTGAAAGATCCCCAAATGACGATGGCGCGATCTTGGTCTCCAATAGCCGAACCGTCACCGTCGGACGTTCGGCAATCGGGACGTCAGCCGTTCGGTGCGGCGCCCGCTTATGCCGATGAGCGGTCGGTAGGTCAGGCTCCGGCATCAACTCAGTAGCACCTGTCTGGACGCCGTAGCACTATTGCGCGCATGACACAGAACGATACTTCGGCGGCGCAGGGGTGCATCTTCTGCGCCATTGTGACCCGACAGGCCGAGGCCAGTGTGGTGTACGAGGACGAGACCGTTGTGGTCTTCATGGACCTGAACCCCGTCACACCCGGCCATCTCCTTGTCGTGCCACGCAAGCACGCAGTTGGCCTCGAAGACCTCGATGGAGCCAGTAGCGCTCACGTGTGGTCGGTCGGTCATGACATGGCACGATCCTTGCGACGCTCAGGCATGCGCTGCGAGGGGATCAACGTCTTCCTCTGTGACGGCGAAGTCGCCTTTCAGACGGTCTTCCATTTCCACCTTCACGTCATCCCTCGCTACGCAGGAGACGGCTGGACCATCATTCCCGAGTCGGCGGAACGTGAGAGGTCGCTCCTCGACAGCGACGCGCAAGCGA
>JBPCPG010000063.1:0-14788 GCA_050999445.1 Nakamurella sp. | reverse complement strand
ATCACGACCACTGCGGCCAGCAGAGCAGCGAGAACCTTACGGCTGCGGCCTGCGAACAGCCGACCTATTCGTGCCCTCACGCGGGCTGCCGGGGGAGGTGCGCTCGGTGCAGGTTCTCGATGGCCATCCGTTCAGGGTGCCAGAGCCTGGCCCGGGTGAATTCTGCCGAACGAGAAGGCACTAACTTGGGCAGGATGAAAGCCGACGATCTGGCCCTGCTGCACGTACCAGGGCGTCCCGTCGTAGCGCCCGACGGCACCGTTGTGGTGGCGCTGGCCACTCCCGACCTCGAGGCGAATCGTTCCCTAGGATTGCTTCGCCGCCTCGTTCCCGGCCGACCGGCCGAGTCGTTCACCCTGGGGCCGAGGGACTCGGCGCCCGTCCTGTCGCCCGACGGTGCCACCCTTGTCTTCCTTCGGGGTGGCGAATCCGGCCCGTCCCAGCTCTACTCGATGCCGACCGGCGGTGGAGAGCCGCGGCCACTGACCCAGCACCCACTCGGCGCCGGAGTCCCGGTGTTCTCCGCGGACGGAAGTCGAATCGCCTACTTGGCGCCAGTTCCGCAAGCGGGTCGGTACGGCCTCGACCCGGACGTCGCCGCCGAGGCGGAGGCACCTCGATCGATCGACCGGACGAACTATCGCAGTGACGGCAAAGGTTTTACGCTCGACAAGCCGGAGCAGCTCTTCCTGCTGGATCTGGAAGCCGGAGCGGAGCCGCTGCAGCTGACCGACGGGCCGACGGTCGTCAGCGGGCCGGCATTTCTCTCGGACGGCCGTCTCGTCTACGCCAGGACGACGACCCCGGACCTGCCACGGTGTGAACTGATCGTGCTGGACGAGCGTTCGGGAATGCCCGGCAGCGTGCTGGACGGAGTCGTCGGCAACGTGACGCAACTGGTGGCTCACGGCGATTCCGTCTACTACCTCGGGGCGGAGTTCGACGGTTTCGACATGGCCGGGCGCACCACCGGATTGTGGTCGAGAAGCACGCCGGACGGCGTGGTTCGGCGGCTGACCGACGAGAATGTGGAGGTCGACGGTACGAGCGCGCCGGTTCCGATCGGCGCCATGGTGCTGATTTCCGTGCTCGACCGTGGTTCGGGCATCCTGTGCGCAGTCGCGCAGAACGCGGTCAGGTCCGCGCTTCCGGATCTGACCGCAGTCCTGGTCGGCGAGCACGTCGTGACTTCGTTCACCGCCAGACCGATGACGGACGGCAGCAGTGTCGTCGCAGCCGTGGTCGCCGATCCAAGCACTCCCGGCGAGGTGGTCACCGTGGAAATCGCGGACGATGGCACCGTTCTCCGCCCCGAGCGCCGGCTCACCGACTTCGCCGCGGAGCTGCGGGCCACCGGCCTTTGTCAACAGGTGCCGCTCACCGCGACCGCTCCGGACGGCTACCCGGTGCACGGTTTCCTGGTGCTCCCGCCTGCCCCCGGACCACACCCGGTGCTGCTGGTCATCCACGGCGGCCCGCACGCCGCGTACGGATGGGGCCTCTTCGACGAGGCCCAGGTGTATTCCGCCGCCGGCTATGCCGTGGTGCTCCCGAACCCGCGCGGGTCTTCCGGTTATGGACATGAACACGGCCGCGTGGTACTGGGCCGATTGGGCACCATCGATGCGGATGACGTGCTGGCCCTGTTGGATGCCGCCCTCGGGCGCGCGGACTGCGACCCGAACCGGGTCGGCATGATGGGCGGTTCCTACGGTGGATTCCTGACGTCATGGCTGGCCGCCAAGGCTCCCGAGCGGTTCACCGCAGCCATCAGCGAGCGGGCCGTCAACGCCTGGGACAGCTTCGCCGGCTCCAGTGACATCGGCTACTTCTTCGCCGAGCTCTACGCCGGCGCGGAGCGCGAGAGTCAATGGCGGGCGTCACCACTTGCCTATGCCGACGACATTCGCGTTCCGCTGCTGATCATCCACTCCGAGCACGACTGGCGTTGCCCGATCGAGCAGGCGCAGCGGATGTTCGTGGCGCTCAAGCGGCGCGACGCAGAGGTCGAGATGTTGCTGTTCCCGGGCGAAGGTCATGAGCTCTCCCGGTCCGGGCGGCCGCGCCATCGCCTACAACGCTTCGAAGCGATCCTTGGCTGGTGGACCCGGCACCTGCCGGTGGCTGCCGATCGGTAGGTGCCGATCGACCTTGCGCTGGTCCGGCCTGCCGGGTGTTCTGCTGTCAGCGAACGTTCGCGCTGCTTGGTCCTCACATCTCCGCGCTGTGCACATGTGTACGGTACGGTTTCGTTCATGGACGTTGCCGGCTCATCCTTCCTGGGAAGGCGTCCGTCTCCATTGGCGGTGCTCGCCAAGATGAGCTGCCCGGTCGGTACCGCTGTCGGGCGAGGCGTCGCCCGAGAACGCGCAATCTGCCAGGCAGTGGTCGATCTGGTCAACGAGTCGAGTTACGAATCGGTCACCATGGACGCGGTCGCGGCCCGTGCGAAGGCTTCCAAGGCGACCATCTACCGCCGCTGGGCCAACAAGGACGATTTGTTGATCGACGCGCTGCAGCGCGTGTTCGACGAACGCAGCGATGCGCTACCCGACACCGGCACGCTGCGGAACGACCTGCTGACGCGGATCAACCAGCAGATCCGGGAGCCGAAGTTGCTCAACGCCTACAAGGCGGCTCTGAAGGGCTTGGTTCACGCTGCCTGCACCGATCCACAGCTGGCCGGCGTGATTCGGACCTCTTTCATGGAGGCGCAGATCCAGACGCTCCAACGCCTGCTCGATCGCGCGCACGCCCGTGGTGAATTGCAGAACCCGGTCGCCGCCGCGTTGGCCTGGGAGGTGGTGCAGGCCCAGTTCTCGGCCCGAACCAGTCTGGAAGCCGCGCCCGTCGACGCCGCCTACGTCGAGCACGTGGTTGACGATGTTCTGATGCCGGTGCTGCTGCACGCCGGTTCCGGCACTGATCGGGCGTCCCGATGAGCGCCCGAGCGTTCTCCTCGGCGGTCCGCCGTCGCGAATTCAAAATCTGCCGACGAGGCGACCGGATTTATTCGGGCGCGTTGTCGATTCGGTCGTGGTTGGTTCGACATTGCAGTGGACCAGCCTGCAGTTGATGCTCGTTGCCCAACGGTGCGGTTGGCGCAAATCACCCTTGGGATCCCGGCAGAAGTTCCGCTGTCGGTGGTGCCCGCCATGCTGTCCTCGTCCCGGCTTCTCGGCCGGACGGTTCCACCGAGCAAGGAGCTTCTTGTGACAAGCCCGACGACCGACCTGACGGAAACCAGATCCGTCCACGAACTGGATCCGAAGCGGTGGATCGCACTGATCGTGATCGGCATCGCCCAGTTGATGGTGATTCTGGACGCCACCATCGTCAACATCGCGCTGCCCAAGGCCGCGGCCGCCCTGAACATCGATTCGTCCAGCTATCAGTGGATCGTCACCGCCTACGCGTTGCCGTTCGGTGCCCTGCTGCTGCTGGGTGGTCGAATCGGCGATTATCTCGGACGAAAACGAGTTCTGATGGTGTCCCTCGCCGGTTTCGCGATCGCCTCCGCGATCGGCGGTGCGGCCCAGAGTTCGGAGATGCTGTTCGCGGCCCGTGCGCTGCAGGGCGTCTTCGCCGCGATGCTCGCGCCGGCGAGCCTGTCGATGCTCACAGTCACGTTCCGCGATCCGAAGGAGCGCGCCAAGGCGTTCGCAGTGTTCGGCGCCATCGCCGGCGGTGGCGCCGCCGTCGGGCTGGTGCTCGGTGGTCTGTTGACCGAGTACACGAGCTGGAGATGGTGCTTGCTGGTCAACATCCCGATCGCCGCCATCGCGATCATCGGGGCCGTCGTGTATCTGCACGAGTCCACCGGTGATCGCACCGGCCACTACGACATCGTCGGCGCGCTCCTTGCCACCGCCGGGCTCGCGTCGCTCGTCTGGGGTTTCAGCCGCGCCCATCAGGACAGTTGGGGCTCGGTGAAGACGTGGGGCTGGCTCCTGGCCGCGGTCGTGTTGCTCGCCGTCTTCGTGTTCGCGGAGAGCCGCAACTCCAACGCCCTGCTACCGATGCGAATTCTGAAAGATCGCAACCGGGCCGGCGCCTACATCGTGGGATTGCTGGTGGGTACGGGCCTCTTCGCCGTGTTCCTCTTCCTGACCGTTTTCCTGCAGAGCGTGAAGGGCTACTCGCCGGTGGCTGCGGGAGTAGCCTTCCTCCCGTTCAGCGCCGGCATCATCGTGGGCGCCGGTGTCGGATCGCAGTTGGTGCTCAAGCTCGGCGCGAAGGTCATCGTTCCGGCAGGGCTGCTGCTGGGCGTGGCCGGTCTGCTGTGGCTGTCCCGGCTGACCCTCGACACCACCTACGGCGGCACCATTCTGCCCGCCGAGACCCTCATCGCCATCGGCATGGGTTTCATCTTCATGTCGACCACCAATGTCGCCCTGCACGGCGTCGAGCCGGCCGACTCCGGGGTCGCCAGCGCCATGGTCAACACTACCCAGCAGATCGGCGGGTCACTCGGAACCGCCCTTCTGAGTACCTTCGCTGCCACCGCCGCCGGCACTTATTACAGCCAGCACGGCGCCGAGATGGCGAGTGGTAAGGATGCTGCCCAGCACGTGCAGCTCGCCGGCCTGGTGCATGGCTACAGCGTCGCCTTCGTGTGGGCGGCTGTCTTCTTCGCAGTCGCCACCGTCGCGTCGATCTTGCTGATCAACGCGGACAAGCACGAGGCGGAGGCAGCCGAGCCCGGCATGGCCGTCGCCTGAATCCGACAGATCGACGGTGCGGAAACGGCCGGTGGAGTGGGGACTGTCCCACTTCACCGGCCGATTGCCGTTCACCGGGCCGTGCTGGCCGACGTCGACTCACCAACCTCGCTCTCGCCACACCCCCAGGTGCGGGCGCTCCCGGCCCAGGGTGGTGTCATCGCCGTGGCCCGGGTAGACCCAGGTGTCGTCCGGTAGGCGGTTGAAGACGCGCTCCGCCAGGTCGTCCATCAGGGAGTTGAAGGCCTCCGGCGACTGGGTGCGCCCTGGCCCACCTGGAAAGAGTGAATCGCCGGTGAACAGATGCCCGGTTCCCGACGGTTCCCGGTACAGCAGCGCCACCGACCCCGGGGTGTGACCTCGGAGTGAGATCGATTCCAGCTCGCAGGATCCCAGGGGGATCCGGTCACCCTGGCCCAACCGAACATCGGTGGGTACCGGTAGCGCCGCCGCGTCCTGGTCGCCGGCGTAGAGGTTGGCGCCGGTCTGACCTGCGAGCGACCCGAGAGCCTGCCAGTGGTCGTCGTGGGAGTGGGTCGTCACGATGCTCCGCAGCCTGGGTCGATCGGGTCCGTCGCCCAGCAGGTCGGCGAGCCGCTCACTGTCGTTGGCGGCATCGATCAGCAGCGCGTCACCGGTGTGCGAACACACCAGAAGATAGGCGTTGTTGTCCATCGGCCCGACCGACAGCTTGGTGATGGAGAGGTCGTCCAGTCGGCGGGTGGCCGGGGCTCCGCGTGACTCCACATGGCCGGTATAGGGCGCTGTTCGCGCGGAAGAAGGATCGATGTGCGGCATGCGCACAACGTACAAGCCGCGTTCTGGGCCAACCAGACGGGACAGTGTCTGCCTGCTCGACCGGCGAAAGGAAGGCCGGCCCGAATGGTGTGACGGTTCAGCGGAGCGCGATGACGCGGTGCTCGACGGCCGAGACCCGCGCGGCGTCCAGAACCGTTGCAGTGCTGATCGCGTCGGCAGGATCGATCGGTGCGGACCCGCCGCTCCGCACCGCCGACGCGACCGCCGGGTAGAAGCTGTCCCACCGGCCGCGTTCGCTGGGCACCGGGACGGCGCCCTGCGCTGTGGTGAGGATTCCGAAGGCCGACGCCGGCTCGACGCCCCAGCGGCTACCCAGGGTCGCCGGACTCTCCCCGGCTTTGAGCTGTGCCTCCTGTCCGTCGAAGCCGTCGATCAGGAAGCCGGCCAACAATCCGGCCACCTGGAACCGCGGACCCGCCGAAGCGCTCGCCATTCCGGCAGCGAGCGTCGTGAACACCCCCGCCGCGTGCTCCAGATGGAGTTCGATCTCGTCGTCGGCCTCAGCCCCCTGGCGAACCGCTCTGACCTGTGCGTGCAGCCGGGCCACCGGGCCGAACAGGGAAAGGGCCTGGTCGATCAGATGGGGACCGAGATCGAGCAGGGTTCCGCCACCGGCGGCGGGACTGCCGGCCCAGCCGGGCTTGACCGGGCGGAACCGGTCGATACGGGAAATGAATCGGTGCACAGGGCCAAGGGTTCCTTCGGAGACGAGACGGCTGACGGTCAGGAAGTCGCTGTCCCAGCGGCGATTCTGGTAGGGAACCACGAGCAGCTCCGCCCGGTGAGCGTATGCCACCAGGTCCGCTGCCGACGCTGCGGTCAATGCAAAGGGCTTGTCCACCACCACGTTCAGTCCGAGGTCGAGCGCCCGGTGCGCCAGCGCAGTGTGGGTGGCCGGCGGAGTACTGATGGTGACCGCCTCCACGCCCAACTTCGCCAGTGCCGCCAGGTCGGGCACCACCTGGACGCCGGGGAGCTCGGCGGTCACCTGCGCGCGCCGGTCTGCGTTCCCCGTCACCACGGCGATCAATTCCACATTATCTGCGGCGGCGAGCAAGGGTGCGTGGAAGGTTCGCCCACCGGACCCGTACCCGACCAGGGCCCAGCGGACGCGCTTGTCGGTCACCCCTACATCTTGCCGGTGCCGGCCCGGAAGCGGCGACGCCGGGTGGCGTCGTCGGCCGGCGCGATCCGCCGACGGCTCGACCATCGGTCGAGGGTGGATTGGTGAGCAGCGGCCTCACCTGCGCAAACGAAGGACTGTCGGTGAGCCCACCTACCATCGGGAATCGTGACTGACCACCTCATCGTGCGGGGCGCCCGCGAGCACAATCTCCGCAACGTCGACATCAGCCTGCCGCGCGATTCGATGGTCGTGTTCACCGGGCTCTCGGGGTCGGGCAAGTCATCGCTGGCCTTCGACACGATCTTCGCGGAGGGTCAGCGCCGCTACGTGGAGTCGTTGTCCTCGTACGCCCGCCAGTTCCTGGGTCAGATGGACAAGCCGGACGTCGACTTCATCGAAGGGCTCTCGCCGGCGGTGTCGATCGATCAGAAGTCGACCTCCCGCAATCCACGGTCCACGGTCGGAACCATCACGGAGATCTACGACTATCTCCGGCTGCTGTACGCGCGCATCGGTCACCCGCATTGCCCGGTCTGCGGTGAGATCATCTCGAAGCAGACGCCTCAGCAGATCGTCGATCGAGTACTGGAGATGCCGGAAGGCACCCGATTCCAGGTTCTCGCGCCGGTCATCCGCGAGCGAAAAGGCGAGTACGTCGACCTGATCACGGATCTGCAATCGAAGGGATACTCCCGGGCGAGGATCGACGGCACGGTGCACCAGCTCACCGACCCGCCGAAGCTGAAGAAGCAGGAGAAGCACTCCATCGAGGTGGTCGTCGACCGCCTCGTGATCCGCGAGAGTGCGAAACAGCGCATCACCGACTCGGTGGAGACGGGCCTCGGCCTGGCAGACGGCGTGGTGATTCTGGAATTCGTCGATCTCGACGAGGACGAGCCCGGTCGCGAGCGCCGGTACTCCGAGCGGCTGGCCTGCCCGAACGATCACCCATTGGCACTGGACGAACTCGAGCCACGTTCGTTCTCGTTCAATTCGCCGTTCGGTGCGTGTCCGGAATGTACCGGGCTCGGCACCCGCAAGGAAGTCGATTCCGAGCTGCTGGTGCCTGACGGTCGGCTGTCCCTGGCCGAGGGTGCCATCCATCCCTGGTCCGTCGGCACCACGAGCGATTACTTCGTCCGGCTGCTCGAAGGTCTTGGCAAGGCGATGGGCTTCTCGACGAACACGGCCTGGGAGGATCTGCCGGCCGCGGTGCGAAAGGCGGTGCTGCACGGTTCCACCGAACAGGTCCATGTCAGCTACCGGAACCGCTACGGCCGGCAACGCTCGTACTACGCCGAGTTCGAGGGTGCCATCCCGTTCCTGGAACGACGGGCGACCCAAACCGATTCCGAGTCGGCGCGCGATCGGTACGAGGGCTACATGCGTGAAGTGCCGTGCCCGGTGTGCAAGGGCACCCGGCTGAAACCGGAAATTCTCGCCGTAACCATCGAGCATTCCGAGCTGGGCGATACCAACATCGCCCAGCTGGCGGCCATGTCCATCAAGGACGCCTTCGCCTTCTTCCCTGGGTTGAACCTGTCCGAGCGGGATCGGATGATCGCGGAGCGGGTGCTCAAAGAGGTCTCGGCCAGGCTGGGCTTCCTGCTGGATGTCGGGCTCGACTATCTCTCGATGTCCAGAGCGGCCGGCTCGCTGTCCGGCGGCGAAGCGCAACGCATCCGGCTCGCCACCCAGATCGGCTCCGGCCTGGTCGGCGTGCTGTACGTGCTGGACGAACCGTCCATCGACCTGCACCAGCGTGACAACCACCGCCTGATCAAAACCCTGACCAGACTGCGCGACCTGGGGAACACGCTGATCGTCGTCGAACACGACGAGGACACGATCCGCACCGCCGACTGGGTCGTCGACATCGGTCCGGGGGCGGGGGAACACGGCGGCAACGTCGTGGTGTCCGGCCCGGTGCAGGAACTGCTCGACTCGAAGGAGTCGGTCACCGGTGCGTTTCTGTCCGGCCGGCGTGAGATCGCTGTTCCGATGGTTCGACGGCCGATCGATCCGGCTCGCACCCTGACTGTCGTCGGCGCCCGGGAGAACAATCTGCGGAACGTGTCCGTCGACTTTCCGTTGGGCACCCTGATCGCCGTGACCGGGGTCTCCGGTTCGGGTAAGTCCACGCTGGTCAACGACATCTTGCACGCCGTGCTCGCGAACCGGATCAATGGCGCCCGGATGGTGCCCGGTCGGCACACCAGGGTCACCGGACTCGACCTGGTGGACAAGGTGGTCGGCGTCGACCAATCGCCGATCGGCCGGACGCCGCGGTCCAATCCGGCGACCTACACCGGTGTCTTCGACCACGTGCGCAAACTATTCGCGTCCACCACCGAGGCGAAGGTTCGCGGGTACCAGCAGGGTCGGTTCTCCTTCAACGTGAAGGGCGGCCGGTGCGAGGCCTGCGCCGGCGACGGCACCTTGAAGATCGAGATGAACTTCCTGCCGGACATCTACGTCCCGTGCGAGGTCTGCAAGGGCGCCCGCTACAACCGGGAGACGCTGGACGTCCACTACAAGGGCAAGACCATCGCCGACGTCCTGAACACTCCGATCGAGGAGGCCGCGGAGTTCTTCGAACCGATCGGGGCCATCTACCGCCACCTCAAGACCCTGGTCGACGTCGGGCTGGGCTACGTGCGGCTGGGTCAGCCGGCGCCGACGCTCTCCGGTGGTGAGGCGCAGCGAGTGAAGCTCGGCAGCGAACTTCAGAAGCGATCCACCGGGCGGACCGTGTACGTACTGGACGAGCCGACGACTGGTCTCCATTTCGCCGATGTGGAGAAGCTGCTCATCGTCGTGAATGGCCTGGTTGACAAGGGCAATACGGTCATCGTGATCGAGCACAATCTGGACGTGATCAAGACAGCCGACCACATCATCGACATGGGTCCCGAAGGTGGCTCGGGCGGGGGCCTCGTGATCGCGGAGGGTACGCCCGAAGAGGTGGCGGCGAACCCGGCCTCCTACACCGGGCAATTCCTTGCCGGAGTCCTCGAGGGACGGGGGGCGAACGCGGCCGCCCTGGCCTCCGCGGGCGCGGCGGTCCCGACGCGGGAAAAGCCTGCCGCACCAACGAAGGCCGGGACTGGAAAGAAGTCATTGTCGCCGGCGAAGGCGGCGCCGGGAGCGAAGGCGGGGCCTCCGACCAACAGCGTCAACGGCAGGGCACCCGTCAGATCCAGTGGCACAAAGAAGGCCAACGGGACGAACGGAACCAGTGGCACCAACGGAACCAGTGGCACCAACGGAGCCGACGGTTCGAGGACGTCTGCGCCGATCGTCGTTTCGACCATTGCGGCTCCGGTGGTGACCGCCGACATGGCCGAAGCCAGGGCTGCGGCCGCGAAGGCGCGGCGCCGGGCGACGAAGCTTCGCTGACCGTCCCGGTAACCATGGATAATTTCCGGCCGGGCACCGCTTGGAAAGGCGGGAGGCGGAAGGGGCATCGAAGTCTGGGAGAATGAGCGATCGTGAAGACCTTCGACACATTGTTCGCCGAGTTGCAGGACCGCGCGAGGGTGCGCCCGGAAGGATCCGGAACGGTCGACGCTCTGGACGCCGGCGTTCACGCGCAGGGCAAGAAGTTGCTCGAAGAGGCCGGTGAGGTCTGGTTGGCCGCCGAGCACGAGGAGGACGACGCACTGGCTCTTGAGATCTCGCAACTGCTCTACCGGGCTCAGGTGATCATGGTCGGCCGCGGCATCACGATGGAGCAGGTGTATAGGCATCTGTAGGGCCATCAGCCCGCCCGACACCTACCCTGCCGAACCCACAGACCGAACCGCCTGAAGGAAGATCCATGCTGAGAGTCGCCGTCCCCAACAAGGGCACGCTGAGCGAACCCGCTACCGAGATGTTGCGCGAGGCCGGCTATCGGCAGCGGCACGATTCCCGGGACCTGACGGTGCTCGACTCGGTGAACGATGTCGAGTTCTTCTTCCTGCGCCCCAAGGACATTGCCATCTACGTCGGCTCCGGCGAACTGGACCTGGGGCTGACCGGGCGTGATCTGACCGCGGACTCCGGTGCCCCGGTGACAGAGCAGTTGGGGCTCGGGTTCGGGCATTCGACGTTCCGGTACGCCGCCCCGTCCGGTCGGGAGTGGACGGTTGCAGATCTTGCCGGCCTCCGGATCGCCACCGCGTATCAGAACCTGGTGCTGCGTGATCTGGAGGCGCGGGGGATTGCCGCCGAGGTGATCCGGTTGGACGGTGCGGTCGAGATCTCGGTCCAGCTCGGCGTCGCGGATGCGATCGCCGACGTGGTTGGGTCCGGCCGGACGCTGCGGCAGCACTCGCTGAGCCCCTTCGGTGACGTTATCTGCGATTCCGAGGCGGTACTGATCACCCGAGCCGGCGCGAGCGTCAGCCAGGCGACACGGCAGGTGATCAGCCGCCTCCAGGGGATCGTGTTCGCACAGCAATATCTGATGCTGGACTACGACTGCCCACGCACCCTGCTGGCTCGGGCCACCGAAATCACTCCCGGGCTCGAATCGCCGACGGTCGCTCCACTGGCTGATCCGGACTGGGTCGCGGTGCGCGCCATGGTGTCACGCAACCTGGTCAACCCCGTGATGGACGCGTTGTCGGCTCTGGGCGCGAAGGCCATCCTGGCTTCCGACATCCGGTCCTGCCGCCTGTAGGCACGCTGACGGCTGCAAACACGCTGTCGCCGTCGGGCACTGCCGGTGGTAGCGCCGTGCCGGCTGTGCACCCAGGCGGCGGTAGCGCCGTGCCGGCTGTGTGCACCCTGCCTGCGGTAGGCACCCGGTCCGGTACCGACTTCGGTCCGATCGGCGCCGCGCAGGCGGCCCAGGGCTGGGCCGCAGGCCGGTGACCGAGGCGGCTCAGTCGGGCAGGCGAAGGGTCAGGGTCTGCGCCGACCGGCCGATGGGACCGGAACCGTCGTGCAGGACAGACGCGGTGAGGCCGATGCCGTCGGCGCCGAACGAGACGTCGGTGTCCAGGCCCAGCCACTCGCCGGTCGGGCGGCGGAAAAGGTGCACCGTCAGGTCCGTATTGGGGAACAGCACCGTTCCCGGCTCCGCTCGCACCGCCACCCCGTTGGCTGCGTCGATCATTCCGAAGATGCGGACCATCCCTGTCGTCGGGCATCCGGCAACCACGTCGACATTCGGGCGGAGCCAGACGGTGGAGCGGCCGGGGGCGCGTTGTCCGATGGTCCTGACCTCCAAGGTTCGGATGAAACCGCCCGACCAGACGGACGACATCTCGAAGGGAACGCCGGAATCCGGCCCGGGAATCGGTTTCAACTCGGTGCCCGCGATCGAAGAGGTGTCAGAGGTTGCGAGCCGCCAGGCGGTAGCTCGGACCACGGCGCGCCCGCCGAACGTCATCTCGGCCTCGAGCAGTTCGATCGTGCGTCCGGGTCTCAGGATTCTGGCCGCTACCTCGACCACGCCGGCGGGAATCGAACCGAGGATGTCGAAAGCCACTCGGGACATCGCGAGATCCGCGCGGGGGGCGCACTCCTCGAGTGCTCGGACCAGCAACGCGGAGACCGGCGCCATGTGCTGCTGGTCGGCAGACCACGCACCCTGCGCGTGCGCGGTCGACTCGAAAGTACCGGCAGCAAGCTGTCGGTAGTACCCGGACGGCACGACGGCAGTCACGGCAGTCACGGAAGTCACCCCCCAACGTTAGCCGGGACCCGAGTTGATCCTTCGGACTTCTTGTTTGGGAAACAGAGAGCTCCTGGGCGGGGCCGCAGCGTATCGCTTCGAGCGTGGGTGGCAGCCCCGCAGCGGGCCGTCGCCCACAACCGTCGGACGCGTGCCTGCTACTACCCTTCGGGAGTGCCTGCCGATGCGACGCCCAGAACCGCACGCCGCCCGCGTGGTCGGCGGAGCCTCGGCATTCCGCTCGGTCGGATCGGCGGCATCCCGATCGTCCTGTCGTTGTCATGGCTCGCCTCGGAGTTGCTGATCGCGGTCCTGGCAACTCCTGTGGTGCAGGATGCGATTCCCGGGATCTCCGGTGCGAGGGCCGTCCTGGTCGCCATCGGCCTCGGCGTGCTCCTGGGCGTCAGCGTGCTCGCCCACGAACTCGGGCACTGCCTGGCCGCGCGCTCGCTCGGGGTTCCGGTACTACAGGTGCGCCTGTATCTGCTGGGCGGTGCGTCGGAGCTGGGGCGGGTGCCGGACTCTCCGCGGGAAGAGGCCATCATCGCCGCCGCCGGGCCCGGCGTCTCGGCGCTGCTGGCCGGCCTCTTCGGATTGCTGCTGGGCAGCACCACCGCGCACACGGTGACGTGGCTGCTGCTGATCGAACTGGCTCTCGCCAACCTCGTCGTGGCGATCTTCAACTTCCTGCCGGCGCTGCCGCTGGATGGCGGCCGGGTACTGCGCGCCGGCGTCTGGCGGATCTCCGGGCGTCGACGTTGGGGCACCCGGGCCGCGGTGGCGGGCGGATATCTGATTGCCGCTGCGCTGGCGGTGTGGGGTCTGACGGAAATCACCGGTTCGGGCAGAGCTGCACTGTTGCAGGGCGGCGTCGCGGTGGTGATGGGCGCCTCGGTGGCGCTCGGAGCGGCCGGCGAACAGCGGTCCGACCGGACGGTCAGCTGGCCGGCGGACGTCGCAATTTCCGGTCTGGCCAGGGCTGTGGTGCAACTACCGACCGAAACACCCGTGGTCCTTGCCATCCAGGCGGCGGCTGGACGAGCGGTGATCCTGACCGGTGTGGACGGAGTCGCCGTCGGGCTGATGGACGACCGGGCCGCGGCGGCTCTGTCCAGGACCAATCCAGGGGCGCCGTCGACGTTGGTGGCCGAGCACATAGAGCCGGAAATGGTGATCCTTGGTTCTGACGCGCCGGAGGAGATTGCCGAACGCCTTCGATCCGCGCCGGTGACTCGGTTTCTACTCATCGACGAGTACGGCCGGCCGGCCGGAGTTGTGCTGGCGGACGACTTCACCCGGATACTGAGCAGACGTCGCAGGGGCTGAGCGCGCCCACCGGCGGCTACCGCACGCGAATCGTGCGGCAATCATCACCAGATCCCGCCTGGCAGGAGCAACCGCGAGACGACGCCCCGCGTCGTCGGCATCAGAAGGAGTGCAGTGAGTAGGGACTTCGTCGTCGGGGACCGCGTGCAGTTGACCGATCCCAAAGGGCGCAAATACACGATGGTGCTGGAACCCGGCGCCACATTTCACACCCACCGCGGAGCGCTGGAACACGATGCGCTGATCGGAGCACCGGAGGGGTCGGTGATCACCTCTGCGGGCAAGACGGACTATCTCGCGTTACGGCCGCTGCTCACCGACTACGTGCTGTCGATGCCGCGCGGCGCCGCTGTGATCTACCCGAAGGACGCCGCGCAGATCGTGCACTGGGGGGACATCTTTCCCGGTGCCAGGGTGATGGAGGCGGGCGCCGGATCGGGCGCGCTGACCTGCTCGCTACTACGTGCTGTCGGACCGGAGGGCTCGGTGCTCTCCTACGAGGTGCGCCAGGACCATGCCGACCATGCCGTGCGTAACGTCGAGACGTTCTTCGGCGCCCGTCCCGACAACTGGGAGCTGCGGGTGGCGGACATGGCCGAGCATTCCGGGGAGGTCGATCGGATCGTGCTGGACATGCTCGAGCCGTGGTCGATGATCGACACGGTCGCAGCCGCGCTGGTCCCCGGCGGTGTGTTGATGATCTACGTGGCCACGACCACCCAGCTGTCCAGGGTGGCGGAGGAGCTTCGTGAACACGGCGGTTTTACCGAACCCGAAGCCTGGGAATCTCTGCACCGACCCTGGCACCTGGTCGGATTGTCGGTGCGACCCGAACATCGGATGCAGGGCCACACGGCTTTTCTGCTCAAGACCCGGCGAATGGCTCCTGGCGTGACGGCGCCGCGTCCACAGCGGCGACCGATGACGACCCGCTGATCCGGTTCGCTATTGCCATGCTTCGGCTCTCCGGTTGTGGGCAGGAAACAGGGCTTGCCGCCCACCTTCGAATCGCCGTCGGCGAACAACCGGACGCCGACCCGCCCGAGGCGGCCCCGGGCAGCGTGATCGCCGGTAGCGGCACGCTGTCGGAGAACCGCGAATCGCTCGACACGCGCAGGTAGGGTTGAGGGA
>JBPCPG010000038.1:0-7407 GCA_050999445.1 Nakamurella sp. | reverse complement strand
TCGTGCTGGCGATCAACCTGTACCTCAGTTTTCAGCTCAGCGGAATCTCCTGGCAGGCGCATCTGGGCGGCCTGCTCGTGGGCGCCGCAGTCACAGCCGCGATGGTCTACCCACCCGCGCGATTGCGTACCCGGGTCCAAATCGGCGCCGTCGTGGGTCTGATGATCGTCATGGCGGTTCTGCTCGTCGTCCGAGACGGCCAGATTGCACTGCGCTGTACCGACCTGACCGCCACCGAATTCGCCGGTTGTCAGCAGGTGGGTTGACACTGCATTGACGTTCACACCGCATTGACGCCGGATCGGCTGACAATGCTCAGAGTGCCGGGTGCCAGAGGCGCCGGAGTTCGGTGGCCACCTCGGCAGGGTCGGCGCCCAGTTCGGTCTTGCCGAAAAGGATCAGCCCGTCGTCGTCGAGATCAAGTTCCAGCGACGTCGAGGCCAGCCCCCGTCGTCGTCGCGTCGGAGCACCGATGGCGACGACCTGGTCCCAGCGGACCCGTCTCGATCCGCCAGGCCCGCGAATGGTGAGTCCGGCAGAATCGGCAGTGAGCCGACGCCGCATGGTGATCAGCACGGCCACGGCAATCGCGGCGAGCAACACGCCGGCACCGGCGACCACCTGGTCGCGCGGAGAGCCGGTGAAGACCAGCCAGGCGGCCAACGCGACGGTTACGCAGCCCAGGGCGACGATCAGCGGCGTGCGCACGCCCCACACTGCCGGCCCGGTGTCGGTCACGGCTTCACACCGGCGATCGGCGCGCCTGTCCACAACAGTTGTCCACATTGGGGATGAATCACAAGTGTGTTGTTCGGTTGGTGTGAGCGCAGAAAGCCGATGACCGGTAGGTCAACGCCAGCGCATCGTCATCAACAGCCCGGCGACCATCAGACCGAAGCCGATGGCGAAGTTCCAGTTCCCCAACGAGGCCAGAAAACCGATGTGTTGTCCCCAGAGATAGTTGACGACCAGCCAGAGGAGCCCGAGCACCATCAAGCCGAGCATGATCCCGATGTAGACCGGCCCGGACGGACCGGAGACCTGAACCCTGGCCGTCGTATAGGCGGTCGCGTTCGCCTGCGCCGACGAACTTGCGGAGGCGGTGGCGACCTTCTTGCGGACCTTCGACTTCGGCACGGAGTTCCTCGCTGCTCAGGGGGATGGTGCGCCGCTGCGCGCCTGCGCAGTTCGGCAGCCGGCTTTCCTTCTGCCCGAGCGCACCTGCTGCATACGGCCGGGGACGACGCTGTCGCTGATCGACCCGACCGACAGGTGCGACGACGACAACTGGGTGTAGCTCGGCAGACGACCCCGGGTTACCGGGAACGTACACGTCGACACCTAGCCTACGTGGTCAGGGGCGTTGATCGGCAATGCCGACGGCAGAGCCTGCCGCGTAGCCACCAGCCGTCGGGCAGGGTGTAGGCAGCAGCCGAGGCGATTGGAAGGTGGTGCGGTGTTCAACGGTCGACCAACGACTCGGGTCCGCTCGCGCAAACCTGCGGAAACCGACAGGTCAGCGGGCAACACCGCTTCGCCCCTGCATTCAGCCCAGCCGTGGCGGGTGGCCGGCGTGGCAGTGTGCCTGCTGGCGGGCGCGCTGATGGGTACGGCCAGGTCGTACTCGCACGGTCACGCCGTCCGGAACCGCTCGGTGGATCTGTCGGTCCTCGTTCAAGGGGCGGGGCAGCGGGTTACCGCGGCGAACGCCGAGGCCGCAGCCGTCCAGCAGCACATCGATGCACTCGCCGGGTCCGACGTATCGCCGCGGGTGGCGACCGTACGGGCAGCGGCCGCACAACTTCGCGTGGCGGCCGGGCTGACGTCCGTCCATGGACCCGCCCTTCGCGTTTCGATGTCGGACGCCCAACGGAACATCGACGGCAGCTATCCCGACGCGGTGGCTCCCGACGATCTGGTGGTGCACCAGCAGGATGTCCAGTCGGTGGTCAACGCGATGTGGGCGGGCGGCGCAGAGGCGATGACGATCATGGATCAGCGTGTCGTCACGACGTCTGCGGTGCGTTGCATCGGCAACACCCTGCTCCTGCAGGGCCGCACGTATTCGCCGCCGTTCGTGATCACCGCCATCGGGAACGCCCCCCGCATGGTGCAGTCACTCGGAGCGGAGCCGGGTGTGGCTCTGTTCCAGACGTACGTCCAGAAGTTCCGGCTCGGTTTCACGATCGACCCGGTGAACGACGTGACTCTTCCGGCATATGCGGGTCTTCTCCGCATGACGGGCGCACATCAGGAGACGAAATGACCGATGGCCGACGGCCTGAAGACGCCGATCACTCCGCAGCGGACAAGACCCGGGCGCCCCGCGATGTCGCCCTGATGGTCGCGCGAGGAATCGGCCAGACGCTGATCACGGTCGGCCTGGTCGTCCTGTTGTTCGTGGTCTACGAGGTGTACATCACCGACCTGTTCGGTCATCAGAAGCAGCAGAGCGCGACTGCTGCGCTGGACGAACGCTGGAAGGACTCCGGCAGCGGGAGAACTGCCGGGCAGACGGTCGCCGGACCCACATCCGCGAGCGCGAGTGCGCGCGCGGCCGCGACCACCGGGGAAGGCGGGAGCACCAGCAGCAAGAGCGGCCCGGCGGGAACCCGAGTCGTCGTCGTCGACGACCCTGCGAAGATGGTCACAGATCCGTCCACTCGGAAACGCAACTATGAAGCCATCGACGGTCAGGGCTTCGCCAAGATCTTCATTCCGACGTTCGGTGCGGATTACGCGTTCACGATCATCCAGGGAACCACGACGGACGACCTCTACGCCGGGCCCGGTCACTACCAGAACACCCAGTTCCCGGGCGAGCCCGGCAATTTTTCGGTGGCGGGACACCGGGTTTCGAAGGGCTCGCCGTTCAACGAGCTGGGCCTGCTCTCCTCGTGTGACGCGATGGTGGTCGAGACGCAGAGCGACTGGTTCGTCTATCGGGTGATGCCGATGGAAAACGAGATCGCGAACTGGGCCTCGACCAAGCGTGCCCATTGCGCCGGAGTCTCGCCGCAGTCGGGGCAGTACGCCCGCACCTTCGGCAGGGAGATCACGGATCCGTCCGACTACGCCCAGGTGCTGCCCGTACCGCATGTCCAGTCGCAGGCCGTACCGACGGACGCGGAGCGGTTGATGACGCTGACCACCTGCCACCCGCAATTCTCCGACGCACAACGAATGATCATTCACGGTGTGCTGGTGAAGAGCTACAAGAGGGCAACCGGATTCGTGCCGCCCGAGCTGAACGAGAGCTGACATGTACATCTGGATCTGGAGACACCTACCCGGGCCCGTCGCGGTCAAACTCCTGGAGACATTGATGCTGTTCCTGGCAATCGTCGCATTGCTGTTCTTCGTGATCTTCCCGTGGCTGGAGCCGTACCTGCCGTTCGATCGGGTAACCACCAACAACTGATTACGTGCTGGTCGCCCGATCTGGAAGGCTGGCCGGGTGACGCGCATCCTGGTGGTCGACAACTACGACTCGTTCGTCTACAACCCGGTCCAGTACCTGCAGCAACTCGGTGCGGACTGCGTCGTGAGACGCAACGACCAGATCACCACCGAGGAGGCGGGCGAGCTCGGTCTCGACGGTGTGTTGCTCTCTCCCGGCCCCGGCGTTCCGGCCGACGCCGGGGTCACCGAGGAGCTGGTGCGGTGGGGCGCCGGCCGGATGCCGGTGTTGGGTGTGTGCCTCGGCCACCAGGCGATCGCGGAGGTCTTCGGCGGGGTCGTCGGCCGAGCTCAGGAGTTGTTGCACGGCCGGACCTCCACGGTGACCCACGATGACCAAGGAGTGCTGGGGGGTTTGCCCGACCCGTTCACCGCCACCCGCTACCACTCCCTGGCCGTCGTCGAGGGAACGGTGCCGTCCGAACTCGAAGTGACGGCCAGAACGACCGAAGGCGTGATCATGGGGCTCCGGCATCGCGAGTACGCCATCGAGGGTGTCCAGTTCCACCCGGAGTCGGTGCTGACCCAGGGCGGCCACCGCATGCTCGCCAACTGGTTGACGATCTGCGGTGATCTGACTGCGCAACGGCTGGTGCCGCCCCTGGAAGAAGGTGTCGAACAGCTCCGCCTCCGCGTCGCGTCGCCCCGTGCCTCCGATTCCGCCACGCAGGCCACGGCTCATCTGTCCTGACGAGCTCACCGGGGTAGCTGTCCTGGCGAGATCGCCGGGCGGCAACAGCAGGCGGTGTCGCCCGCGCCCGCGGCGGCCGACCTTTCGACGGCGGCCGACCTTTCGACGGATCGGCCGCCGCGGGCAAGCGGGTCGGCCGGTCAGCCGGCGTAGAGGTTGAACTCCGACATGGACCACCAGGAGCTGTTGGAGCCGGTCTGCACGATCCGCACAAAGCGCGCCGTCTGGTTGGCGAACCGGGAGGTCACGAGCGCCGAGGTGCCGGTGCCCGTGGTGGCGTCGGTCCACGTCGCTCCGTCGGTGGAGGTCTGAACGGTGAAGGCGCGGGCGTAGTCCTGTTGGCTGCCGCCGGAGTCCATGGTGACCTGGTCGAACGTCCGGGCCGAACCGAGGTCGACGGTGAAGCTCTGCCCGTTGGTCATCGCCGTGCCGCTGGAGAACCGCGATGCGCTGTTGCCGTCGAGGGCGTTGGCCGGCACGTCGCCGCTGCTGGGATTCGCGGAGGCGACCCACCCGGTACGGGCCAACGCGATCGGCGTGCCTGCCGGCGGTGTTGTTGTCGTGGTGCCTGCGGTGAGCACGTCGAGTTCGGCGATCGACCACCAGGACGGCGAGGAGCCGGTCTGGACGAGCCGCAGGTAGCGGGCCGTCTGGGCGGCGAACGACACGGTCACCTTGGCGGAGGTTCCGGTGGCGGAGGTCACCGGCGTCCAGGATGTGCCGTCGGTGGAGACCTGCACGGTCACACCGCGGGGGTAGTCGCCGGTGCTGCCACCCGCGTCGATCGTCACCTGGTCGAACTTCTGGGCGCTGCCAAGGTCGAGGGTGAACGTCTGACCGTTGGTCATGGCGGCGCCGGTGCTCCACCTGGTTGCGGTGTTCTGGTCGATGGCCCGTGCCGGCACGTCGGCGCCGGCCGACGACGATGCCGAGGCGGTCCAGCCGGTGTGGCTCAGCGGCGTCTCACCGGCCGGCGGGGGAGTGGTGGTATTCCCCTGACCGAACACCAACCAGTTGAGATTGACGAAGTCGGCCGTCCCTGGGGACACGAACTTCAGGAACACCGTGTGCTTGCCGGTGGTCGAAGCCAGCGCCGCGTCGACCGACGCCCAGTTCTGCCATCCGCCGGTGCCATTGACCGCAATCGTTGCGGCGGCGGGGTTGGTCAGCGCGTCGAGGTGCACCTCGATGGTGCCGGCGGGAGTGCCCGTCACTCCGGAAGCAACCCGCGCCGTGACGCTCGAACCCGCCGTCGCACCGAAGTCGACGTTGTCGAAACGTAAGCTCGCACCGTTGTTGATGTAGCCGACGTCCTGGCCGCCACCGTTGTCCGTGGTCGTCTCGAGGCTCGTGCTGCCCGTCTGGGCGTCGTAGTTCTCGGCCTGGATGGTGGTGTAAGCACCTCGGGCCGGCGCCGTGGTGCCGTTGAGCGTGGCGCTGCCGGTCAGGCGGATGTCACGCGAGGACGCGCCGACCGAGATCGTTTGCGCGCCGGCCGGAGTCGTCCAGCCGCTGGTCCCCCAGTATTGAAACGCACGTGCCGGAAGCGTCAGGTTGACCGTGACGGACGCGCCTGCGGCGAGTGAGACCTTGCTGAAGCCCTTCAGCGACTTCGGCGGCTCGCCGACACCGGCCGGCGCGCTGACATAGACCTGCGGAACCTCCGCGCCGGAGCGCGTGCCGGTGTTGGTCACCCGGAACGACACCGCGACGTTGCCGGCGCCGTCGGGCTGTCCGACGGTCAGACCGCTGTAGCCGAATGTGGTGTACGACAGGCCGAAGCCGAAGGGGAACAGCGGCGCGACACTGCGGGAGTCGTACGACCGGTAGCCGACGTCGATCCCTTCGGAGTACTGCACCTGGCCGTTGGTGCCGGGCCACTGCGCCGCCGTGTTGGCTGGTACGTCACCCAGGCTGGTCGGGAAGGTGACCGGCAGCTTGCCGGACGGGTTGATGTCGCCGAAGAGCAGCGCGGCGATCGCGTTGCCGTTCTCCTGGCCGGGATACCACGCCTCGATGACGCCCTTGACGTTGTTGACCCACGGCATTGTGACCGCGGAGCCGGTGTTGAGCACGACGATGGTGTTGGGGTTGGCCGCAGCGACGGCGCTGACGAGATTGTTCTGCGTCGCCCCTAGATCGATGTCGCCGGTGTCAGAACCCTCTGACTGCCACTTGTTGACGAAGACGATCGCGACGTTGGCGGCCTTGGCGCCGGCAACCGCTGAGGTCTGGTCGTTGGTGTAGTAGTTCACCGTCGCACCGCCTGCTCGCGCCTTGATGCCGTCGTAGGGAGCTACGTGGTAGCTCGAGTTGACGCCCGCGCTGCCACCGCCCTGGTACAGGGCGCCGGAGCCGGCATCGTCGCCGATGACGGCGATGGTGCCACTGTTGGACAGCGGCAGGATCGAGCTGTTCTTCAGCAGCACGCTGCCCTGGGCTGCGACCTGCTTGGCGGTCTCGTTGTGCGCGACGCTGGTGACGGCCGAGCCCTTGTTGCCGGTCTGCGTCTTGTCGAACAGGCCGAACGTGAACATCTGGGTGAGGATGCGGCGCACGTGGTCGTCGATCGTGGCGACCGAGACCTGACCGTTGGCGACCGCGGTCTTGAGCGCGTCGCCGTAGTACAGGTTGGTGTCGGGCATCTCCATGTCCAGGCCGTTGTTGGCAGCGGCGACGGTCGAGTGCGTCGCGCCCCAGTCAGCGGTGATGAATCCCTGAAATCCCATGTCGCGCTTGAGGATTTCGTTCTGGGTGTGGTTGTTCTCGCAGGCGAACTGGCCGTTGATCACCGAGTAGGAGCACATCACCGACGCGACGTGCGCCTGGTTGATGGCCGTCTCGAACGCGGGGGTGTAGATCTCCCGCAGCGCCCGCTCGGAGACCTGCACGTTGTCCGCGGTGGAGTTGCGGTTGGTCTCCTGGTTGTAGGCCGCGTAGTGCTTGATCTGAGCCAGCGGGCCCTGCGCCTGGATGCCGTTGATGTCGGCGGCGGCGATCTGGCCGGTGAGGTAGGGATCCTCGCCGAACGACTCGAAGGCGCGTCCCCACCTGGGGTCACGCACGATGTTGACCGTTGGGCCGAGCACCACGTTGACGCCCTTGCCCCAGTGCTCCTGGCCGAGAACCGTGCCGTAGTCGCGCGTCAGTGCGGTGTCCCACGACGCAGCGGCGGCGACCGGCGCGGGGAGCTGGGTCACGCCGGTCACTCCGTCGCCGACCCCGAGCGGACCGTCCTGCAGGTGCAGCGCTGGCAG
>JBPCPG010000302.1:0-3293 GCA_050999445.1 Nakamurella sp. | reverse complement strand
GGCTCGACACGCGAATCGACCACATGAAGATCTACCGCGATCCGGCGGCCCGTCGGCGGGTGTTGACCAACGGCAGGTGGAAGGTCATCGCGCGCCGCACACTGGGCAAGGCGACGGGCCCGATCCGTCGTCCACTGCGGGCTATGCTCGGACGCTGACCGCCCGCCTGAATCGAGGACCTGTCCGCGTGCGCATCGCGATCATCTCGGCCCACTACCCTCCCAATTTCACTTCCGGTGGAACTCTGGTTCCCCAACGGCTCGCCGAGCAGCTGGCTGCTCGCGGCCATTCCGTATTCGTATTCGCCGGCGAATTGCTACCAGGGCAACCGGATCTGATCACTCGAGTCGAGCAACGACCGCTTCAGCCCGAGGCCGCGGATTCGCCATCGGTTGGGCCGGTGCCACCTGTTCGCCCGATGGATGGTCAGGACGCGGACAGCCCGAACGCGGCAGGCTGGCCGCCGCGGTCGAGCTCGACCGGCAGCATCGAAATCACCTGGGTATCGATTGCCGGACGGCTGAAATGGGAGTCGCCCGAAAACTACGATTCGGTGGACCTCGAGGGCTTGTTCCTCACCTTTGTGCGGCGGGTGCAACCCGATGTCGTCCATCTGCATACGCTGCAGGGTCTCGGCGGTGGGTTGGTACCCCTGGCGGCCGCGTCCGGCGCAGCCACGGTGGTCACCATGCACGATATGTGGTGGTGGTGCGCCCGCCAATTCCTGGTCCAGGAGGATCTGAAGCCGTGCAGCACCGTCGTCGAGGCCGGCGTGTGCCCGTGCTCGGTCGACAACGCGTGGCTCCGCGCCCGTAACGGCGAACTGGCCGCCCACCTGGTCGCGGCCGACCTGGTGCTGGCACCTTCGACGCCGATGTTGGCTCTGCTGGCGGCGAACGGCGTAGATCCGGCCAAGCTGGCGCTGGACGAAAACCCCTCGCCGGACTCGGTGCGCTCCGGTGTCCGCCGGCCCAAGCGGCCGGCCGGTTCACCGGTGCGATTCGTCTTCGCCGGTGGTCCCTACCCACTCAAGGGTGGCCCGCTGGCGATGGCCGCGGCAGCCCGGCTGGCCGTGCTGCCCGGCTGGTCGCTGGACCTGTACGGAGCTGAGCCGAAACAATCGGCTCCACCGAACACCCGGATCCTGCCTACCTATCCCGCCGACCGGGTCAGCGATGTACTGACCGGCTACGACGTGCTCCTGATGTCCTCGGTGATGCTGGAGTCCTACTCGTTGCTGACCCGTGAGGCACTCGCCGCCGGTCTGGTGGTGATCTCCGGCGACAATCCCGGGCCGGTGGAGGTGGTGCGGCATGGGAACAACGGACTCGTGGTTCCACGTGGGGACGCGGAGGCGTTGGCTGCGGCGATGCGCACCCTGGTGGAAGATCCGGCATTGCTGGAGCGGCTCCGTCCGGTTCCTGGAAGCCTGACGCTGCGGACCCTGGGCGAGCAGGCCGTCGGTCTGGAAGCGTCGTACCGCCGTATTCTGGCCGATCGACCGCAGCCGGTCGCCGCCGCCCCGCGGCCGTTGCAGCGGGTTCTGATCATCAGCGGAATCACCGGCGCCCCCCTGCGTTATCGTGGCTTCCTTCCGGCCGAAGCTCTGGCCGGCCTCGGAATCCTCACCGAGGTCAAGATGTACCGCGACCCGCTGGTGCCGGAACTCGCAGCCACCGCCGACGCTGTCGTCCTCTACCGGGTGCCCGCCACCGTGCAGGTGCTGGAGCTCATCGAGGCCATCCGGGATCGGGCCGAGAATGTACCGATTCTGTATGACATCGACGATCTCATCTTCGACCCCGAGCTCTCCGGTGAATTGAATCCCATCCTGACTGCCGTGCCCGGTCTGGATCTCGATCTCTACTGGCAGGGTGTGCGGCGATATCGAACCACCCTCGAGGCCTGCGACGGGTACATCGGCTCGACCAGATACCTGTGCGACCGGGTCGCCGAACTGACCGGGCTGCCCACCTATCGATTCGCCAACGGCGTCGGCAGGGAACTGGCCAGGGTGAGCGATTGGCAATTGCGTCGTCGGCGAGCAGGCGGGCCGGTGCGCATCGGCTACTTCTCCGGCACGGACACTCACAATCAGGACTGGGCTCATGTAGAGCCGGCCGTCGTGAACCTGCTCCAACAGCGACCGGACGTGCAGCTGTGGATCGGTGGGCTGCTCGATACCTCCGAGTCGCTGCTGCCCTATGCCGACCGGATCCGACGACTGCCCATGACGCCATGGTTCCAACTGCCCGCGTTACTGCGCGACATCGACATCAACCTGGCTCCGCTCGAGCCCGGGCGCAGCTTCAACGAGGCGAAGAGCGCCATCAAGTACCTGGAGGCTGCCCTGGTGGGTACGCCCACCATCGCTTCACCATCGGAGCCATTCCGCGAGTGCATCATCGACGGCGAGAACGGCCTCTTGGCGCATGACAGGGGCCAGTGGCTCGATGCGCTGCTCCGATTGGTCGACGACGCCGGCCTGCGGGTCCGGGTTGGAATGGCTGCCCGCGAACAGGTGCTGACCAATTCGTCCCCGGCGCAGCAGGGTCATCGCTATCGGGACATTCTCGTCCGGGCCAGGGCCGACGTTGCGGTGGCCGGCCGTCGACAGCCGTTCCGGAACTGGCTGCCGGTCACTCTTGATGAGCCGCAGATGATCGCCGCAACCGACTTCTACGGGCCTCTGGAGATCCGGTCTCGAGGTCGTGTTCGCCCCTTCGACCAGCGTGGGGCGCGCGAGTTGGTCGCCTTCTACGCCACCACCGCCCGCGAGATGCTGACCGAGGAGGGCGTCGTCGCCACAGCGAAGCGAGCGATTGCCGTGAGCGCCCGGTTGCGCCGGCAGGGCCTGGCCCGGTTGCGCCGTTGAGGACAGCCCTGCCCTGATGACGGCGCGACTCTCGGTGGCCCGTGGTCGGCGCTCGGCGGTTTCGACCGCTGAGCCCGTACTCCGGGCCGCCGGTAGCATCTACCGCCGACCACCTACTTTAGGTGGTTGTAGTGGCCACCCTTGCCGGCGTTGGTGATCGCCAGCGGGTGCACGATCGTATAAGGCTTCGGACCACCGACCGATGTCCAGGACAACAGATGAGTGGCAACCCCATTCACCACCTGATACACCGCCGTCGAACCACCGGGCTGCACGAAGGTCGTCGTCAACGGATACCAATTCAAATGCGACCAATGACCAGCGGTCCCCGCATGAGCCACCGCCGCCGCATCCACCAACACCGCCGACTGCTCACCACCGACACCGGCCCACGACGCCACATACAAAGGCGCACCAC
>JBPCPG010000288.1:0-5857 GCA_050999445.1 Nakamurella sp. | reverse complement strand
AGGCCGCACCGGGCGTCCGCCCGGGCAGCGCACCAGGCGCCGGCGGTCCGCGCCCGGCTCCCGGTGCCCGTCCCGGCGTGCCCGGCGGTGGGCCCCGTCCTGGAACACCGGGTGGTCGCCCGCCGGCTGCCGGTGCTCCCGGTACTCGGCCAGGCGCCGGTGGCGGCGGTTACCGAGGCCCGGGTGGGCCTTCGACCGGTGGTGGCTACCGCGGTGGTCCCGGTGGAGCTCCCGGCGGTGCGCCTGCTGGTCCCAGTGGTGGCGGCGGTCGTCCCGGTGCAGGTGGACGTAACCGTGGTGGTGCTGCCCCCGGCGCCTTCGGTCGCCAGGGTGGACAGGTCCGCAAGGGTCGCAAGTCCAAGAAGCAGCGCCGTCAGGAATTCGACAACATGCAGGCCCCGTCGATCGGTGGCGTGACGCTGCCCCGAGGCAATGGCTCGGTCGTTCGTCTTGCCAGGGGTTCGTCGCTGTCCGACTTCGCCGACAAGATCGACGCCAACCCGGCCTCGATGGTGCAGGCGCTGTTCCACCTCGGTGAGATGGTCACCGCAACCCAGTCGGTGTCCGACGACATCCTGGAACTGCTCGGGTCCGAGATGGGCTACGCGGTCCAGATCGTGTCGCCCGAGGACGAAGACCGCGAGCTGCTCGACACCTTCGATCTCTCCTACGGTGAGAACGAGGGCGGCGAGGACGAGCTGCAGATCCGGCCGCCGGTGGTCACCGTCATGGGTCACGTCGATCACGGCAAGACCAAGCTGCTCGATGCGATTCGCAGCAGCAACGTGGTGGACAAGGAGGCCGGTGGCATCACGCAGCACATCGGTGCCTACCAGGTCGCGACGCATCTGAACGATGTCGAACGGCTGATCACCTTCATCGATACACCGGGTCACGAGGCGTTCACCGCCATGCGTGCCCGCGGATCGAAATCCACCGACATCGTGGTGCTGGTGGTCGCGGCCGACGACGGCGTCATGCCGCAGACGGTGGAGGCGATCAACCACGCCAAGGCCGCCGAGGTACCGATCGTGGTGGCGATCAACAAGATCGACAAGGAAGGTGCGAACCCGGACAAGATCCGGCAGCAGCTGACCGAGTACGGTCTGGTCGCCGAGGAGTATGGCGGCGACACCATGTTCGTCGAGATCTCGGCCCGTCAGCGGACCAATATCGACGGACTTCTCGAGGCCGTGCTGTTGACCGCGGATGCGGCTCTGGATCTGCGGGCGAACCCCGACATGCAGGCCGAGGGTGTGGCCATCGAGGCGCACCTCGACCGGGGCAGAGGCGCCGTGGCGACTGTGCTGGTGCAGCGCGGAACCCTGCACGTCGGCGACTCGATCGTCGCCGGCAACGCGTACGGGCGGGTCCGGGCCATGCTCGGTGACCACGGTGAGAACATCTCCGAGGCGACGCCGTCCCGCCCGGTCCAGGTGCTCGGTTTCACGTCCGTGCCTGGCGCTGGTGACTCGTTCATGGTGGTCGAGGAGGATCGCGTCGCACGGCAGATCGCCGAGCGTCGGCAGGCTCGGATGCGCAAGGCCCAGGTGGCCAACCGCCGCCGGATCACCCTGGAGGATCTCGGCGCGGCATTGGCCGAGAAGAAGATCGAGCAGCTCACGCTGATCATCAAGGGTGACAACTCCGGCACCGTCGAGGCCCTCGAGGACTCGTTGATGAAGCTCGATGTGGGCGAGGAGGTCAATCTCCGCGTCGTGCACCGCGGCGTCGGCGGCATCACTCAGGACGACATCAACCTGGCCGTCATCACTGACGCCATCGTGATCGGTTTCAACGTGAAGCCGGTTCGTGGTGTGCAGGAACTGGCCGACCGCGAAGGTGTCGACATCCGGTACTACACGGTGATCTACCAGGCGATCGACGAGATCGAGGCCGCGCTCAAGGGCATGCTCAAGCCTGAGTTCGAGGAGTTCGCCGTCGGCACCGCGGAGATCCGGGAGGTGTTCCGGTCGTCGAAGTTCGGCAACATCGCCGGTTCTATCGTCCGCTCGGGCGAGATCAGGCGGAATGCCAAGGCCCGCTTGTTGCGCAACGGGGTGGTCATCAACGACAACCTCACGATCGATTCGCTCAAGCGGTTCAAGGACGATGCGGTCGAGGTCCGAGAAGGTTTCGAGTGCGGTATCGGACTCGGAACCTGGAACAACATCGAGGTCGAGGACACCATCGAGACCTACGAGGTGCGGGAGAAGCCGCGCGTGTAGAGCAATCGGCCCGGTCGCTCGCATCCCAAACAGGTGCGGTGCGACCGGGCCGTTCTCGGTGCGACCGAGCGAAGCGGAGGCCACAGATCTTGTACGTCGGAATTCTGGAACTCGACGTTCTGCTCGGGCAGGTCGATTCGCTGAAGTACAAGCGAGCCGTTCTCCGGCCGATCCTTGCGCGCCTGCGTCGCCTTGACGTCGCCGTCACCGAGGCCGGCGATACGGACCGACTCCGGCGGGCGCTGATCGGCGTCGCAACGGTTTCCGGCGACCACGCTCAGGTCCACCGGGTATTGGATACCTGCGAACGGCAGCTGGCCGCAGAGGTGGAGATCGAGCTGCTCAGCGCCCATCGGCGGCTCGTCGGCCCGCACGACGAGTAGTACCACGGACAAACTCGAACGAGAAGGAGGTGCCCCCATGGCAGATTCGGCCCGGGCCCGCAGACTGGCCAAGCGCATTGTCGCCATTGTCGCGATGGAGCTGGAGCTCAAGGTGAAAGATCCGCGGCTGGCGATGATCACGATCACGGCCGCCACGGTCACCCCGGACCTCCGCGAAGCAGTTCTCTTCTACACCGTGTACGGGAGCGAGGACGAGGTCACCTCGACCGCGATCGCACTGGCCAGCGCAACCGGGGTGCTGCGCAGTGCCGTCGGCCGGGAGACCGGTATCAAGTTCACCCCGACCCTGGCGTTCAAGCTCGACACCATTCCGGAGAATGCGCATCGCATCGACGATCTGATCGCCGCCGCAAAGGCTTCCGATGCGGCCGTGGCCTTCCAGGCCGCCGGCGCTCAGTACGCCGGGGATGCCGAGCCCTACAAGGTGCCCAAGGATGTCAGCGACGACGACGACGCGGAGCCTCTGGAACATCAGGACCGGTCGGACGACGGTCACTCCCTGGAACGGATTGCGGACGGACAGTCGACCATCCGGTCGTGGACCGCTACAAAGTGACCCGCGCCGCCGCGACCGGAGTACGTTGCGTATCCGACCGAGCATTCGCGCAGTCGACGATCGGTGTTCTTCCGCAGCGACGCAGGAGGTGTGGGTGACCAGGACCAGCGTGTCCGCAGGCCGACGAGTGGTCGGACGCGTTTCCCCCGTGGCCTTCACGGAGGATTCTCCGGCCGGTGGACTGCCCACCGGGGTGACCGAACTCGACACGGTCTGCGCGTTGCTGGCGCAGGCGTCGAGCGTGGTCTTGCTCGCCCACGTCAATCCGGATGCCGATGCCCTCGGCAGCGCCTTGGCGCTCGGCCTCGCCCTGGAGAGCCGGGGGACCGAGGTGACGGTGGCTTTCGCCGAACCGGCGTCGGTGCCGGCCTCCCTCACCGGTCTGCCTGGTCAACGGCTGATCAAGTCAGCCGAATTGGTACCGCAGCATCCTGATCTCGTCGTGGCCCTGGACGTGAACTCCCGGGAACGTCTGGGGACTCTGGGCTCCTTGCTCGAGACCGCCGGCACCAGTCTGGTCATCGATCACCATGCGTCGAACACCCGATTCGGACGCCATCACCTCATCGAGATCTCGGCGGAGTCGACGACTGTGCTGGTGGCGGCAGTACTGGACCGAATGCAGGTGCCGATCGATCGCGACATCGCGTCGAACATCTATGCCGGCCTTGCCACCGACACGGTCGGATTCCGGTTCGCCTCGGCGAAGGCCCATCGGCTCGCCGACCGACTGCTGGAGGCCGGGGTTGATCCCGACGAGCTGATGCGGCCGATCACCGATCTGCATCCTTTCGGCTGGCTGGGCATGTTGTCCGCGGTGTTGGGTAACGCGGTTCTCGATCCGGCGGCCGCGGACGGCCGCGGTCTGGTGTTGACCGTGATCAGCGCGGACTCAGCGTCCGGCCTCCGCCCGGAGGAGCTGGATTCGGTGATCGACATCGTGCGGACTGCTGCCGAGGCCGAGGTCGCGGCGGTGCTCAAGGAGACCGGGCCTTCCCGGTGGCAGGTGTCGCTCCGCTCCCGGCCCGGGACATGCGCTACCGCCCTACCAGGTGTTGATGTGGCCGCGGTGGCGGGTGCGCTGGGTGGCGGCGGCCATGTTCGGGCCGCCGGTTTTGGATTTTCCGGAACTGCTGCGGAGGCGATCGCGGCGTTGACCGCCGCCCTGGACGGCTCAACCGGCTGATCCCCTGCGTGTACGGGACCATCTTCAGCGCGTTCGTGGAAGGACTGTCGCCGAGCGGGACGGCCGGAATTTTTCCTCAAACGATTTCTGTGCCCGACCTATCCTGATGACGCAGCACCCGGCAGCGATACCACCAAGGCCCGCAAGCGTGCCAGGTGTGCCGCCTTCGAGGCACAGAGAAGGTAGATCTGGCCGGACTGGACCCGAGTGACGTTGCCCCCTCAGGGTTTCCGACCCAACTGGTAGTGATGAAGACGGTCGCTCACAGCTTGAAGATCCTGCACGACCTGCACATCGTGCACAGCGATCTGAAGCCCAGCAACGTGAAGATCAAGAAGACGGAGTTGGGCTACACCACCAAGCTGATCGACTTCGACAGTTGGTACGTCGTCGGCAGCCCGCCGCCGCCCGACGAGATCGTCGGCACCATGAACTACTACTCACCCGAACTGATTACCTACGTCCAGGGGCGGCGACGCGGCTCTCACCGCGGCATCGGACATTTTTGCGTTAGGCCCGATCTACTGCGAGTACCTCACCGGCAAACTGCCGCACTTCGACGCCTCCGACCACGAGCCGGGCGTCGCCGTGTTGAACGGCTCCCGGCTGTCGTTGCCGCCGGATGCGGGTCCGTCAGCCGTTTCGGAATTGATGGAACGGATGATGCTGGCCGAGCCGGCGGCCCGCCCACGGGTCCACGAGGTCCATGCCACGCTGATGAATTTGCGGACGGGAGGCGGACCAACGCGGGGGCGGCCGACGCGCGCTCCGGCCGCCGCCACGATGGGTCCGGTGTCGTCGCTGCGCGGAAACGGGCTGCGGCTCAACGGATCGGCGCTACGGTCGGCGCCGGCGGGCCCGATATCGGAGGATGACCGGGTCGCGTTCTCCACGGTGCCCGGCGCCTCCGACGGCTCGGCTCCGCGGAAGGCGAGCGCGTCGCGCCCCACCCCCGCTCTGCGGCGGCCACCGTTGTGCGTGCCCGGGTGGCGCCGATTCCTACGCCCGTGGAGCCCGCCCCGTTATCGCCGCCCGCGCGGCGGGCCATCAACCGCGAGCCTGTCGACGAGGAGGAGTGGGAGGAGTACGACAGCTCGTTTGAAATGCTGCCGTTGCCAGGAGGATGCGTGTTCTCACTGGCCTCACGACGGTCGTACTTCTAGGAGAAACGTTCGGCTGCACGGTCAACGGTGTCAGGGTCGGCCGGGAAAACCGGGGTCCCTGCCGGTTGATGACGCGGCTGGGACAGCGGCGCCGGTGATCGACCGTGGGTCGGTGAGGGTCGGGTGCGGCCATCGGGGCGCGGTAGAGACAACCCAGTCGATTGCTGTCAGAACGGCCGCTATCACGATCGACGTGATCAGGACAGCGACGTAGCCGTTTTGATCGGGGTTCATGAACGGATACGGATACCAGTGCACGATCGGGCCGCGCACCAGGCTGTAGACGAGGTAGGCCAGTGGGAACAGCAACCACAGCAACG
>JBPCPG010000166.1:0-5116 GCA_050999445.1 Nakamurella sp. | reverse complement strand
CATCGGACACCCCGACGAGGTGCTGGTCCCCCGTGCGCCCGCGCCGACGACCGAGGCCTTCGTTCGTCGCTGAAAGGCGGAGTCCCTCGTTCGTCGCTGAAGGGCGGAGCGCTCCGGCGTCAGCACTCCTACTCAAGTGCCCTGAGTGATCATTCGCTGCGCTGCTGCCTTTTGTGCATTGCGTCAAGTGCAGTTACGCACCCGGAAAGCCTGCGGCCGCGATGCTATCTTCGAGCCGTGTCTGAACCCGGCAAACCCGAAACCGTCGACGCTCGCGAGTCCGGTATGCCAGCAGAACACTCCGAGGCAGCGGTGCGGGTCGTAGCACAAGGTTCGGCACCCGCAGGTGAACCACCCGACGTTGACGATGTCGTCCCGAGCGGGCACTCAGAGCCCGACGATCCCGCACCGTCGGCCGCCGCATCTTGGTCGCCGAAGACAGGATCATCGTCGCCGAGTCGATACGGTGCCAGCAGCCCGCGTACGGCGTTGTTCGCCGTCCTGGCTGCGACGTTCATGTTCGGCGCGTTCTGCCTCACCTTCGCGTTGAACACGCCGCCGTTCCTCAGTCCCGACGAGCCACAACAATTCGACAGGGTGATGGCGGCCGCCCATGGGAATTTGTTGCCAGATTCCGGCGAACTCATGATGAGCGCCGGCACCCTGGGCGCCCAGGGTTTCTACGACAAGAACAATATGGTCGGCCCCAATCCCCCCAAATCGTGGGCGGACTACGTACCCAGCCTGCGGACCGACCGGCCGTCGTACAACCAGCTCGGCGGCAACTCACGTGCGGCCACCGCTGCCGCCAACTACATGAGCCAACACCCGCCGCTCTACTACGCGGTGGTCGGGGCGGGTGTCTGGCTGCTGCCGTCGGCCGACGACATGCACGCGGATGCCTTGCTGATGCTGATCAGGCTGTTCAACGTGCTGTTGGTACTACCTGTTCCGTTCCTGCTCTACCGAGCATCAGCTGCGCTGATCGGCAACTCACCGATCGCCTACGCCGCCGCGTTCGCACCGCTGCTCGTCCCAGGACTGGCGAGGAGCGCAGGTTCCATCAACAACGACAATTTGGCCATCCTGTTGGGTTGCGCCGTCCTGGCGCTCTGCATGGTAGTTGCCCAAGGCGATCGATCCCTGCGGACGGCTGCGTGGCTTGCCGGGTTGTGCATCGCCGGCTCCCTGGTCAAGGGAACCGTGCTGACCGTGCTCGCTATCGTGCCGCTCGCATACGGGCTGTCGGCCATCAGGTCTCGGTCCCTGCCGAAGCGGGGGACGATGCTGGTCCTGGCCCTCGGCGCTGCCGGAGCCGCCACGTGGTGGATCCGAAACGAGCTGGCGATCGGGTCCTTCCAGCCGAACGGATACGGCCACGATGCCGCCGGCCTCGCGGGCGCGATGGCTCCAGTCAGACCGCCAGGGGTTGGGGTCAACTACGAATACTTCGCCGATACGGTGCTGCGGCTGTTCCCCGGCCGATTCTGGGGAGCGCTAGGACTGCTCGAGCCGCCGTCACTGCCCGGCTTCATGGTGACGGTGGCGAGCGTGGTGATGATGATAGCCGCCCTGTTCGCCGTCATCGTCCTGCGTCATCGTCGGTGGCAGGTCCTGCTGGCCCTGCTGGCGCCGACAGTTGCGCTGACTGTCATGCTGCTGAACTCACTGTCGCACTACCAGCATTCGCTGGCCATTGCCGGAGTCCAGGGTCGTTATCTGTACCCCGGCATTTTCGGCCTGACACTGCCGATGGTCCTGCTGGGTGCTGCGCTCCTGGGCAGGCTGTGGAAATGGATACCGGTCCTGGTCATCGGCGTCGGCGGTCTGATCTCGGGTTGGGCGGTGTACGTTTCGGTCCAGTTCTACTGGCTTCCCAGGGGACGGGCGCTCGTTCCGTCCGACTGGGCGCAGGCGCTGCATACCGCCGCCGGATTCGCTCCCTTTCCTGCCGCGGTGACGGGCATCCTCCTCGTGCTCTGCGCGGCAGCACTGTTGGGCGGCGCCACTGTCGCCGTCCTGTTGACGGCTCAGAATCGAACCGCTGGCACCCTGCGGTCGGCACTGGCAGCGTCGGCTGTGCCGCATCCCAGCGATGCTGGTGGGGCGCTTGCACCACCTCTGCAGCTCACGGCGCGCTGACGGCGATCGCGTTCGCCCGAACAAAGTGTTTCTTGGCAGGCGAGCGGCGAAGAAACTTCAGGCCGGTGCCGAAAACCGAATGGCGCCGTCGGGAAGCTGCACACCCGGCCAGACCCGCACGCCCGCCAACAGCTCACAATTCGCGCCAACCGTCACGTCGTCGCCGATCACAGCCTGCGTCACGACAGCACCGGCGCCGATCACCGCGTTCTTGCCGATCACCGAATCGATTACGACCGCCAGGGGGCCGATCACTGCCCCGTCGAAGACGATCGAGCCCCGCACGACTGCGGCTGGGCCTACCTGCACAGAGCGGCCGAGCGCGCTACCCGCATCCACCTGGGCACCGGCCCCCAGTACGACCCCGTCCAACGCCAGGAAATCGGCGGCCGGCTGCCGCAGTGCACCGGTGGGAGCGATTCCGCGCACCAAGTCGGCAGACCCTCGGACGAACGCGGCCGGTGTGCCGAGATCCAACCAGTAGCTGTCCTCTACGTGACCCACCACCGTCGCACCGGCGGCCAACAGCCCTGGAAAGGTTTCGCGCTCGACCGAGATGACGGAGTTGGTGGCAATGTTTTCGATGACTTCTCGCTTGAACACGTAACACCCGGCGTTGATCTGGTCCGTCGGGGGGTTCTCGGTCTTCTCCAAGAAGGCCAGCACTCGCCCATCGGTATCAGTCGGTACGCATCCGAACGCCCTCGGGTCCGGAACACGCACCAAATGCAGTGTGACGTCCGCCTCGGCGTCGCGGTGAGTCGCGAGCAAGGCGGAAAGATCGACCCCGGACAAGATGTCGCCGTTGAAGACCATCACATCCTTGGCACGCAGCTTATCGTAGACATTGCGGATGGCGCCGCCGGTGCCCAACGGTGCGTCCTCGACAACGTACTCGATCTCCAACCCGAACGCGGCGCCGTTGCCGAAGTGTGCACTGAAGGTCTCCGCGCGATAAGACGTGCTGAGCACCACGTGCCGGATGCCGGCCTGCCGAATTCGCGATAGCAAATGCTCCAAGAAGGGCACGCCCGCAGTCGGCAGCATCGGCTTGGGCGCAGACAGCGTCAGCGGTCGCAACCGAGTGCCCTGACCACCCACCAGGACCACCGCGTCCACAGACTCGTTCATAGCCCTCCCTATCGCCGTCAGCGGTTCTCCACGAACGGCCCCTTGGGTTATCGCTGGGCTGGATCATACCGACACCGCACCATCCCAGTGGTTCGCGTTGGCGCAGTCGCCGGTGAGGCGTTGGCTACAGTACGACGATGCAACCCGACCCCCGAGAAGTCGCGGAACCGCACTCAATTTCGGTGGTTATTCCGGTATATCAGGGCGAGCGGACCCTGCCGGCCCTGATGTCGGAGATCGCGTCGCTGCATCAGCCGTTCGCCAGTCCCGCAGGCCATAGCGTGCAGGTCACTGAAGTCCTTTTGGTGCATGACAACGGCCCGGACGGATCGGCGGCGGTGATGCGTACGTTGGCCCTGCGATACGAGTTCGTCCGGGTGGTGTGGTTGAGTCGTAATTTCGGGCAGCATCCGGCGACTTTGGCCGGCATGGCATCTTCAGGCGGCGACTGGATCGTCACCATGGACGAGGATGGCCAGCACGATCCGCAGATGATCGGTTCCATGCTGGACGTTGCGATGGGGGAATCGGCCGACGTGGTCTACGGTCGCGCCACGAACACGCCCCCGCACGGATTCCTTCGCAACCTGGCTTCACCGTCCGCAAAGCGCCTGCTACGGCTGTCCACGCACGAGATCAATGCTGAGAGTTTCCACAGTTACCGGCTGGTGCTGGGAGAGATCGGCCGCAGCGTAGCGGCCTATGCCGGAGCCGGTGTCTACCTCGACGTCGCGCTGGCTTGGGTCGGCCGAAAAGTCGCGACCTGCCCGATGGAGATGTCCGTTGGCGGCGGTCGTCCGTCGGGCTATTCGATCCGATCGCTCACCTCGCACTTCTGGCGCATGGTGCTTTCCAGCGGTACTAGAGCGCTGCGGCTGGTCAGCCTGCTCGGCGTTGCCTTCGCGGCCGGCGGGTGCCTATTGGCCCTGTACTTCCTCTCGGCGAAGCTGTTCTGGCATTTGGACGCTCCAGCGGGCTGGCCGTCCCTGATCACGGTTCTGCTGTTGTGCAGCGGCGCGATCCTGTTCTCGCTCGGCGTTATCGCCGAGTACCTCGGCGTAGCCGTCAACATGGCCATGGGCAAGCCGCTCTACCTCATCGTCAGCGATCCCAGCGTCGGTCCGATCGGTCACCGAAACGACCGGCCGGCGGATCGATGAGCCGGGTGTCAACTGACCCGCCGGCCCACTTGACCTGGGTCATCTGTGCCGGCGTCCTGCTCGGCTCGGCGCTGGTCCAGGCTCTTGGCGCCGGTCGCCGCGGTAGCGTACAGACCAGCTCGATCAGCTGGAACTCGGGCCTGGCAAATGACGAACTAGCCGCCGGCCTGGATCACTTCGTCGCAGCCGTTCGCGCCCGACGAGTGCCGTGGCGAATAGCTTGGTGTGCCGGGGCCGGTGTGACTGGAACGACAGATGCAGTACTGGACGCCGAGGTCGAAACGGTCACTGCGTTCTTTCGCTTATTAGCTCGCCGCGCAGACCTGCCACCGGGCACTGTTTTCCTGGCCTCTTCTGCCGGAGGGGTCTACGCCGGCGGCGGCAAATCCGTACCCTATGGCGAGCTGGACCCGCCGGCCGCTGTTTCGGCGTACGGGCGAGCGAAGCTCGCAGGCGAATTGGCAGCGACGAATCTGGCCCGAACGGGCGGCCATGCGATATGGATCGGGCGAATTGCCAATCTCTACGGCCCGGGTCAGAACCTGTCGAAAGGCCAGGGTTTGATCTCACAGCTCTGCCGGGCGAACCTGAGCAGAGCACCGACTTCTGTCTACGTGCCGTTGGATACGATGCGCGACTATCTTTTCGTGGGCGACTGCGCGGCGATGATTTCTGATCTGCTG
>JBPCPG010000120.1:0-10342 GCA_050999445.1 Nakamurella sp. | reverse complement strand
CCCGTGCCGAGATGCCGATCATGCCGGCCATCGGATTCATCACTGTCCGTACCACCGGGATGAAACGGGCGAGCACGATCGCCTTGGCCGGGCCGTACCGTTCGATCACCACCGCTACCCGGTCGGCTGCTCTCCGTAACGCAGGACGCTGCGTCCGGGACAGCAGCCTGACGCCGAGCGTCTTCCCGATCCAGAATCCGATCTGGGCCCCGATCAACGCGCCCGCACTTGCGACGGCCAACACGCCTGTCAGTGGCAGATGCAGAGCGCCATGGGTCGCTGCCAGCAGGCCTGCGCTGAAAAGCAGCGAATCGCCCGGCAGGAAGAATCCGACCAGGAGGCCGGTCTCAGCCACCAGGACGCAGAAGACGCCGATCAGCCCGGTCGCGGCGATCACGCTGGTGGCATCCAACGGATTGAAACCGGCTGCCAAGAGGTTCGACATCACTCACCCCTCGCAGTTCTGCAATCGAGCCCGATCATGCATCTCCTCGGAAGTAGAGCTGGCACACTGATGACGAAGCTTTACTAGTACTATTGGTTCAATAGTAGCAGTGCGCGCACGAGGAGACGAATGAGTGATCGACGCTCGACCGGGCCGTTGGAAGCCGCGGTCATCGCCGTGGTGGCGGCAGCTGCAGGACCGATTGCGGTCGCTCAGGTTCGTAAGGCGCTTCCGGGCGAACCCGCCTACACGACGGTGATGACGACCCTGTCGCGGCTGGCCGGCAAAGGAGCCCTGAGTCAGAGCCGCGACGGCCGGGCATTCAAATATTCGTTGGCTGCGCCTGCGGAGGCCGTCGACGACGCGGTGGCTGCCAGACGTATGCGTCGCCTGCTGTCCGATGGATCCGACCGTGCCGGTGTACTGGCCAGATTCGTCGCCGAGCTCGATGCCGACGAGGAACGCATCCTGGTGGCGCTGCTGGAACGGCCCGAGCCCGAGGCGAGCTGAGCCATGACGTTCTCGCTGATCGCCCTTGCCGTCGCCGTTTTGGCGAGCGCGGCCGTCGGACGCTCCGTCGGGGCAGTCGTACAACGACTGCGACCGGCACAGGCAGTCGTCCTGCTCGCGGTCGCCTCGTTGGTCGTCTCTCTCGCCACCGGGATTGCGCTGACCGCGATTGCGGTCGCCGAGGTTGCCGGCCTGACCGCGGTCGCCGCCGATGGGCACTGGTCAGCGACGGCGTTCCGAGCCGAGGTGCCCGTTCCGGAATGGCTGGGTGCCCTGGCGGCCGGAGTGGTGGCTGTCCTGCTGCTGCGGGCGGCGGTGCGGACCACCGGCATCCTGGTGGCGCTGGTTCGCGCAGAGCGCTTGTGTCGCTCCATCCGCACCGGCGGCGGCCCGGTCGTCGTCGTGGACGATGGGTCGGCCGACGCGTACACGGTCGCAGGTATCCGTGGTTGCGTGGTGATCAGCCAGCGTCTGCTCACCGTCCTCGACGCCGACGAGCGCAGAGTGCTCACCGCGCACGAGCTGTCACATCTCAACAGGCGGCACCACCTGTACGTCCATCTCGCCGATCTGGCAGCCGCCGCAAATCCATTGGTGAAGCCGGTTTGTCAGGCAGTGCGGCTCGGCGTGGAGCGATGGGCCGACGAAGACGCAGCGGCCGGTATCGGCAATCGCCGGATCACCGGACGGGCGCTCGCGCGCGTTGCGCTCCTGCGGTCGGCGTTGAAGACCGGCGCGTCACCCGGTCAGTCCCGGCTGTCCCCCGGCCACCGCCTTCCGGTCCTAGCGGTCGGCACTTTGCAAGTCGCTTCCCGAGTCGAGGCGCTGTTCCAGCCCGCTCGCAACAGGCACACCGGCCGGGTGACAACCGTTCTCACCGTTTCGCTGTTGGTACTCGTCCTGGGCGTTGCGAGCCTCGCCCACATTCGCGAGGCGATCGAGGGTGCAGCCGGCTATCTGGGCAAGGGGCGCTGAGCGGTCGACGGCCGGACCCGTCCCGCTCGAATTCGTGGTCGTGCGTAAACTCGACCGATCCCTCATCGCACGGACACGGCCCGTTTTTCGTGCGGCTATTCGTCGGCGGGTGTGCTGAATCTCGAACCGCCGGCACCATCTGCGGTTCCCGACCTGTTGACCTTTCCCGTATCCGACTCGCGGATCGGCCAGTCTGCCACTACTACCTTGTCTGGTCTGGAAAGCTGAGCGCGGACTCGGCTCGCGACCGGTGCCGCCATGTTGATCAAGAAGGCGGTTCGCGCGAGGTTGAGCATGGGTGCGTCCGACTGGCTGTCCCCGTATGCAGCTATCACACCGTCGACCACGCCACGCTCAGCGAGCATCTCGACCTTCCTGCCGCCGTGACAGTGTCGTCCTGATATGAATCCCCCGTATTGTCGCCGTAAGGCCGACCCGACGACTTCAATTCTGGAATCGATATCCTGACACAGCGGTACGGCTAAGAGTTCGGCGCACGCAGTGACAACCACTACCTGATCGCCATTCTCGAAATGCAGCTCCAGAGCATCAGAACCAGCTGGTCGCAGTCGGTCACGGGCCCTGAGACCGTTCACGTACCTGCGGACGATGTCGTCCAATGCCGTCTGCCGGACACCAACGGTTCCGACCCATAACAACAACGACGCGCCACGAAGCTTCCATCGGCGCCGTGCCAACAGCACGGACACAAAGGGAAGAACGGCTAACGCAAGAATCAAACGGATCGGGTTACGCCGCAATATGTGGATGAGGAATCGAGCGAATGAGTCGTGGTCGAGCAGGGTATCGTCAAGATCGAACAATGCCCAGGTCATGTGTTCCTCCAATTGTGCCTCGGCCGTTTTGTGTCCACATCGACCACGGCCTATATTCCCGACGTTCGGCCGCGGTCGGTGATCCACCCGGCACCCGGCAGATTGCCCGGCCGCTGAGGCCGTAGTCGTTCGGCAGCGGGAGGCAGCGGTCCACGCGTTAGTTCCCCTTCCGCGCCTGCTGGCCGATCGACGACCCGTCGGCTCGTTGTTCATCCAACAGAAGTGCGCTGACGTCGGCATCATCCACGGTCGCGTGTTCGTCGACCGAGGCGGTCGGCTCGGATGCTGACGGCGCATCACCGCTATCTGGACCATCCGAGGCTTCCGCGGCCGGCAGCTCGTCGAGGTGCCCGTCCACCGCTTGCGATCGTCGTTCCAGGAGCGCTTCTTCCAGGTCGAGGTCGTGCTGCATCTCCCGGAGAACTTCTTCGGCCAGTTCGCCGGCGTTGCGCATCCCGACGATCACCGATCGCTCGATGCCCAACAACGATCGCCGCCAATCCGACAGCACACTCAGGCGGCGGCCGAAGGCGCGCGACTTGTCGTCGTCATCCCAGTTCCGCCAGTCGCGGAGCGAGGCCCATTTGCGCATCAATTCCGCCTGCCGGTCCGACAGCTGACCGTCGACCAACATGTCGTCGACGCGCGCGTTGATGGCTGAACTGGCCTGGGCATGGGCTTCCGCGCGCTCGGCCAGGTCGTCGGCCCGCTGATCCTGTTCTATACCAAGCCGTCGGATCACCAACGGCAGGCTCAACCCCTGGAGCACCAGCGTTCCCATGATGACCGCAACAGTGCAGACCAGCAGCAACGAACGGTACGGCGTGGCGATCGGTAGCGTTTGCGCTGCGGCCAGCGACACCACTCCGCGCATACCGGCCCAGGAGACGGCGGCCGCTCCGCGCAGATCGGCCGATCCTCTGCTTCCGGAGCCTATTCTGGAAATGGAATGGATCATCAGGACCCACACCGGCCGGCTGATGATCACGGTGGCCAATACCGCGACGACAGCGCCGAAGGTCTGGGCCCCGGTCGCGTCCAGCGACCCCACGATGGCCCGCAACTGCAGGCCGATCAAGGCGAAAACGGCACCTTCGAGTACGAACCGCAGCGCGGCCCAGGTCGCGGCCTCGGTGAGTCGGATGGACGCCGCTACCTCGGTCGGCGATCGGTAACCGAGGACCAACCCGCTCACCACGACGACCAACACTCCGGAGGCGTGCGCCTCCTCGCCGATCACGTAGCCCGCGAACGGTGAGACGAGCGACAGGACTGTCACGGTCAACGGGGATGCGACCTTCCGTCTGACGAAAGACAGCACGGCGCCGAGCGCGGTACCCAGCGCGAGGCCGCCGACGGAAGCCCACGCGAACTCGCCGGCCGCCGATGCCCAGTGGAGCGACCCAGCGCTGATCGCCGCGATCGCCACCTTCAACGTCACCAACGAGGTGGCGTCGTTGAAAAGCGATTCACCCTCCAGGACTGTCACCAGCCGGCGCGGCAGTCCGACTCGGCGAGCGACCGCCACCGCTGCGACCGCGTCCGGCGGCGCGACGATGGCGCCCAGGGCAAGCGCCGCGGCGAACGGCAAACCGGGCAGCACCGCCCGAAGGACGAACGCGACGCTGAATGCGGTCAGCAGCACCAACGCCACGGCGAGTTGGGTGATGGGTCGCAACATTTTTCGGAGCGCGACAGCCGAGGACTCGTAGGCCGCGCCGAACAGCAGCGGCGGGAGAAATACCGACAACACCAGTTCCGGGCGCACTGCGTACCCGGGAACACCGGGAACAAAGGAAACGACGAGCCCGATCACCACCAACAGAATCGGCGCGGACAACGACCACCTGGCTGCGACCCCGTTGACCAGTAGGACGCCCAGCACCAGCGCGATGATCGGTATCAAAGACTCCATCTGATTGATTATCCGGCCGGCATACGTCGCTTCGAGCCACTTGTCGCAGACCCGGGGAGGAACCCGGAATCGGTTACGATCGTCGGATGACATGCGGTTGGGGACCGGATGATCAGCAGTATCGCGGATTCCGGTGAAAGACCGATCAATGCCGACCGGGCCGGATGCGCCGCTGGTTCGATCGACGTACCCACCACGACGGCTCGCCATCCGCCGGTTGCTGATCGCACTGTGCTGGCTGGGCGCGCTCGGCGCCGGAGCCGTTGTCTGGGCGGGGACCGCGGTGCGCGCCCATCGGACGGTGTTTTCCGTCGACCTACCCCTGGTGGAGTTCCTGGCCGCGCACCGGACTGCGTTCCTGACGTGGACGGCTCGCTTCATCTCGGACGTCGCCAGCCCGGTGGGATTGCTGGTAACGCTGGCCGTGCTCGGCGGATTGGCGCGGTGGCCAGGGACCTCCTGGCGCCGGCAGGGTTGGCAGCCTGTCCTCGCGGCCGCGGCGACCCTGGGCGGCATCGCTGTCGTCGAATCCACCATCAAGGTTTGGGTGGCGCGGCCGCGGCCCGCTCCGGGCCTGGCCGTATCGAACGTCTCGGCCCACGGTTTTGCGTTTCCGTCCGGCCACACATCGCAGTCCACCGCGGTCTATGGGCTCATTGCGGTGCTGCTGTGGCAGCGGTATCGCGGACGGACGCAGCAAATCGAAACGGTCATGCTCGGCCTGGCCGCAATTCTCGCCGTGGGAATGTCCCGTCTGTACCTGGGCGTGCACTGGTTCAGTGATGTGTTGTTCGGTTGGCTGTTGGGCGCGAGCTGGCTCGCCGTCGTGCTGGCCGCCTGGACCGCCATCCGGATTCATCGCGGAGATGAAGACCGGCCTGACTAGGGTGACCTGATGCAGCCAACGGATTCGCAGCCCTCCGTCGAGATCATTCCGGCGCCGGTAGTGTTGCCGCGGCCGATGGACATCGCTCTCCGGCGGCTGACGCTGTCGGCGAATCACGGAGTGTTGTGGTTCGGCATCGGAACAATCGGTGTGCTGACCGGCGGGCGCGCCCGCCGGGCGGCACTTCGCGGCATCGGATCGCTGACGATGGCGAGCTTCGTCGCCAACAGCGTCGTGAAACCGATCGTCGGTCGCCGCCGACCCGATCAGCAACGAACACAGACCGCCCGGCGGATCGGTTACGTCCCATGGACATCATCCTTTCCCAGTGGCCATTCCGCCTCTGCGGCAGCATTCGCGGCGGGTGCCGCCCTGGAAATGCCGTTCTCGTCAGCGGTTCTCGGGCCGCTGGCCGCAGCAGTTGCCTATTCCAGGGTGCATGTCGGAGTGCACTACAAATCCGACGCGGTGGTCGGGATGGCCATCGGCGCCGCAGTGGCATTGGTGGGCAAGAAGTTCTGGCCCGTCAAGCCGCATGGCGCCGCGTCGATGGCGCACGGTACCGCTCCTGCGCTACCCGAGGGCGAAGGTCTGGTCATCGTGGTGAACGAGGCGGCAGGAAGCGGCGAAGGCGCCTCCAGAGCGCTTTTCCAGCTGATGCCCAGGGCCAAGGTGGTCGTCTGGAATCCGACTGAGCTGAATCTGTCTGCGCTGATCGGCGCCGGAGCGAAGGCGTTGGGTGTCGCCGGCGGCGATGGCACCGTCGCCGCGGTCGCCCAGATCGCGCATTCCCAGGGCCTGCCGTTGGCTGTCTTCCCGTTCGGCACCTTCAATCACTTCGCCGGCGCGATGGGTGTCACCGATGAGAGGCAGATCTCCGACGCCGTCGAGCGCGGGACCGCCAAGCAGGTGGACCTGGCTACCCTCAACGGGTCCAGCTTCCTGAACAACGCCAGCATCGGTGGCTATCCACAGTTGGTGGTCCGCCGGGACCGACTGAGCCGCCGCCTGGGTAAGTGGCCCGCGGCCTCGTACGCGCTGTATCTGACGCTGCGACACCACCTACCCATGGAACTCGAGATCAACGGCACCGTGCTACCTGCGTGGGTAGTGTTCGTCGGTAACGGCGCCTATCGGCCGCGCGGCCTGGCCCCGGCCTGGCGCGAACATTTGTCCGGCGGAATGCTCGACGTCCAATACCTCCGCGCCGATCTGCGTCTGGCCCGCACGAAAGCCGTTGTGCTGTCGCTGCTGGGCCTGATCGAACGCAGTGATGTGCTTGTCACGATGGAGGTCCCAGCGGTGACGATCAGATCGAAATCCGGACCGTTGACCAGTGCGCACGACGGCGAGGTCGACGAACCGGTCGAAGAATTCATCTTCGCCGTGGCCGATCGGCGGTTGACGGTCTATCGGTAATCGATCGATCTGCGATCAGGTCCGCAATCCGGTCGCACCCGGCCGGTCAGGCAAGGCGCCGACCGGAGTAACTTCGTGTCCTGCTGCCTGCCCGGCGGCTCTCGCAGGGCAGGCCAGAACAGGAGTGACGATGAATTCTGGGGACGGCTGGACGACGTGCGAATTGGGGCATCGCCACTGGGGCCTCTTCGGCGCTGCCGGACTGCTGGTGATTCGCGATGCCGACGTTCTGCTGCACCTTCGCTCGGAGCACACCCACAACGGAAATACCTGGAGTGTGCCAGGAGGTGCCCGCGACGTGGGCGAAACGGCGGCAGATGCGGCCCTGCGGGAAGCGCAGGAAGAAGTCGGAATCGAAGAAGATGACGTCGCGATTTTCGGCTACAACGTCGACGATCACGGTGGCTGGGCCTACACCACCGCGCTCGCCCGCTTACTCCGCCCGCGGACGCTGCAGCTGAACTTCGAATCGGCCGAGGTTCGCTGGGTGACGATCGCCGACGTCGAGAAGCTGCCCCTGCACCCGGGTTTCGCCGCTTCCTGGTCTTCGGTCTCGGCCGCAATCGGATCGATGCACCGATCAGCCGAGATCTGAGGTCGTTCCGTCAGGGCAACCGACGGCGGGTAATGGGGCCGCTGTCGAGAATCGAGCGGATCTCCCCGACAACGGACCGATGCCGTAGCGGTGCGCTGGGCGTGAACAGGGCGTTCCGCATGCCGAGAACAGCTTGCCGCACCGTGGTTGCGGTGTCGACTACCGGCTCCCAACCGAGTTCCCTCCGGGCCCGGCCGCTGTCGATCAACGGCACGCTGAACGCGAGGTCGATCCAGCCCGGGTCGAGCCGCTCCGCCCGCGCGCACCAGCCGACGGCGACAACGGACCGCAATATTTTCCACGGCACGTGGATGGTCCTGGCTCGCAGAACTGCTGCCAGGATGACGGGAGTGAGGGGAGTCCCCGTCGCCAGGTTGAACGGGCCGGTCGCCTGCCGGTGGATGGCGCGGATGACGGCCGCTGCGACATCTCCGGAATTGACCACCGGAACGGCGAAGGTGCGGTCGATGGGCAGCAGCGGGAGCAGGTCGAGCCCGGCCGCCGGAAACCAGGCGGGGAGCCCGTACCGCAGCAGGCTGCTGCCGGCGTCGCGCTGCATGATCAACCCGGGCCGCAATCGGCAGACCGCGGGCAGCTCGCCGGTCGCTTCGTGCCTGTCCAGAGATCGTTCGGCGGCCGCCTTCTGCACGCTGTACGGCGAGGAGGGCACGCCGTCGGTGGCCCAATCCTCGGTGACCACCGTGCCGCGAGGAGCTGCGCTGTACGCACCGACGGACGACATGTGAACCAGGTGAGGCACCCCGGCCGCCCGGGCCGCGAGGAGCACATTGTCCAGGCCCCCCACTCCAACTCGCTCGAGATATGCGACGTCGCGTCCTGGCTGAAATCCCCAGGCCAGATTCACCACGCTGTCCGCTCCCCGGAACAGCTCGGTCAGGGTCGCGGCAGCCGAATCGTCCGAGACATCCACCGAATGCCAATCTGCGACGCCGTACGGCTCATGGTCCGGCGGAATCCGGCGGGCGATGCCGACGACTTCGTCATCACCGTGAGCGCGCAGCTCCCGCAGGATGGCCGTGCCGACGTTGCCGCTGGCGCCGACGACAACGATTCTCATGCCGATTCCTTGCAGAGCCTGGCGAGAAGACTGCTATCGAGCCGGGACAGCAGGTCCTGTGGATCGTCGTAGACGGCGACGGCGCCGGCCTCTTCCAGGTCTGCGCTGGGAGAACCGCCCGATCGCAGCCCGATGAATTTCACGCCGGCTCTCGCCGCCGCCTCGCCGTCCCACACCGAGTCGCCCACCATCACAGCGCGTTCCGCCGAAGTACCTGCCTTGGCCAGCGCCACCTCGAGAATGTCCGGGTCGGGCTTGGCCGACTCCGCGTTCTCGGCCGACGTCACATGTGCCGTCCATTCATCTGCAGCCAACACCTCGAGCAGCCGCGACAGCTCTTCCTGCGGGGCCGACGTGGCCAGGACGACCTGCAGATCGCGGGCCGCGATCGCCGCAAGTAGATCGCGCGCTCCAGCGAACGTGCGAAGTTGGTCGGACAACTCCGCATACTTTCGGTTGTGCCCCTCCTTGGCCTGGTCCCCCAATCGGTCCGTCGAGTCGCCCAGCAGGGTCCTGAGCAGCAACTGCGAGTCCATGCCGATGGCGCGGTGGATCCGCCACGAGTCCACCGGGGAACCGAGGTCGGTGAGCGCCTCCGACCAGGCCTGGACGTGAAGGTAATTGGAGTCGACAAGGGTGCCGTCGATGTCGAACAAGACGGCCGGACGGGATTCGAGGACCATGAATACCTCTCAGAAGGACGAGCGTTCCTGATACGGGTACCCGGTCCGGAAGTCCTCAATCCGGGAACCTGGTCAGGTAGCGGTTTCCTGCTGCGATGCGCGGGTAACTGCAGAGCAGCAGCGCACGCCGCCGAGCCGAAGTTGCGGAATTCGTGCTCGTATGAGTATTGACGCCACACCCGGTTACCCACTCACCACGAAGTCAACATGAAGGCAGAGTCGACATGAAGGCAGTGACCTGGCAGGGCAAGCGAAACGTGCGAGTCGACGAGGTCGCAGATCCGCGGATCGAACAGCCGACCGACGCGATCGTGAAGATCACCTCCACCGCGATCTGCGGCTCGGACCTGCACCTGTACGAAGTGCTGGGGCCTTATATGAAGGCAGGCGACATTCTCGGGCACGAACCGATGGGCATCGTGGAAGAGGTCGGCCAGGGGGTGACCAATATCGCTCCTGGCGACCGCGTCGTGATTCCCTTCAACATCTCCTGCGGTTCCTGTGTGATGTGTACGCACGGACTGCAGAGTCAGTGCGAAACCACTCAGGTTCGCGAACAGAACAAGGGTGCGGCCCTTTTCGGCTACACCTCGCTCTACGGTTCCGTGCCAGGCGGCCAAGCCGAATATCTGCGCGTGCCGCAGGCCCAGTACGGACCGATCAAGGTCGGCCCGGACGGTCCGGACGAGCGATATCTGTTCCTGTCGGACATCGTTCCGACGGCTTGGCAGGCCGTGCAGTATGCCGCCGTACCCGCAGGCGGCACGCTGGCCGTCTTCGGTCTCGGTCCCGTCGGTCAGTTCGCCGCACGCATCGGCGCCCATCTCGGCTTCCGGGTTCTCGGTGTGGAGCCGGTTTTGGAACGGCGTGAACTGGCAGAGCGGTACGGCATCGAGACCATCGACCCGTCTGTCGTGGACGACGTGACCGCCGCGATCGTCGACAGCACCGACGGTTACGGCGCGGACTCCGTCATCGACGCGGTGGGCATGGAGGCCCA
>JBPCPG010000094.1:0-15746 GCA_050999445.1 Nakamurella sp. | reverse complement strand
AGACCGTCGACCACTCTGGTGATCGACGGCGGTCGAACCTGCTCCCGAATGGCGAGCTCACCCGCGGTGATCGAGCCTTCCCGCCAGGTGATGGCCAGGGCCGACAGCTGCGTCAACGTCAGGTCGTGGGTGTGGTGCTGCTGACGCAGCCGGCGGGTCAGCCGGTGGATGGCCAATCGGAGTTCGTTGGCAAGCGGGGCCACGTCAGGCATGGTCAGTCACCTTACTGTCGAACGAGCGGTTCGGGCGACACTGTCGAACGAGCGGTTCGAGCGACGGTGAGTCGGCCACCCCGCTGTCGTTTGCAATACCTTGTCACCTCCGGCGCGACGACAGTGCGGCAGGTGTGTCGTCGTTGCTGCCGTCCTGCCGAAAATTCCGCAGGCGCCGTCTCATCGTCTCCCGTGGCCAACGGACCACCCCGCGCTCGCGTTCCCCGTTCCCGATCCGGTACCGAGGCGGTGGGCTATCGGGCCCAGGGGGGCGATATGACGGTGCCGTCATCGGTCGTCGCGGTGAGCCCGGGCGTGGTGGTAACCCAGGCGCTGCCGCCTTGGACGCCGGTGTCGACACGGAACAGGGAACCAGCCGGGACGTGGACCACGCACCCGGGACCGAGGTCGCTGGTGTCTTCCTCGATGGTGATTTGCAACCTGCCGTCGAGGACGAGCAGGACCTCTTCACGGCTGGGACGGTGGGCGACGCCGCTCAGGCCGGGTGGGACGGTGAGCCGCCACGCGCACAACTCGACGCTGCCGCGGCTGGGGTTGACGTACGCGGCGAAGGTGCTGCCGTGGGTTGTGTAATCGGTTGAATCCGTGGGCGCGAACGTAGGCATCGAATCTCCTCAAAGTAGACAAGACGGTTGACCATATAGACAGGACGCTTGTCTGTCCATGTCAAGATGGTCTGATGACGACGTCGGATTGGCAGACCGCGGCCGCGACCCTCCGGGTCGCCGCGCAGCTCGTGGACGGAGTGCAGGCCGGGCTCGTGTCCCGCGGTTTCCCCGACGTCCGCCCAGTACATGGTTTTGCCTTCGCGGTTCTGTCCGGCGGCGACACCACGACCGCGGGGCTCGCCACCTCGCTCGGTGTCACCAAGCAGGCAGCGGCTCAACTGGTCGATCACCTGGTCGGCTGCGGCTACCTCACGCGACGGTCTGACCCGCGCGATGGTCGCGCGCAGCTGCTCGTGCTGACCGAACGCGGCCACGCCTGCACCGCCGCCGCCGAGCAGGCGGCCGCCGCCGTCATAGAGGGATGGCGCATTCAAGTATCCGCACCCAGGTTTGCCGAGTTCGCTCAGGCACTCGAAACGCTCGCAGAACCAGGGCGCCTACGGCCCGCCTGGTGATCGTCACCGGCCACCTGCCGATCGGCTACCCAAGTACCCACCCGCTTTCCGACTAATCTGATCCGCATGTCCTCGCTCGAACCAACGGCTCCTGCGACCTCCTACTCGCCGCCGCCGCTGCCTCCGGTGCGGATGAACCTGTTCCGCATCGTCGGGTCGTTCACCGCGGTGTGGTTTCTCGCCTTGATCGTGCTGTTGTTCAGGATCGCCGCATTGCGCGAACAACACCACCTCATCTGGTTGTGGACCGCAGCGGCCGGTTCCTTCCTCGGGTGCCTCGGCCTGTCGGTCTACCTGTGGCAGCGAAGCGCCGCTCGACGCGGGCACAGATCTGCGCAGCAGACGGCTCTGGACTAGCTCCCCCGCGCGGGCTCACCGAATGCCGTTTTCTGCCTCGACCATCTTGGTTCCGGTCGCGGCGGACGCCGCGACCTCCCGCAGATCCCACCGCCCGGCCCTCCAGGCAACGGCCCGACCAAGCCCGGCCGGCGACCCGTCGGTCAGCACGGATCCCGCTGCTTCCGCTCCGTTCTCCGATCCGTTCTCCGAAACCGGCCACCAGCTGATCCGGATCTCCTCGGTTCCCATCCGAACGCGGAGCCCGGCGACCGTGCTCAACGTTCCGGTGGAGAACAGTTCGTCAAGTTCACGTCCCAGGAAGAACGCGGCCCGCTCGGCGGCGTGCCGCTCGTCGACCGTCAGTGAGCGGGCGGACACAGCGGGCAGTTCGGCCTGCACCGATTCGGACGCCAGATCGAGGTCGAACAACCGCGCCACCCGCTCCGGGTCGGCGCCACCGGCGACCAACCGCCCCGGGTCCACCACCTGTGCGAGCCACGGGGCGTCGAGCACCATGGCCGCTGCCGCTTCCACCACCCCGCCGGACAGGGTACGAACGGTGGCGGGCAACGCCAGTTCGGGATCGTGCGCCAGCGCTTCGACTGCCAGCAGCGTGATGCCGGGTACCAGGCCGGATGGAATCCGTCGCTCCCCGTCCGACCACCGTCTCAGCAGACCGGCCGCGTCCGAAGTGAGTGCGTCTGCCCCCTCGACGAGCACTCCGATCGCCTGCGCCACGGCGGTATCCACAGTGATCTGCGGCGGTAACACGTCGTAGAGACCGCTCAGCTCGACGGCGCCGGGGGAACGCCAGAAGCCGGGTCGACGACCGGCCAGCAGCGCCGACCGCGCCAAGAACCAACGCGTGTAGGACGGCTCCGGTCCGGATGTCAGCGTCGCTCTCGCGTCACGGTCGGCGGTGATCATGGCCAGGGCTTGCGCCCAGCGACCGTCGTCGATCAGGTCCAGGTCGGCGATCGCGTCGAAGGTCTCCGGCGGCAATCCGTTCCCGACCACCTCGGACCACCACACTCGAAGATCCGGCAGGTCCGCGTCGGAGTTCTCCACGCGGACGACCTTGAACCCGGTCCGCACGCCGACTCTGGCCAGCGCGTCCTCCGGGTACGAGGCCCACTCGCCGGCGAGAACGGGAAGATCGGCATCGGCGGCCAACACCGCTGCCAACCGAGCACCGGGAGCCAGCAACTCGTTGGCCGGCCAGGCCTCGCCGTCCGCGTTGGTCAGCACCACCTCGTCGAAAAGGTCCGCGCCCGGGGTCGCCTCGGCAGCGAGCGCCAGCGCCAGGCCCGCCAGCTCCCGAAGTTCGTCGAAATCCGGGTCGCTGTCCTCGAGATCTTCCCGGAACCGCACGAACGCCTGGATCAGCGCCGGGTCCGCCACCAGCGCGTCCGCGTCGGCCGGCACCGCGCCCAGCCGGGAGAGCAACCCGGAGGCGGCCTCGGGATGGATGATCCGCAGGTCCGGTGCGACGTCGGCAGCCAACGCGAGTATCTGCGCAGACACAGAGCCCGTTCCCGGCAGCAGACAACCGGCCGGGCCGATTCGACGCCCACCGCCCGACAGCGGAACCGGAAGATTCGCCAGGTCTTCTGTCGGCTGGTCGGCCAGGCTTTCGTAGACCTGGTGCCAGAACGACGGCGACCCGTCGAGGCCGGCCAACGCCGTCGTCGCCTCGGCCAGTGCCATCGTGGTGACGCCGAGGACGCGGAGCGCCTCGAGCTCTGCCGGCGAACGCGGTGCCCGCAGCAGTCCTGGCACGGCCCGGGCCAGCAGCACAGCGGCCGGGTCGGAAATTCGTAGAATGACGACCGCGGCGGCCGGCACGACCGGCTCGTCGAGGGCCGTGACCAGCACCGGCTGCCCGGACAGCCGCCGCACGATGCGTTCGCGCAGTGAGGCATCCACCGGACCCAACGGGAAGCCCGCAGCTGGAACCAGCGAGAGCCGAAGCGGAGCCGGCACGGAATCGAACAATTCGACGTAGCCCATCGCAGCTTCGGTGAGCAGATGATCGCCGAGAGCCCCTGGCGCGAGCCGTCGACGGGTGTCGTCGACCGGGAAGGTGCCGACGAGCCGGGCCGGCAGCGACAACGGTTCGTCGGTCGGGGTCGGTGCCCCGAGGAACGTCGGCGCGAGCGGTTCGTCGACGGCGAAACTCAGGTCGGCACGTTCCGGCGACTCGGGAAGCGCCCAGGTCAGCATCCACTGATCCCGTCCGCGCTCCTCGATGGGTCGGTCGGCGAGCAGCGCGGACGGAATGGTGCCGGAGCGGGTCACCGCGCGATAGCGGCGAACCGAGTCGCCGCTGCGGATCACCGTGCGTCCGTCGGCGGCATCCTGCCTTTCCAGCGTCCGGAGTTCGCCGTTGTCCATTTCGATCTCGACGGCGAGCAGGCCCGGGAGCGCCCACAGCAGGTCGTCGCCGATCTCGTCGAGCAGCGTGCGCATCGTCGGCCCGAGTCCTTCCCGCAACGGCAGCCGTACCTGGGTGTCGAATCCTTCAGGAATCGGATCCGCTTGCAACGCGTCGGTATCGATCGGCCAGGGCAGGCGCAGCACCGGCACCTGCCCGTCGCGCGCGGCCACTTCGACGTCGAGGGCGGGCACCAGAAGTTGCCCGATGGCGGTGGCGGTCTCAGCTCTGGAGAACCTGATCGCGCCGGTTCGGGACGCAACCTCCGGCGCGTCCGTCACGGCGAGTACGGCGGTGAACCCGACGCCGAAGTGACCGACGGTCGCCCCGCGGCCTCTCTTGGCCGAGGCTCGCAGAGATGCCAGGCCGGCGACTCCGGCCGCGTCCAACGGCGCGCCGACATTGGCAGCCCGCAGTTGCGCGACACCGCCGACTCGGCACAGGGCGAATCGAATCCGGCCGGGAACTCCGGCCTGCCTGGCAGCATCCAGTGCGTTGGCCGCGAGCTCGATCAGCAACCGGTCGGCATATCCACCGACGGCCAGGGCCTCCTCGGCGTTGGCGTCCTCGCGGAACCGGGCAGGCGACGTCGTCCACGCTCCCAACACCGCTTGCCGAAGCGCGGCGGTGACAAACGGATCGGATGTCATCGGACCGGCCACCGTACGGTGCGCGGAACCCGAGTCGGCGTGCCCCTCCGGGCGCTCAGCCCTCGTCCTGGAGATCGATATCCGCCGGTTCCAGATCCGCGGTCTGGATGTCCGCAGGCTCCAGGTCAGCGCCCACACCATCCGCCGGCTCCAGGTCAGCGCCCACGACGTCCGCAGGCTCCAGGTCAGCGCCCACACCATCCGCCGGCTCCGAATCGGCGACGAGCATTTCATCCGGGTCCAGCTCTGTTGGGCCAGGCTCAGCTGCCTCGACCAGCTCTCCCCCGGTGCGCGCGGAGCGGGCACGACCGACTGGACGTCGATGGACCTCCAGCGACAACTCGTCGATCACCGAATCGGCGGCGGCGGATCTGGCCGGCATGTTCAACACGGTCTCGGAGTGGGCGCCGCAGCCATAGCCCGCGTCGACCACCCGGCCGTCGGCGGGCGAGTACTCGTTGCTGCACGCTCCGGTCAGCCGCCCGAGCGACCCGGCCAACGGAAGGTAGAACGCGCAGGTGAAGCACGGGGCAGGCGCCGACAACGCCATCTCGGCCAGCGGCCCGAACGGTCCGTCGTGCAGCCGCTCCGCGAAGTCGACCCGGCCCTCACGACTGAGTACGGTGATCCGGCCGATGCCCAGCTCATGAGCCACCTCTTCCACGGCCGGATCGTCAGACTGCAGGTAGGTCGGGGCCAGCCGCGGATCGTCCTCGACAGGCGGAAGCAGATCGCCCACCCCGACGTCACCAGGACGGATCCGTCGGTCCCACGGGATCCAGACCGGCGCCAGGAGCGAATTTTCCCCCGGCAGCAATACCACTTCACTGACCGTCGGCGGCGTCTCGCCGAGCAATGCCAGGGTGATCGACCACTGCCAGCCGCCATAGCCTGCCTGCTCGGCGGCGAAGGTGGCGGTGACGGCGATATCGTCCTCGGCGATGGCGACCAGGAACTCCCCGACCTGATCGCCGCTCCCGGCCTCGGCGACCGCAGCCGTGCGCGCGACGCCGATGGCGACCTCGTCCAGTAGCACCACCACTGCGACCCGGGGACCGGCGGTGTCCGACTGCTCGGCCGAATTGCCGTCCGTGACCTGCGAAGGACGGTCGGGAACGCCCCTCCCGTTCGGCGCGTCCGGATCGCCGGCAGCATTCTCGATCAAGTCGGTTGGTGCTGGATGGGAACTCACCAGCTCATCTTGCCGCATGGCGTCGAGAAGGCGGCACGCCATCGTCCGTCGACGCCGTTGCGTACTTGTTGGTCTGTCCTGCTGGTGCGCGACCCGCAGTGGGGCAGGATGAGGGAGTGAGCGTGCCCGGTTCCGATTCCGGCGCCCCCGGCGACGACCGGCGGCCGGCCCCTGTTCCCGGCGCGCCCGCACGGCGCGACGACGAGTACGGCGAACTCGAGGGCGAGCAGACGAGCGTGCTGCCCCGCCCGGCCCGTCCACCCTGGCGGAGCCCCGCCGCCCCGCCGAACGCGGCGCCGTCCGCGCAGGGCTATCAGGACCCACGCTCCGCGCCGCACCGTTTCCCAGCCGCTCGTTCGACCCCCGCTCGAACGCCCTATCCCGCTCCGCGCACATCGCCGTACGCACCGCCGGTCGGCCCCAGCTGGGCGGCGCAGGGACCGTACGGAGCGCCGGACGAATCAGGGCCGTACGACCAGGCGCCGTACCGCCAAGCACCGAACGACCAAGCGCCGTACGACCAAGCACCGTACGACCAAGCGCCGTACGACCAAGCGCCGTACGGACGGGCGACGAACTGGGCAGATCCGGCGTACGACCAGCGCGAGTACGCGCCAGGCAGTTACGCCGGTCCGCCGGGCCAACCCGACCGCGGACAGGGGATCTACCGGCACGACGAACCCGCGCAGTTCTCCAGGCCCGGCGACAGCCCGGCCGATCCGCATCAGCCCGCCGGCCGAGGCAGCCATCTGCCGCCCTACCACGAGCGTTCCTTCGGAAAGGCGACATCGCTGTCGTCAACGCCGGCCGGGAACGCCAGCCACGGTAAGCCCGCAAGCACCGGCATGCGGAGCCCCCGCAAGTTGACCGTGACCAGGGTGGCCGCCCTGCGCAGCCGCGAACTCACCCACCGTGGTGTGCAGATGTTCCACCGGGCCACCACGGCGGACGGCGCCGACAAGTCGGGCCTGATGCACCTGACGTATGCCGTGATGGCGAACTATGCCGTCGACGCCGCCCTGGCCGTCGCGCTGGCCGGCACCCTGTTCTTCGCCGCGGCCGCGGCCGAATCGACCGGTCGGGTGCTGCTGTACCTGGTCATCACGGTTGCGCCGTTCGCGGTCATCGCGCCGTTCATCGGGCCGATGCTCGACCGGATGCAGAGCGGCCGACGGCTGGCGCTGGCCGTGACGAACTTCGGCCGGGCCCTGCTCGCGATTCTGATGGCTTTCAACTTCAGCCATTTCAACCCATGGGTCATCTACCCCTGTGCATTGGGTAACTTGGTGTTGTCAAAGGCCTTCGGCGTACTGAAGGCGGCTCTGACGCCCCGTGTGCTCCCCCGGCAGATCACCTTGGTGAAGACCAATTCGCGGCTGACGACCTTCGGAATGATCGCCGGCGGGGTGGCCGGCGCTCTGGCCGCGGGGTTGTCGAAGGTCGCCGGATCTCCTGGTGCGCTGTTCTTCACCGCCGTCTGCGCCATCGGCGGCGGTGTGCTGTGCCTCCGCATTCCTGCCTGGGTGGAATCGACAGAGGGCGAGGTACCGGTCAAGCAGGCCGACATGGGTTCGAAGAAGGGCTTCCCGCAGATCGTCGTCGCGACGTTGTGGGCCAACAGCATGATGCGGGTCGAGACAGGCTTCCTTGCCCTGTTCATCGCGTTTGTCGTGAAGAGCCAGTATCCGCAGCCTCTGCACAGTGCTTTCACCCAGTTGCTGTTGTTGGGCGTCATCGGGGCTGCGGCCGGCATCGGCGGCTTCGTCGGCAACTTCATGGGCGCCCGCCTGACGATCTCGGCGCCCGAGAAGATTTCCATCCTGGCCCTGGTCGGCATCATCGTCGCGACCGTCGTAGCGGTCCTGGTTCCGGGTCTGGCCACCGCCGCCATCGTCGGCTTCGTCGGATCCACCGCGTCCTCGTTGGCCAAGGTGAGCCTGGACTCGGTGATCCAGCACCACCTGCCGGAGGAGAGCCGGGCGTCAGGCTTCGGAAAGAGCGAATCCGTCCTGCAGCTGGGCTGGGTCTTCGGCGGCGTGATCGGTCTGTTGCTCGGCGGTGTCTGGACCTTCGGCCACGCCAACGTGTACGCCATCGGGTTCGCCGTCATCACCGTGCTGTTGTTGGTCGGGCTGACCCAGAGCTGGCTGGTCCGGTCCGGAAGATCGATCTTTCCCAAACTGCCGGTGCGGGCGGCCCGCCGAGCCGGTTCCACCACCGCCCGACTGACTCCCAGACGTCGTACTCGCAAGGCCGGAAAAGGTTGATGCGCCCCGTGTTCCGACCCGTAGCGGCAGCCGGCCTGATAGCGGCCGGCGTACTGGCGACCAGTTGCACAGCACCTCGTCCGGGCGTGACGTTCTACGGCAACCGCGCCTCGGTGGCCGTTGAACCCGGTTTGTGGTGCACCCTCGGCACGAACCAGCAGATCTCGTCCTGCCTGGCCGATCCGACGAAATATGCGCACCTGACCCTGGGATCCGGGCAGCCGCTGCAGATCAGCGTTCCTGGCGACCTCGGTGCCCCCTGGCTCGTGGCCTTCGAGTACAAGGACGCCGCAGGCAAGACGTCCAGCGGCCGCAGTGAGCTGTTCCGCGACGGCCGATTGGCCTACACGCTGCAGCCCCCTGGCGCCGGCACGCAACTGACCAGGGTCGAAGTGCAGGCCGGCTTCGTGCTGGGCCTCGATCCCAGCGGCGCAACGGTTTTCGCGGCGACCCGCACCTGGGTGCTGGTCATCTTGCCGAGGCCGCCGGTCGTCCCCTGATCACTGCGAACCGGCCCGGGCCGCCCAGCTCCGGTGCCGATGGTCACCGGCCGATTCGCCACCAACAGCCCCGACAGGCAAGAAGGACCGCGACGACCCCATCCTGACGGACGCGGGCGCCACGGTCCTTCCGGGCGAGCAGGTTCAGCGCTGTTCGAAGACGGCGACCGTGCGAGCGGGAATGGTGAAGCTGCCGGACGCGCGGTTGTAGCCGGCGGTCTTCACAACTGGGTCGCTACCGGTGGCCTGGTACCGGTTGAGCTGGTACCGCTGACCTATCGCCCCGGCCACGACCTGGGTGGTGGCTGTCGGCGAGGCATTGAAGACGACGACCATGCCCTTGAGCTTGCGGTCGACATCCGGTCCGACCGTGTCGTCGATCCGCTCGACGATGACGCCCGGCGTCGCCGAGGGACCGCTGTTCGGAAAGGACAGCTTCTGCTGGATCAGCTTCGCCGAACCGAGGTGCATCAGCGGGCTGTTGTTCCGAACCCTCAGCAGCGTTTCAGATTGCGCTTCCGCGCTGAGCAGGTCGGTGTGCGTCGGCTTCAGCGCCGGATCGGCCAACAACGGCTGCATGAACGGCCACTTGGCCTGGTTGGACCCGGCCGGTGGAAGCCCTTTGCCGAAGCCGTTGCTGTGCAGTGAAGGATCCAGCTCGTTGTACCAATCTCCGGAGTCATAGCTGTTGCCATCGAACGACTTCGATCGCAGAGCCTCCGTACCGGCCTGCCAGAACGACACCGCCTGGGAGAAAGCGGTTGTTGACAATGCCAGGGTTTGCATACGGATCCGGTCGGCCATGCTGGTGGCGACCGGCAGCTTGTAGGTCAGCAGATCGTAGAGGGTCTCGTTGTCGTGGGCGTCGACGTAGTTGATGGCCTCCTGCGGCTCGGCGGTGTACCCGGCTGGTGCACCCATGTAGTCCACCTGCGAGCCCCTGACGGTGGCGCCGGTGCGGTCGGTGAAGGTGTAGTTCTTCAGGTTGCCCGTCAGGCTCACCTTGATCAGATCCTCGTCCAGCAAGAGCTTCGTTTTCTGAGCCGCGGCATCACCGTTCACGGGGTCACCGTTGAAGTCGGTGTAGAGCCCGGACGCGAAACCCTGGGTACGCGGGTCGGTGTCGTTGAAGGCGCCGCCGCGGACGGCGTCGCGGATCCGGTCGTTGAAGGTGCCGATTCCAGTGCCGGCCATGTTCGCCTGAGTCGCCTGCACGAACAGGGCGTCGTTGGCCACGGTTCCGAAATTCCAGCCTTCCCCGTAGAGGTAGATCTGGCTGCCGTCGACGCCGTCCCGAGCAAGGGTCAGTCCGTCGAGCCTGCTCTTGAGTGCGACCAGAACGGCCTTCGGAGTGAAGCTCATCAGATCGAACCGAAATCCGTCGACCTTGTACTGCTTCGCCCAGGTCAACACCGAATCGATCAGCAGCTTGCCCATCATCTGATGCTCGGACGCGGTGTCCGGGCAGCACGAGGACGTGGTGACCTTGCCGCTGGCGTCGAGCCGGTGGTAGTAACCAGGCACGATCCGGTCGAGATCGTTGGTTCCGGCTTGTCCGGAGTCGGCCGTGTGGTTGTAGACGACGTCCATCACCGTCCGGAGCCCACTGTGGTTGATGGACGCGACCATGGCGCGGAACTGCAGCGTGCGCGCCGCACCTTCGGCGTCAGTGGAATACGACCCTTCCGGGGTGGTGTAGTGCTGCGGGTCGTACCCCCAGTTGTAGCCGTCACTGCCGGCAACCGCGGCAACACAACTCTGCTGCTGATCGGAGTCCGGCGGCAGCGAGGACAGAGCGCAATTCGGGGCCTGCCACGTCGACTTGATCTCATTCACCGAACGGGAGGCGAAGTCCGCGGCCGGCAGCAGGTGGACGGTGGTCATTCCGGCCTTGGCCAGCGCCTTCAGATGTTTGACGGCGTTGCTGGTGGTGTCGGTGAAGGCGGAATAGGTGCCGCGATCTGCCGCGGGAACTGTGGGGTCGGCGACGGAGAAGTCGCGAATGTGCAATTCGGTAATGGACTGGGCGACCGGTCGGGGCAGGTTCGGCTTGGTCAGGCCCTCCGAGTACCACCCGGCTGGCGCGGTGACGGGATCGGCGAGGTCGACGAACAGGCTGCGCTCGGAGTTGGTCGACAAGCCATAGCTGTACGGATCAGTGACCAGATTGTGCTCAACCTTGCCGGTCTCCGGGACGTACACCTGCACGCTGAACAAGTAGTACAACCCCTTCCAACCGGATCGGCCGGCGACGGTCCAGACGCCGTTGGCGCCGCGGTGCAGCGGCACCGTGGCGATCGGGTCGGTGACGTGCCCGGAGGAGTAGACATCGACCGAAACCGCCTGGGCGGTAGGAGCCCACAGCGCCAGTCTCGGGACGCTCCGGGACCAGGTCAGGCCCAGTACGGAGCGGGCCGCGCCGGCGTTGATGTCGTCGAGGACACCGGGAATCTGCAAGCCCGTGGCGTCGATCAAGGTTCCGGTCGAGTCGAACGCGGCAACCGCCACCTGACCGGTCAGGACCGTTGCGGCCGCGGCCGCATCGGCATAGGACAGCTTCAACGCGGTCAATCCGGCCTGGGCGGGAAACTTTGTCTTCACCGCGGCGGGCAGTCCGGCAGGATCGACCGTCAGGGGGTAGGACGTGCCGCCGGTGATGCCGTCGACCGCGGTGGCCAGACCACCGTTCGGCGCTGCGTACAGCCGGTAGCTCGCCGCGGTACCAGCACCGGAATCAGGTTTCCAGCCGATGTAGTTGCGGGACAGCCAGTACGCTTTCAACGGTTTCAGGCTCGGCAGCCCGTTCCCGGCGAGCACGGTGAGTACGTGGGTTGCCGCGACGTAGTTGAAGGTGACCTTCGCCCCGTCCGCCGGAACGGTGAAATCGATGTCCGTGCCACCCAACACTCCGCCGGCACCGTAGCTGGTGTCCCAGGACAGGCCGACCGCCGCTTTGACCGAATAGTCGCCGGCCGGGATTGCGGTGGTGGTGAAGGTGTAGACGCCGTCACCGTCCAGATCCTGCAGCCAGGACCGCAAGCAGTCAGGTGACCAATCCGATGGGCAGCCCAGCTCGGATTGAAAGCTTCCGGCTGCGGTGACGATCGGGCCGTCGAGATCGGTGGTCACGCCATGGGTGGCGTCGTCGTAGTAGAAGGTGACCTTGGTTCCGTCTGCCGGCACGCTCAGCACGATGTTCGCCCCGGGCGTCGCGCCGCCCTGCCCGTACACCACATCGAAGCTCTTGTTCAGCGCGGCCTTGTATTCGTAGGTCCCCGCCTTCAGTGTCAACGTCGTCGACCACACATCGTCGTTCGTCCGCCGGGTCAGTTGGATCTGCGCGCAGGCGGGCTGCCAATCGCCGGCGCAACCAACCTGCTGGTCGAAGGTGCCGGGTACCGACACTGCGCCAGGTTCGACCGGTGCGGCCGCCGCGACGGAGACCGCCGGAACGGTGGACAGGGAGATGGCGGTGATCGCACTGACGGCCAGTGCCAACCAGGACTTGTGCCTCATCGAGCTCCTTGACATTGCCTGCCGCGGCACCGATGCCGCGGACGGCCCGACGCTAGCAAGAATTTGCAAAGCTTGAAATAGGCCATCAGAGGTAGATGCACTCGGGCCGCCGCTGGGTAGGGTGACATCGTGGCAGCTCGAAGCTGGAAGAAGCGGAATCGTGGCAGCGCGACTCACTGACATCGCCGCCCATGCCGGCGTCAGCGTCGCGACCGCCTCCCGCGTACTCAACGGCCGGCCCGGCGTAGCGGAAAGCACCCGCAGATCTGTGTTGACCGCCGTCGACGTCCTCGGTTACGAACGGCCGGCCGCGTTGCAGTCCCGACGGCTGGGACTTATCGGCGTCGTGATCGCCGAACTCGACAACCCCATTTTTCCGCTGTTCGCCCAGGCGATCGAACGCGCCCTGCCGTCCTTCGGCTACAGCTCTCTGCTGTCCACCCGGCAACTCGGCATCCCCGCCGAGAAGCGTTCCATCGAACTCCTTCTGGAGCACGGAGTGTCCGGGATCGTCTTCGTCTCCGGCAACCACTCGAATACCCTGGCTGATCCCGAGCACTACCTGGAGCTGCGGGAACAGGGTGTGCCACTGGCCTTCATCAACGGCTACGTCGCCGACTTCGACGCAACCTTCGTCGCCGATGACGACGTCGCGGCGATGGACCTGGTCGTCCGGCACCTCACCGATCTCGGCCACCGCCGGATCGGATTGGTCACCGGGGCGACCCGCTACACGCCCTCCGCCCGGAAGATGACGGGCTTTCGCCAGGCCATGCAGAAGTACGCCCCGGACGGCGCACCCGTGGAACACATCGGCGACTACTCCGTGGAAGGCGGGCGGGCCGCCGCGATCGATCTCATCGCTCAGGGTTGCACCGCCATCATCGCGGCCTCGGACTTCACTGCGCTGGGCGCTATTCGAGGAGCCCGCTCCCTGGGACTCCGTGTGCCCGAAGACATCTCGGTGACCGGCTATGACGGCTCCCCCATCATGGCGTTCACCGACCCACCATTGACCACCGTCAAGCAACCCGTCGAACAACTCGCTGCCGCCGCCGTCCGAGCCCTGATCGAGGACATCGAGAACACGCCTCGACCGCGGCACGAACTGCTGTTCCAACCCGAACTGATCGTCCGAGGATCAACGGCAGCCGCATCTCCTACCCTGCCAGTTGGTCACGCCGGGGGCTCAGCGCAGAATCAACTCCTGACCACCCACCCTGCGGCATCCCGACCGCTCGCGCCATAATCGTCTGATGGATCTGATCGGCTTCTTCGTGCGGCCCGCTCTTTCGTGGATCTTCGTGCAGGGTGGATTGGATTCCATCCGCACACCGGAACCACGAGCGAAGGCCGCGGCGACCACCATGGCACGGCTGCGTAACGCGGCACCGGTGACCATGCGATCCGGATTACCCAACGATGTCGTTCTGGTGCAGATCAACGCCGCGGTGCAGGTCGCCGCCGGCGTGGCCCTGGCCACCGGCTACGCACCGCGAATTGCCGCCCTCATTCTGGCCGGGTCGCTCGCTCCGACGACGATCGGAGGTCATGGTTTCTGGCGATTCGACGATCCCGCCCAGCGCGGCCCGCAACAGATCCAATTCGCGAAGAACACCGCCATCTTCGGTGGCCTGCTATTGGCCGCTACCCGTCGCCGGCCTGCCCGCGAAGTGATCACCGGCCCGTGACCGACATCAGCAGTCCAGCACTGCAGACCGCGCTGGCGTACTACCGCGCTTGGACCGGCCACGACTTCGAACTGGCCATGTCCTACGTTGCCGATGACATCGTGTGTCAGGCGCCGGCGGGACGGCTCGACGGGGCTCAGGCTTTCCGCGAGTTCATGGGTCCGTTCTCTCAGATCGTCACCCGGTCGGAGCTGATCGCCGCTTTCGGCGACGAGAACGTGGCGGTTCTGATGTACGAGACCGGGACGGTACCGGTGGACGACGCGCCAGGTGCGGAGCACCTCACCGTGGTCGACGGCAAGATCAGCCAGCTGCGGATCATCTTCGACCGGCAGCCCTTCGCGGCCGCGCGACAAGCTGCTGCCGGGAAGTAGTGCTCGGTTCGCCAGGTCGACGCGAGGATCCCTCGAGCGCCGGCTGTGCTTTCACTGTCGGGTGCATGGCAGGCAGCCCGTCGAATCGCCCCCAATGCGAACTACTCGACCAGCGAAGTCGCCGGTCGAGTAGTTCGCGCCGGAAGATCCGGCTATTGCGCTGAGGTTATCTACTGCCCGGCACCGTTCGCAGTCAGCGTCTTGACTTCATCTGCTGTCAGCGCGCGGTCGAACACCTTGGCGTCGTCGACCGTTCCGTTGAGGTAGTCGACGGGGTTTCCGCCGAACTTGCCTCGACCGACTTCAAGGTTGCCGGTGCCCTTGTCGCCGCCACCGAGGATGCCAACCGACCCCGACAGCACGCCGTCCACGTAGATCGACAGCTTCGAGTTCGTGACGTCCCGGACGCCGACGAGGTGGTACCACTGACCGGCGACGGGCAACCCAGCCGTGGTGGCCAGGGCCCGGACGCCGACGAAGCTGAACGCCCAGCGCTGGTCCGCACCCGAGAACTGCAGGAAGAACGCGCTGTTGTTGTCGCCGTCCTCACTCATCACGGTCTGGAACGCACCGCCGACCGCGTTGAGCTTCACCCAGGCCGAGACACTGTAATTGGTGTTCTCGGTCGGAATCAGCGTCCCGGCGGATTCGGCGAACTGCTTGTTCCCGTTGAGTACGAGCGCATTATTATTTTTGCCCGGTCCGAACGTGGCACCGCCCTGCAGGGTCAGGTCGTGGTGACCGACGCTGTCCTTCGCGGTCGTTCCGGACGTCTCGTCGAACAACCAACGATCGACTCCGCCGAGCCCCGGGGTGCCGGGAGGCGCCGACGGAGTGGGCTTGGAGCCGGCTGCGATCACCGCGAGGTTCGAAGCCCGAATGCGGGCCTGGTCCACCTTCTCGACCTTGCGGTCATAGGTGAACAAGCCGTTCTGCTCACCCTCGACATCGGTGATCTGCGTGTAGATCGATCCGGAGAGCCCGTAAGGCGCTCCCTGGTCGCGCAGCACCGCGTTGTTCGCCTCGTAGCCGGCGTTGAGCGCTTCGATGGTCGGAACCGACCCGTAGGGGTTGATCGAAGCCGTCGGCCAGAGATGTCCCGGGACGGAGTAGGTCAGTCCACCGTGCTCGCCGTCGATGGACGCGCGGGTCGCATCCGGCGCCGGAAGCGCCGGGCCCTGGTACTGGTGCCAGTCGATGATGTCACCGGTACCCGGATCGCCGGGGGTGTCGCAGCAGTTGGAACCGCTGCGGTCGTCGACCAGTCGGGACGGATCCTGCTTCTTGATCTGGTCGCCGACATCGGTGGCCGCCTGCACGCTCCACTGCCCCCAGCCCTCGTTGAACGGGATCCAGCCGATGATCGACGTGACGTTCTTCAGCTGGGTGACCATCTGCGCGGTCTCGGCGCGGAAGTTGGCCTTGTC
>JBPCPG010000088.1:0-4127 GCA_050999445.1 Nakamurella sp. | reverse complement strand
GATTGTTCTGGCGGCGTCGTGTTCATCGGCCGACCTCGCCGGAGTTGGCGACGCCCACCGGCGATCCGCACCGCGCACCATGACCCCCCGCAACACCTTGGGACCCGCACCGTGACCCCGGCACCGTGACCCGGCACGCCATGACACCCTCACACCTTGTGGCCGCTGCACCATGTCCCGGGTCGCGGTGCGGCCAGGTCTATCAACCACTGATGACGCACCGCTATCTGGAAAAGGGGGCCTGCGCCTGCTGGAGCGCATGCCTGACCATCGCGATCGCAGCATCGTCAGAAATGGCATTCCTGACCGCCATGACGGCGAAAGTCGCGGCGGCAGCGAGCAGATCGTCGCCGGGAAGCTGGATGGCCGGCCCGGTCACCGTGGTTCCGGCGCGGCGGCCGGCCCGGATCAGACCGGCCGCCTCCAACTCCGAATAGGCCCGCCCGACGGTGTTGACGGCGATGCCCAGCTCCGCGGCCAGGCTTCGAACCGTCGGTAAGCGATCGCCGATCCGGAGGGAGCCGGTGCCGATGTGCCCGGCGATCTGCGCTCGTAGCTGCTCGTATACCGGGGTGGCAGCTGTGACGTCCACGGCCAGTGCAATCGTCACGCCGGTATCACCGACTCCGCTGCCGATTCGACCTTTCGTAGCGACCGCTCGGTCGGTCCGAGCAGATAAAGGCTCAGGAGTGCCAGGACGCAGATCACCGTGACGATGCTCAGGAAATCGCCGAGGGCCGGCAGCAGAGCCGCCAGCAGTAGGGCGACGACGTCCATCACTCCGATTCCCACCACGGTTCTCTCCTTTGTCTTGATGATTCCTGTCATTGCGACAAAAGATCGGCAAGGTTTGGAGGTCTCGATCGCTCCCGTTTTCGATTGCTGAGGGTGCTGCGGCAGACTGGCCCAATGACTTCGACACTGATCCTGCTGCGGCACGGCGAGAGCACCTGGAACGCGACCAACCAGTTCACCGGTTGGGTCGACGTGCCGCTCTCCGACAAGGGGACTGCCGAAGCTCGCCGGGCGGGCGAGCTGCTGACCACGGCCGGGCTGCTGCCGGACGTCGTGCACACTTCGCTGCTACGCCGGGCCATCGGCACCGCAAACCTGGCCCTGGATGCGGCGGACCGGCACTGGATTCCGGTTCGACGCACCTGGCGGCTGAACGAGCGCCACTACGGCGACCTCCAGGGCAAGGACAAGAAGCAGACCCTGCAGACGTACGGCGAGGAGCAGTTCATGCTCTGGCGCCGCTCCTACGACGTTCCGCCGCCGCCGATCTCCGACGACAACCAGTACTCCCAGGCCGGCGATCCGCGCTATGCCAACCTTGGCGAAGACGCGCCGAAGACAGAGTGTCTGGCCGACGTCGTGGTACGGCTCGAGCCCTACCTGCGCGGCCCGATTTCTGACGACCTGGCCGCTGGCAAGGTAGTTTTGCTTGCCGCGCACGGTAATTCGTTGCGAGCCGTGGTCAAGTTGCTTGACAACATCAGCGATGAGGCGATTGCCGGCGTCAACATCCCGACCGGCGTTCCGCTTCGTTACGAGTTGGACGCCGACCTGCGTCCACTGACCCCCGGGGGCGTCTATCTCGATCCCGCTGCTGCCGCCGCGGCCATCACCGCGGTCGCCAACCAGGGCCGCTGACACCCGCTCGCCGAGTGCAACGTCGTAGCACGCCGGACCAATGGCTGATAAATGAATTGTCGGTGAACAGCCCGGGCCGGCCGGGCGTCGAATCGGGCAATGCCGGGCGCCGCAGGCGTCCAGGAGCCCGTCCGGTGGCTCGCCAGCACCTACGATCGACGGGTGTCGTGGATCGGGTATCTGGCTGCCGCCATTTGCGGCGCACTGATCGCGTGGGTGGTCGCCAGAAGCGGCAACCGTCGTGAACCCTGGACGGTCACCAACGACGCGCCGACTGCGGCGATGTTGGCGGAAGTCGCCTTCGCCGCATCCACCACCGGATACGCAGTCCTGGACCATGCCGGCCATGTTCTGGTGTCGAATCCTCGAGCCGTCGAACTCGGAGTGGTGCGCGCCGGCATGATCGACCATCGAATCGGCGACGAGGTCGGGCGGGCCAGAGTTGCCGGTGAACCCATCGACGTCGAACTGGGAACGATCGAACCTCACCCCGACCTGATCGGTTCTCGGCGTCCGAGTGCAGTACAGGCAGTGGTCCGGTCTACCAGCGACGGCTACGTGGTGGTCTCGGCCGCCGACGAGACAGAGGCGCTCCGCCTGGAGTCGGTCCGACGGGACTTCGTCGCCAACGTCTCGCACGAGCTCAAGACTCCGGTGGCTGCCATCGGTCTGCTCGCCGAAGCAGTGCTGGACGGATATGACGAGCCGGAGCACGTCGAGAAGTTCGCCGAAAAACTGTTGCTCGAGTCGGTGCGGCTCGGCGCCCTGGTGAACGAACTGATCACGCTCTCCAGGCTGCAGGGTGCCGACCCGCTACCTGACCTCGCCGTTCTGGAGGTCGACGCGGTGGTGCACGAGGCGCAGGCCCGTTCGACGATCGTCGCCGAGAATGCCGGCATGACCATCACCCTGGACGCGCCGTCCGGGTTGCTGGTCAAAGGTGACCGCCAGATGCTGGTCACCGCTCTGGTGAACCTGTTGGCGAACGCCGTGCACTACTCGCCGGCCGGCAATACCGTCTCGATCAGCCGCCGGGCACAGGATGCCTGGGTCGAGATCGCCGTCACCGACAGGGGTATCGGAATCGCTTCGGAACATCAGAGCCGCGTCTTCGAGCGGTTCTTCCGGATCGACCCGGCCCGATCCCGGGCAACCGGTGGCACCGGCCTCGGGTTGGCGATCGTCAAGCATGTCGCAGCCAACCACGGCGGCTCCGCATTGTTGTGGTCCAAGCCGGGAACGGGGTCCACCTTCACCCTGCGGCTACCGCAATTCGTACCGGACGGGCCGCCCGAGCGGTCGTTGCAGCCGCTCGAAACCACACCTGCGGACCGAACACCGCAGGACAGCGTTCTTACCGGCGACAAAGGAGCACAGTGACAAGGGTTCTGATCGTCGAAGACGAAGAATCAATGGCCGATCCGTTGGCCTTTCTGCTGCGCAAGGAGGGATTCACCACCAGCATCGCAGCTACCGGCCCGGAAGCCCTGGCGGAGTTCGACCGTACCGGGGCCGACATCGTGCTACTGGACCTGATGTTGCCCGGCATGAGCGGTACCGAGGTGTGCAAGGCCCTGCGCGCACGGGCCGCTGTGCCGGTGATCATGGTGACCGCCCGCGACTCCGAGATCGACAAGGTGGTGGGGCTGGAGCTGGGAGCCGATGACTACATCACCAAGCCGTACTCGACTCGTGAGCTGATCGCGCGCATCCGGGCGGTACTGCGCCGTGGTGTCGAGCCGGAGGACGGCGTCGAATCGTCCCTGACTGCCGGCCCGGTCCGAATGGACGTGGAGAGGCACGTCGTCGCCGTACATGGCGTCGAGGTCGGACTTCCTCTGAAGGAGTTCGACCTGTTGGAGTATCTGATGCGCAACACGGGTCGGGTACTGACCCGCGGGCAGCTGATCGACCGGGTGTGGGGGGCGGACTACGTGGGTGACACCAAGACGCTGGACGTGCACGTCAAGCGGTTGCGCTCCAAGATCGAGCCCGATCCGGCGGCGCCGCGGTACCTGATCACCGTCCGCGGGCTCGGCTACAAGTTGGAGGCCTGAGAGCACCCACCCGGACTCATCAACAACAACACTGTTCTCAACCACAACCGGCCTCAACGACAGCACTGCCCTCAACCACAACTTGTGCTCAACAGCAACCCGTGCTGAACAGCCCGCCCTCAATAACAACCTGTCCTCTATAACTACCCGCCCTCAATAACAACTTGTGCTCAACCGCGCGAGCTCGGGCCGGTCCGCATTGCAGTACGGGTCACCAACCCCAGTTGGGTATCGCTGCGCGTCTGAAAGGCCGGCGTTGCAGTGTCCAAGGCGCCGGCCGGTAGCGTGGGGCCGTGAGTTCCCACCGTCGCCCGCCGATTCCGGTGGGTCTGTCCACGGCTGCGTCGTTTCCGGAGTCCACGGCGACGGCATTCGCGATGGCGGCCGAGGCGGGGTATGACGGCATCGAGGTGATGG
>JBPCPG010000072.1:0-4491 GCA_050999445.1 Nakamurella sp. | reverse complement strand
CGATCTGCAGCGGAAGGATGTAGTTGGCGAAGCCGAACACAATGGGTGTGGCATACAGCAACAGCATGATCGTGCCGTGCATGGTGAAAAGTTGGTTGTACTGCTCGGGTGAGAGGAACTGCATTCCTGGCCGAGCCAGTTCGGTGCGCATCAGAAGGGCCAGTACACCGCCGAGCATGAAAAAGGTCAGGGACGTCACGATGTACATGACCCCGATCTGCTTCGGATCGGTGGTCCTGAGATATCCCAACGCCTTCACCCCGGGGGAATACCTTTTCACGGGGTAGGGCCTGGTCGGCCGGGGAGCCACTGCGGTCATGACGGTCCTCCTAGATGGAACGGTGCTCGGATCCATCCTGCGCCAGGCGGGCAGAGGCCTCCAGATGCAGGGCATGAACAAAGGCTTGCGGCAGGTTTCCCCGTAGTTGGTGCTCGCCGGCGTCGAATTCCTCGGAATACAGCTCCGGCGGACCGCAGGCCGCGCGGGTTCGTTCATACCATCGGGCCGCTTCCACCTCGCGGCCCTGTTGATGCAGGGACAGGGCGGTGAGGAACCCGCACAGCGTGAAGGAACCTTCGGCCATGGCCAGGGGCCGTGGATCATGCCGGAACCGATACGCGTACCCGTCGACGGTCAACTCGCTCAGGTAGCCATCGAGGGTGGCCACGGTTCGGGGATCATTCACCGGGATCGCGCCGCGCAGCGAGGGCAGCAGGAGCGCGGCGTCCAAGTTCGGGTCGGTGGCCGAGCGTTGCCAGCGTCCGGTGGGGTGGGTGGCATGCGCGGCGGTGTCGGCGACGATCCGGTCGGCGAGCGTCAACCATCCGCTGGTGGTCTGGCCGGCCGGTTCCACCGCGGCGATCGCGCGGAGTCCGGCGGCGCAGATCAGCCGACTGTGGGTCCAGGGTTCGTTGTCGATCTCCCAGATCCCGGCGTCGAGTTCCTGCCAGCGCTCGGCGATGGCATCGGCGGCGACGGTGGCTGCCTTGAAGTTGTCGGTGTCCAGCCGGTCGTGGCGGCCGGCGGCGGCAAGCAGCAGCAGCGACTCTCCGAACGCATCGAGTTGGAACTGCTTGTTGACCCAGTTCCCGGTTTGGTCGTGGCCGCCCGGATAGCCGGGCAGTCGCAGTTTCCGTTGATCCGGAACCCGTCCGCCGGCGACGGTGTAGGCGGGTTTGAGAGCCGGTCCATGCTCGAGCAGTCGGCCGGTGACGAAGCGGACCGCGTCGTCCAGCAGCGGGTGCGGCCCGGCGGCCGCGACAGCTTGCCCGGCGTAGCACTGGTCCCTGATCCACACGTACCGGTAGTCGTAGTTGCGACCGGCCTCGGCTCGTTCGGGCAGGCTGGTGGTCGCGGCGGCGACCATTCCACCGCCTGCGGAGGTCAGGCCGCGCAGCACCGCATAGGAGCGGCGACTGTCCCGGCCGTTCAGCGTGTTGTCCAGGGCGGGAACGGCTTGTTTCCAACCGTTCTCGGTGGCCTGCCAGGCGATGTCCGGGTTGACCGGTTCGTCGGGCAGCGGCTGGTCACTGATCTCGAGCACCAGGTCGTGATGCCGGCCGGCGGCCACCGTCAGCTCGCCGACCAGGCCCTGATCCGGCGCGGAACTGGGCCGACAGAACTCACCGCCGGACCACCTCAGGTGCAGATCACCGCTGTTGGCGGTCCAGACTCCGTCCTGCTGCCGCAGGTGCGTGAGTCCTCGGTGGTCGAACGCCGCCCGGGCGTTGAGCGTCACCTTCACCCGAGTGTCCTTCTCTGCGGCCAGGATTCGACGGAGTAGCACGGCACGGTGCGCATCCCCCGGGAAGGCAAGCGCTTCGCGACATTCGATGATGCCGCCGTCGGTAATCCATCGGTTCCGCCAGATCAGGCTGGCATCCTCGTAGAAGCCACCCCAGACGAACCGCTCCGTCGGAGTGATCGAATAACCGCTGGTTCCACCCAGCAGGGCACTGAACAGGGCGTCGGAATCCCAGCGGGGTGCGCACATCCAGACGATGTCGCCGCGGGGACCGACCAGCGCGCCGCGTTCGCCGTCGGCCAGCAACGCGTATTCGCGAAGCACCTGCGGCGGAAACGCCGCTGGGCCGGCTCCGCTCTGGCCGGTCACGCGCGCGAGCGCCGGCGCAGGAGCCCGCCGATGACGGCGGAGGTGCCGGCGACCGCTGCGCTGGCCAGCGCCGGCTGCCGGTAGCGGGGCCACCACCGGGCACCGGCGATCATGCTGCCGGCGTGCAGCACATCGACGACGCTGCTCCAGGTGAGCAGCCCGCGCTGTCCAGGACGACCCAGGACGGCGACGCCTTGGAGAAGCTGCCGACCGCCCAGCACCCGGACGATGACCGGGCTCGGGGTCGAGGCACCGCTGGAGACAAGACCCGCCACCACCGTGGGCTTGATCAACATCGCCGCACCGAGAACCGCCGTGACGGCGCCCCAGCTGCGCACCGCTGTCGTCCCGGTCACCGTCGCCGCCCCAGGATCACCGCAGCAGCGGCGGTCAGAGCGCCGGCTGCCGACAGCAGAGCGCCGTGATGGTGCGAGGCCCACAGCTGACCGGCACCATCGGTGGCCTTGTCGTCGAAGATGCCGTGGGCTCCGAAATCCTTGCCGTCATCGCCGTCGGCCGGCTCCCACAGATTGACCGGGGCGTCCGAGTTCTGTTTCTGCTTCGTCTGCTGGGACTTGAACCCCGTCCTGCCCAGGTAACGGTCCAGCAGCCCTGGCGCGATGGCGTTGGCCGCCAGGGTGGCTGCGGTGGACGCGCCCACCCAATATTCCCGCCGTTTCGGATGGTCGGCAGCGTAGAGGACGCCGCGAGCGGCAAATTCGGGTTGGTAGATCGGCGGAACGGGTTGGGCCTGGTGGGGAAGTTTGGACAGCACCCACGAGAACTGCGGGGTGTTGACCGCGGGCATCTGCACCATCGTCACGTGCACGCCAGACTTCTCGTGCAGCAATTCGCAGCGCAACGCCTCGTTGAAGCCTTGGATGGCATGTTTGGCGCCGCAGTACGCCGTCTGCAACGGAATGCCGCGGTAGGCGAGCGCTGATCCGACCTGGACTATGGTGCCGCGGTTCCGGGCCTTCATCTTGGCCAGCACGGCCATCGTCGCGTACACGTATCCCAGGTAGCTGACCTCGGTGACCCGCCGGTACTCCTGCGCGGTGATCTGGTCGAACGGCGCGAACACGGAGGTGAACGCGACATTCACCCACACATCGATGGGACCCAACTCCGCCTCGATGGTATCGACGGCCGCGTGCACCGCATCCGAGTCCGCCATATCGATGGGCACGATCAGGGCCGTACCCCCTGCTGCGCGCACATCCTCGGCAGCCCCGGCCAGTCCCTTCTCACCGCGGGCCAGCAGCGCGACCTTGTTCCCGCGTGCTCCGAAGGCCCGGGCGGTGGCCCGGCCGATACCTCCGCTGGCGCCGGTCACCACCACAACCTTTGTGTTCATCTCGAACTTCCTTTCATCTGCGAACGGAAACTTCAACCAGTGACGGCGGGCCCGGTGGTCCATCCGACGGACCACAGATCCTGCTCTGCGGGTTCGCCGCCGGCGTCGGCGAACCTGTTCAGCACCTCGGCCAACCGGTGGCGGTTGTCGGTGGGCATCTTGTCCAGGATCTGGCCGATGAGGGCACGCCGGCGGCTCATCACGCTGTCCACCATCCGGTGCCCTTTTTTGGTCAACGTCAGCATGAGATGGCGTCGATCCGCGGGGTTGTCCCGCCGATCCAGCAGCTTGGCGGCAACCAGCCGATCGCAGGTCCGGGTGGCGTTGGAGGGATGTACCCCCATCGCTTCGGCCAACCCGGCGGAATGCATCGGCCCGCGGCTGGCGATGATGACCAACGCGCGGAACTGGCCAACGCTCATCGTCGTCTCCGCCTGGGCGATCGACTGCGCAGCCACTCCGACCAGGACGCGGGAGGCGGCCAGCACGGCATCGGTCAACTCATCGAAAGCTGCGTCATCCCCGACCTCGGGCCGGCTCACAGCTGCTCTCCACGCATGCAATGAGTATGTGTTAACCCTTGCATGACCGCAAGGGTTAGGCGTACACCTGTTGGGGTAACAGAAGTGTTGAAACGAAAGAAGGAGAACCGGTCATGGCTGACAAGGTTGCTGACGTTTTGTTGGCGAGGCTGCGGGAATGGGAAGTCAAGCAGGTCTTCGGCTATCCGGGTGACGGCATCAACGGGCTGCTGGCCGCGTGGGGCCGGGCCAACGACGACCCCGAGTTCGTGCAGGCTCGACACGAGGAGATGGCGGCGTTCTCGGCGGTCGGCTTCGCGAAATTTTCCGGCAAGGTCGGTGTGTGCGTGGCGACCAGTGGCCCCGGGGCGGTCCACCTCCTGAACGGCCTGTACGACGCGAAACTCGATCACGTGCCGGTGGTGGCGATCGTGGGCCAGACCGAACGCTCGGCGATGGGCGGTTCGTACCAGCAGGAGGTGGACCTGCTGAGTCTGTT
>JBPCPG010000061.1:0-11198 GCA_050999445.1 Nakamurella sp. | reverse complement strand
AGGGCAGCTTGTCGAGCACATTGCGGCGTACCCACTGGCCCGCCGATTCCGGGTCGAATTCGGTGGACACGGCGTAGAACTCGCGCCCGTCCTGCGCAACCACGCCGATCGAGATCAGCTCGATGGTCCGGCCGTCCTCGATGAATTCGCAATCGTAGAAATAGCGGGCAACCGGACACACCCGTGAGGGCGTCGCGCGAACCACGAGAGAATCCCTCTCAGCCGGCTTTGGTGCCGGGCAGCCGCGTCACCGTACCCGGCCCACGGCCCTCCACCAGCCCGCTGTCGGTCTCCAGATCAGCCTTCACCTTCGCCGCATACACATCGACGTACTCCTGGCCGGACAGCTCCATCAGCCGGTACATGATCTCGTCCGTCATCGACCGTTCCACGAACCGGTCACCGGCCATCCCCTCATAGCGCGAGAACTCCAGCGGGCGTCCGATGATGACGGTGATCCGGCGCGGTCGCCACATCTTCGACCCGATCGGATTGACCTTGTCGGTACCGATCATCACCAGAGGCACCACGGGAACGCCGGCCTCGAGGGCCATGCGCGCCACACCGGTCTTGCCCTTGTAGAGCCGCCCGTCCGGCGATCTGGTGCCCTCGGGATAGATTCCGAGACAGTTACCGGCCTTCAGCAACCGAACACCCGTCGTCAGCGCGTCGTGGGCCGCCGACGCGCCGCCGCGGTCGATCGGCACCTGCCCGACACCGGTGAAGAACGCCTTCTTGAACCGGCCCTTGAGGCCCTTCTCGGTGAAGTACTCACTCTTGGCCAGATAGATGACGCGCCGCTTGATGAACAACGGCGTGAAGAAGGAGTCGGCCACCGAGAGGTGGTTCCCGACCAGGAGGACGCCGCCTTCTGCCGGCACGTACTCGGCGCCGATGACCTTCGCAGGGAAGAACAGTCTGAGAACCGGGCCGATCAGAACGTACTTGCAGAGGTAGTACAACACCTTCGGCGCCTCTCGGGTCGGTTCCGCGTTTCGGGTTACCGTACCCGCCTCGCTGCCGATCCGGACGACGGACAGGCCGCCGAAACCGGGCTTCCTTTCGGTCGGAGTCCTGGTCGGAGTCCATGGCCCGAGAGCAACCGGAGTTGAGCGGTGGTCGCCGGACACCCGTCCCAGCGGTGAAATCGCCCGGGAGCGATGCACCCGGATACCCGGCCACCACATTCTCCGGTCACCGAAGAAGAAGAGCCGTCCGGTGGCGGTCCCCTGGCACTCAGTTCGCCCCGACGACATAGCCCTTGTATCCACCGCCGTTGCGCAAGGAGATGAGTCCGGGAATGTTGTGGATCGACCCGTAGGTGTGGATCGCATAATTGAGGCCGGCGTACAGGTTGGCGGCGGGGTTGTACAGGTCGGCCGGCAGTTGAGAAGAACGGAATGTATCGAAGGTCGGTTGAATGACCTGGATGAGCCCTTCAGAGGGGTGCCCCGCCTGTGCGTTGAGGTCGTAGAGATTGATGGCGTTGGGATTTCCGCTCGATTCGTATTCGATGATCGTGTCGACATCAGCGACGTTCCCGGACGACTGACCGAGCATCGACAGAACGCACCGCACAACTGGGTCCCAGCGGGTGACAAAGGTGCCGGCCGGATCTGTTCCCACGTTGGCGCAGGATGCCGGTTCTGCGCCGGGCAGGTAATAGCCGAGCACATCCACGAGAACCTGCACGGGAACGCCGCCGCCGTTGAACAGGCGTATCGACCCATCAGCTCCGACCGGCACCATCACCAGACCCGCAATCGACTGACCGGATGCGAAATTCACCGTTGATGTGGTCGGCTTGCTGGACCCGTCGGAAAAGACGGAAAGATAGCCCGATCCGGACGGGGCGACCGCGGTCACATTGATCACGACGCCGGACACGTGTGCGGGCACCCCACTTCTGTTGGCCACATCCAGAGCCAAGGAGCGGCCCGGCGACAGCGGGCCGCCGGCCGCGCCCGGCCCGCTCAGCGTGTCCAGCACGCGAGCAGGAGCCAGCAGTTGAAGTGCGCCTGGCACTGCCCCGGCCCCGGCGAGGTAGTAGCCGGCCAGGTCGGCCAGCATGTCGACTGGTCCACCGGAAGCGTTGAACAGGCGCACCGACCCGTCAGCGCCCAACGGAACGAGAACCAAACTGGCAATGGTCTGACCGGACGAGAAATTCACGATCGACCCGGAAAGGAGCGCCGCACCGTCGGCGTAGGCCGTCAGATGGCCGGAGCGCACCGGACGCGTCGCAGTCACGCTCAGCACGACGGCGGAGACTCCCGCAGTGGGCACCATGCCCTTTCCAGCTACTTTCAATGCGATCGAATTGCCACCTTGCACGGGTCGGGCGGCGGTCGCGCCCGTTCCGGAACGGGTGTCCAGGAGCCGGGTCGGTTGCAGAATCCGAAAGGTACCGGGTGCTGTGGGAGTGCCGGTCAGGTAGTAGCCGGCGATATCGGCAATCAGATCGACGGCGCCGCCGGACCCGTTGTAGAGGCGGATCCGGCCATCACTTCCAACGGGGACCAGCACCAGATTCGCGATGGTCTGGCCGACGACGAAATTGACGTTCGACGCAATCGGTCGAGCTCCCCCGTCCGGATAAACCGTCAGATACCCGGAGCCCGCCGGCCGCGTGACCGTGACGTTGATCGCGACTGCCGACACACCCGTCGTCGGTACGCCACCCGAACCCAGGATCGACAACGCCATGGACTGCAGCGGCCGGACCGGGCCGGGGGCGCCGAACTGCTTGCGAGTGTCCAGAACACGGGCGGGGGTGACGGCCCGGAACGACCCCGGCGAGCCTCCGGCAGCCAGACCGGCGAGGGTTGACGAACCAGCGAGATCCACCGATTGTCGCTGCGCTCCCAGACCAGCGGGCGTGTCTGCCGAAACGAAGGCCGTCGGGGCGACGACCATGGCCGCGACCATCACGAGCACGTACGAAAAGCGCCGGCGCAATGCGAATTTTGACACCATGAAACCTCCGCAAGAAAATGGTATGAGGCAATCGTAAGCGGAAAATGAGTGAACTTGATTCGCCGAATCCTTCGAGAAACACCAATTGGCACAGAAAGTAACCGACAGATCTACTTGGATGAATGGAAGAGTGACGATTGGGAGGATGTGACGATATAGCTGGCATGCGACCGCAGGCGGTGAAGGAATATCTCCGATGATGTGCTCGCTTTCAGCCGTTCGAATATTGCGACTACGCCGGGACAATGACCCGGACCGCGGAGCCGGTGCGAGGTCGACGTGCGCTGGACCGGTCTAGGGCGAACAGGACAGGGCCGCTGCACCCCTTCTGTCGACCCGACGTTCCTGCCGCGCTCCGGCAGGAAGCGACAACCACCGTAGGCGTGGAGGGCAAAATCTGGGAGAATGGCTGGACCGGCTCCCTTCCGCCGGCGTACCTGCCGTTGCCGCTAGGAGAGCCGATGCCCACCTTCCCGAGGCCGAGCGCGGTTGAGCCGTTCGCGCACGACGGGAGCGAGGTCGGTGTGCTGCTGTGTCATGGCTTCACCGGTTCGCCGGCATCGCTGCGCCCGTGGGCGGATCGGCTTGCCGCCGAAGGCTTTTCGGTGCGCCTACCGTTGCTTCCCGGGCACGGCACCCACTGGCAGGAGCTGAACGACACCACGTTCGACCACTGGTTGGGTGCCGTCGAGTCCGTCCTTGCACAGCTGCGCGAGCACTGCCGGACAGTGGTGGTGGGCGGCCTGTCGATGGGTGGCGCCCTTGCCCTTCGACTCGCCCAACTGCATCCCGACGCGATCGCCGGTCTGGTCCTGGTCAACCCAGCCGTGATGAGCCTGCGCAAGGAGATGGCTCTGGTGCCGCTCCTGAAACATGTCTTGCCGTCGCTCAAAGGGATCACCGACGACATCGCCAAGCCGGGCGTCACCGAGTTGGGATACAACAGGACACCGCTCAAGGCGGTCGACGCCTTGCGCAAGGGATGGGCGGCAACCAGAGCCGATCTTGCTCAGGTCACCGTTCCGGTGCTGCTGCTTCATTCAAGGGTCGATCATGTCGTCGAGTCCGCGAACTCCGCGTTGATCCTGGACCGTATTTCGTCGACCGACGTGACGGAAATGGTGTTGGAGAGAAGTTTCCACGTCGCCACCTTGGATCACGATGCCCCGCTGATCTTCGACGAGTCGGTTTCGTTCATCCACCGGATGAGCGGGAAATCGGCATGACGGGTTCACCGCCCGACGACGCCGACCGGACCGACCACCGGGACCGGGATGACCAGGAGCACTCCGCCGCCGAGGTGGACGCCCAGTTCGCTGCCATCATCTCCGGAATCAGCGGCGAGATGTCCTGGGGCGCCACGACACATGAACTCGAATCGACGCCTCTTCCCGCCGCCTGGGACCCGCGCGAAGAGACTGAAACCGGGTCTTCGGACGGATCGGCAGCCAAGGAACGCGAGCGCAGGCGGGCGCTGCGCAAGGCGCTACGAGCGGAAGAGGTGGCGGTTTTCGAGTCCGGTCAGGCACAGTCCCAGGCTGACCTGCAATCGGACGACTCGCATTTCGTGCCGCCGGAACCGCCGCCGCTCGCCCGGCCCAAGCGACGGACAGTGGGTGCCCTGTTGCTGATGGCGGTAGGCCTGGTGATGATCGTTCGGCCCGGCTTGTTCCAGGTTGGCCCTGATGTCGTGCTGGTGCTGGGCATCACCTGTTTGATAGGCGGTTTCGGAATGCTGATCCACGGTCTGCGGCCGCGCGCCTCCGACCCTGAGGACGGCGACGGTTGGGACGACGGCGCTCGGCTGTAGCGGTCTATGCCGTCGCCAGGTCGGCGGGCGGAACCCCGACGGCGGCGCCGGCCAGGAGGGCCGCCCCGATGATGCCGGCCCGATCACCGAATCTTGCCACCACCAGCCGCGGCGCGGGTCGATGCCCAGCCCCGGTGATGGAAGCAGCCAGATCGGCGGCCGCGGTTGGCAGATACCACGGCGCCGCAGCAGCAACTCCGCCGCCGAGCACGATGACCTCCGGGTCGAGGATGTCGGTCGCCATGGCCAGCCCCACGCCCAACCATCGGCCGAGGTCGGACATCGCCGCCAGGGCGAGCGGATCGCCATCTGCCGCCGCTACGGCCACCGACGTGCCGGTGAGCTCGTTCCGGCCGAGCGAGCCGAGCGGACTACCGTCGAAGCGGTTGCTCGACAACAGCTCTGCAGCCGTCTGCGCCAGAGCGGTTCCGGAGCAGTAGCGCTCCCAGCACCCGCTTTTGCCGCACGGGCACGGTCGCCCGTTCGGGACCACCACCACATGACCCAGTTCGGGTGCGACCCCATGGGCACCCCGGTAGATGGCGCCATCGACCACCAACCCGGCGCCGATACCGGTGCCGAGCGCGACCAGCAGAGCAACCGGTGAATCCTGCGCTGCGCCGGCGCGGTACTCCGCCCAGGCCGCCGAGTTGACGTCGTGATCCATTACTACCGGTAGTCCCAGCCGCGCCGTCAACCGCTCCGGCACCGGATCGCCACGCCACGCCAGATGCGGCGCAAACATGACCCGGCTCCGGTCGGTGCTGACGAATCCGGCCACCGCGAGCCCGACCGCTCCGACCTCGTACTCTGCGGACAGGTCGGTGATCAGCTCGGACAGGACGTCTTCGGTTTCCTGGACCGTGTGCGGTGTGCGTGCACGCCGGGACGTGAGGACGCCGCAACCGTCGTCGATGACCGCGGCCCGCACGGAGGTCCCCCCGATATCGATGCCGATGTTGTAGGTCGGGCCGGTCATCGGCAGCCGGTCCGTTCGAGATCCGACGTGCTCGCGCGTTCCTCCGCGGAGCTCCCCGCCAGCTTGTCGGCGATATCCGGTCGATCGCCGGCCTGCAGTTCTGTCGCACGGCAGACCGGACACCACCTGACGCAGGAGTGGGCCGGATCGTCGCCGGCTGCTGCCTCTTCCGGCAGGTCGGATTCCCCGATGGCCGTCTTGAACCTGTTCAGGCGGGCAGCCACCGCGTCCAGCAGCAGTTCGGCTTCGGCGTTCAGCGATCCGATGTGCGGGCCGTCCGGTGTCATCGGGCACCCGCTAGGCTCGGTCGTTCGGAAAGTTCGGCAACGCGTGATCCTGTCCGTGCTCTTACCACTGTGCAACGCGAGCCTCATGCCTTCTCGACTCGCTTGCGCAACTCTTTGAGGGCGGTATCCATGATGGTTCGCTCGGCCTTGCGTCGTAGCGGCCCGATCAGTGGCACATTCAGCTGCACCGCAAGGGAATACGTGACCTCTGTCCCGTCCGGCGTCCTGCGCATCGAGTAGGAGCCGTGCTGCGCCTTCTGCATCTGCCCGACCACCAGATCCCAGCTGACGGACAGCCCGTCGGGCGCCCAGGTGTAGGCGAGTACGTAGGTGTCCTTGATCAACCCGGCATCGAGGCCGAATTTGACCCTGTTGGCTCGGCTGCCCACGCCGGGATCGGTGATCTCGACCTTCTTGACCGCCCCCGTCCACTCCGGATAGGCGGCAAAGTCGGCGATGACGTCCATGATCGCCGCAGGCTCCGCGGTCATGATCAGAGACTGGGTCGAGGAGTCTGCCATTGGCAAAGGTTACCCAGGCTGCAGCGTCCGGCGAACCGCCCGCCAATGGGTCGGCGCAACGGAAAGGACAGATCCAGCCAACCAGGCTCCAGAATCGGCTCACGCCCCGGCTCGAGAATCCAGGAGCTCCGCGAGTCGATCCGCCGAGCGCTGCCAGCTCCATGATCGGGCAACCCAGGCCCGGCCGGTCCGCCCCCACTCCGCCGCTCGGTCCGGGTCCGAGAGCAGATCGGCGACCGCCCTGGCCAACGAAGGCACATCCCGACCGTCGACGACCACGCCCGTCTCTCCCGGCAACACGGCTTCGGGCGCCCCACCCGAAGCCCCGGCGACCACCGGAAGACCCGCCGCCGATGCCTCCAGGTACACGATGCCAAGACCCTCGACGTCGAGTCCCTTTCCCCTCGTCCGGCAGGGCATGGCGAAGACATCAGCGGCGGCGTAGTGCGCCGGGAGCTGGTTCCAGGGCACCGCGCCCACGAAGACCACGTGATCGGACACTCCGAGTCCGGCGGCCAACCGGTCCAGACGAGGGCGGTCGGGGCCTTCCCCGACGATCAGCAGCACGGCCTCGGGAACGGTCCGCAGAACCGCTGGTAGCGCGCGGATGAGCGCGTCCTGACCCTTCCGCGCCACCAGCCGCGACACGCACAGGATTACGGGTCGGTCGCCGAGGCCGAACTCTGCCCGGACGCGGGCCCGCCCGACCGGGTCAGGCGCGAACGTCGCCGCGTCGACCCCGGACGGCAGATATTCAAGGGCCGCACGCGGACCCAGCGCCGCGGAGATGCGGCTCCTTGTGTACCTGCTGATGTAGGTGACGACGTCGACATTCCGGCCGATGGCCGACAGCGCCTGCCGGGCCACCGGCGCCATGGACCAACCGACCTCGTGTCCGTGGGTGCTGGCGACCGCCCGGACGATTCCGGCCCGGCGCAAGGTCGGCGTGAGCAGGGCGAGGGGTGCCGCGGCGCCGAACCACACTGCCGTCAGCCGATGTTCCCGGATCAGCGCGGCTGCCCGATGCGCAACGGAGGGGACCGGCAACATCAACGATCCTGGATGGCGGATCACCGGAAACGGTTGCGCGGCATCGAATTCGGCGGCTCCCGGCCACGCCGGGGCATAGACGACCAGTTTCTCTGCGGGCAGCCGCTCGGACAGTGCCTGCACGTAGGACTGAATCCCGCCAGCCCGGGGCGGGAAGTCATTGGTGACCAGCAACGTTCTGCGCACGACGGCGTGGACTCCCGTCTCGTCGGTGAGGCTGACAGGGCAGCCGGCCAGAGGGGGTGCGTGGCCGGAGAATGTGCCGAATGCCCGACGACCGAGAATCAGCCACCGGGCATTCGGAGCGGTAGTGCGGTCAGCCCCGCGGGACGCGGTGCCCGGTGGCGTTCGGGCCGCCTCTTTCCACCGGGACGTAGATGACGCCCAGCGCCTCGTCAGCCGCGCTGACCACCATGCCGCCGCCGACGTAGATGGCAACGTGGCTGACCGGAGAGTAGTAGGTGACCAGGTCGCCCGGCTGGAGCTGATCCAGCGGCACCTCTGGGAAGTTGGACTGCTCGAAACTGACCCTGGGAATGCTGACGCCGGCCTGTGCCCAGGCCCAGGTGGTCAGACCCGAACAGTCGAAGGAACTCGGGCCATCACCGGCATACGTGTAGGCGAAACCGATCTTCGTCCTTGCCGCGGCTGCGGCAATCGCACCGGCGGAATCACCACCGGAGCTCGGGGCGGCGGCAGCGGTGACGCTGGGCGTGGCGCTCGTGGCGGGCTGCGAAGCGGCACCAGCCTGCAAGGCGGCTGCCGGCGGGACGCTGTCCACCGACGGGACGCTGTTTGCCGGGGGGACGCTGTTCACCGGAGGAGCACTGTTCGCTGCTTGAACGCTACTGAGCGAGGACGCAGCCTTGGATGATGCGGCGGCACTGCTCGACGCTGCCTTGTCTGCCGCCTTCTGCACAGCGGCATCGGCGGCGGCCTGAGCCTGGGCGGCTGCCGCGGCAGCAGCAGCCAGCGACTCCTGTCGAATCTTCTCGGCGGCGGCTGCGGCGGCAGCCTTCTCCTTCGCAGAAAGTTTGTTGAACAGGTTCTTGTATTTCGCGACGGCAGCATCGAGGTCATGCTTCTTGTCCGTGGCCGTCGCAGTGGCTGCGGTGGCCGCAGTTGCGGCCCGGTCGGCCTGGTTCTTGGCCTGCACCGACTCGAGCTCAGCGGTACCGGCGGCCGTCTTGGCCGCGGACGCCGAATTCTTGGCCGCGATGGCGGCCGACAACGTCAGCTGGGTGTCCGCTGCGACCCGATTCATCACGGTGGACTCGTCGAGGAAGTCGGCGGCCGACGTCGCGGTGAGCATGACCGAGAGTTGGCTCAGCCGCGCGCCCCGAAAGCTCGCACTCGCGAACGCGTCGAGCTTGGTCTGGTACGAGGCGACATGCGTGGCGGCAGTAGCGGCGATGAGCTGTGTCGAAGTCACCTTCGTCGTGGCAGCAGCCAGGTCCGACGCGGCTTGGGAAGCGGCCTGCTCTGCCTTGAGCTGCGCCTGCTTGGCGCCGTTGACCTGCTCGGCAGCGACTTCGGCCTGATGGGTGCTCTGCTGCCAGGCGGCCCTGGCACCTCCGGAGGTCGACGGGTCGGTCCGTGGCACAGCATGAGCGGGAACCGCACCGAACGTCGTGATGCCGAGCGTGACAACCACTCCGGCTATCAACATCCTGGTTCGGCCGAGGTTCCGGACACGCATGGTCAAGTCGTGCGTCGCCAACGTCAGGCGCACCTTTCCTCCTAGACGCCTACCGGGTTAGCTGACGGATTCGGGCCAGGAAGTAGCCCTACCCCCACGCACAGTAACTGCCGCGTGACGGATTCACCCCAACAAAACCTGGGTCCCCGGTTCGGCGCTTCGAGGGCACCGATTCGACGTGATCTCCCAAGTCACCTGACTGGCATCCTTAGCAGAAGATCTCGATCAGATTACGAGACGGACACGCCTTAGTCCAGCCAGGCGTAGCGGAACTTCGGCGCCGTCGGCGTCCGCAGACATCGGCCTGGAGCTGTCGAGCCTGGCGTGGTGCAGAAACAGCCTTTCGAAGCATCCAGATCGTGATATATGTCACTCAGCGCGGAAGCAACCCTTCGCTGGATCGCAGCAAATTCAGCCCGCCTGCAGTTCCTGGTGGTTGACGGCCGTCACCAAGCGTAATGGTGGTACCAAGCCCGAAGCCGCCAGTACTCCCAGCGCCCGTTGTTCGGCGTCGTCCCATTCGACGCCCTGATCGGGCATGCCCAACAGGACGGTGATCACGCAACCCGAACAAGCGGCGCCACGGACAGAACAGCTGTCGCAATCAATGTGCACGACTCCTCCTACAACGCGTCCGCCGGCGCATCCGGCCGGGATGCGGTGAACACTAGGGACAGGTACCGACAGCGCGCGTTTCACCGGCAGCGGTGCGTCTCAAAGGCGGTCTGTGTCCAAGGCGGTGCATCTCACAGTCGGCGGACACATCGCTCGAGCATCGACGACGGCTACGGACGACGCCCGTGCATCGACCGCCGAGAGGTCGATCAGGACAGCAGCGCAAGCAGGACACCGGATCCTGCGGTCCTGGCGCCGCTGCGCCGCACCCCATCTGCGATCTCACGATCCGAGCTCACGACCACCACCACGCGACCAGCCGGCTCAGCCGCTGCCAGTGCACGGATGACGTCGTCGGCGATCACGCCGGAGGGCGAGAACAGAACCCGGATTCCACGGCGGGGCGACATCGGCACGGTCACGTCCGCGCCGTCGAAGACGACGGTGATCTCCAACGACATGCGTGCCGACAACGCCGACAGCATTCGGACGAGGCGTTCACGCTGCTGGGCAAGGGTCAGTTCGGGGAAGCCGGTTTTGCTGATGTTGTAGCCGTCCACGATCAGGTGCGCGGACGGGAGCCGCAGCCACGTGCCCAATCTGGACGGGTCACCCGTGCTCTCCGGCACCGCAGCGGGACCGGGTAGCCGGTTGGCGACCACATCCGCCGGATCGAAGCCGCCGCCGGCGAGCTCCCACTCGCGCCGCAGTCCGCTCGCCGCGCCTTCGACCGTGGCGAGCAACAGATCCAGGCGCCGATCTGCAGTTGCCTTGTGCATACCGGTCTGCTCACGCAACCTGCCGAGCGTCTCCTGGGCCCTGTCGGCTCTTTCGGTCGACGTCCGCGCCCGGTCCTGCCAGGTGGCGACATCTGCGCGCAGGGCGCCCAGCTGGTCCTGCAACGACTGAAGTTCCTCGACAGCACGTGCATCACGCGTCTGGGCGGTCAGTTCCGCCTGCCGCAGTCGGGTGCCTTGCTCACGCAATCGGCGCCGGAGCCGCTCGGCCTCGTCCCCCGTCGACACGGTGGCCAGCAGGTCCGATCGGAACGCGTCGCGCTCGGCTGTCACAGTTTTCAACTCCTTCTGCAGCCTCCGCAGCTCGAGCCCGTGCCGCTCGACCTGCGCCCGGGAAATCGCTGGAACCGATTCCCGAACAGAGGTCAGCAGTTCCGTCTGGGTCGGCAGCCGCAGCAGGAACGCGACAGCGGCAGCTGCAACATCCACGTCGGGTCCCGGATCGGTCACTCCGGCTACGTCCT
>JBPCPG010000007.1:0-2967 GCA_050999445.1 Nakamurella sp. | reverse complement strand
GCCAGGACGATGGTCAACGCTTCCACAGCTTCCACCACACACGCCAGGAAGACGGCGATGAACAGTGCCGATCCACTCACTCGGTATCCCTTCGCCTGTCACCGTCTGCGCGTCCGCGCCAGCCCGGCCGGAATCAAATCCGAGTATAACGGCGGTTACGTTGATCTTGTCACCATCGGTGTTCCAGTCAGGCGCGCGGTGATGTAGATCGACACCACAGTCCACCCAGAGCGGGCCCGATTGCGGATTCTTCTTCTGCGTCGTGATCTTGGTCCGCAGCAGCCGGTGCTGTCATCGACCAACTTCACCGGAATACCGGTGGCCGCGGCGACCGCTTTCGTCTGGTGACCGGGCGCTGAGAGCGCGGTGGAGTGACGTCGCTGCAACCCGCCGCCGGGAGAACGGCACTGCGGTCGACCCGTCGCCGACAAAATGACCAGCCCCGCCGTCCCAAGGTGCCAGGTCAGATGTGCAAGCCGGCGTTCGCTCGCCGTCAGTCACCTCAGCTACCCCAGTCACCTCACCTGCCCCAGTCGCACAGCGATACCGAGCCGGTGAGGGCTGGCGGCCACAGCGGAGTCAACGCTCGACGCGGCTGTCGTTCAGCCACCAGCGTGGCGTTGACCACCGACGAGTCGCTGACCGGCGAGCGCACGACGCCGGCAGATTACTCTGGGGTGTACAGCACGCCGTTGATCCAAGGCACGGACCCCCGGCGTGACAGGCCGCTAGCACGTCGTCGGATTCTGTCGTGTCGTCGGACGCCATCCGACTGGCACTACGGGTCGTCTGCGACAGACCAGGAGTACGAATGAGCGCGACCAATTCGCCATCGATCGCCGGCCCTGTCGAGCGTTGGCCCGCGGTCGTGGACTCCGCCCAGGTGCCGGCCGAGCCGTCGGAAGTTGTCCCGATCGTTGCTGCAGCTGACTCCGCGCCCGGCATTCGCCTGGTCGTGCAGGTGCCCTGCCTCAACGAGGAGGACACCCTCGGGCTGGTCCTGTCCACGATCCCGAAGCAGATTCCAGGGGTCGCCGAAATCTTGGTCCTCATCATCGATGACGGTTCGACCGATCGGACCGTCGAGGTAGCCAAGGCGCACGGCGTGACACATTTCGTTCGGCATGCCCGCAACCGCGGCTTGGGCAGGTCGTTCCACGACGGCGTGCAGCGGGCGTTGGAACTCGGCGCCGACATCGTCGTCAATACCGACGGTGACAATCAGTACCCGCAGGAGCGCATCGGGGATCTTGTCCAGCCGATCATCCGCGGCGAAGCGGAAATCGTCATCGCCGACCGCCAGGTGCATCTCGTCGAACACTTCTCGAAGGCGAAAGTCCTGTTGCAACGGTTCGGCAGCGGTGTGGTCAACCGCGCGGCCGGCACGGAGCTGCCCGATGCCGCGAGTGGATTCCGCGCCTACTCCCGCGACAGCCTCATGTTGTTGAACACCATCACCAGGTTTTCCTACTGCATGGAAACGATCATCCAGGCGGGGAACAAGAAACTGAAAATTGCCAGTGTTCCGGTGCGGACCAATCCGAAGACCCGAGAATCACGCCTGTTCGGCTCGATGCGCGAGCACATGATGAAATCGGCCGGTGCAATCATCCGTTCGTACATCATGTACAAGCCGTATGCAATCTTTTCTTTCTTCGCCGCAGTCTTCGGCGCTTTGGGTGCGTTTTTCTTCGCTCGCTATGGAATTCTCAGAATAGCGGGCAACACAGGTGAGCACCTGCAGTCGATCGTGGTCGGCGCGGTTTCCCTGATCGTCGGATTCCTGTCCATCATCATCGGAATCACGGCCGACCTGATCCGGACCAATCGAATGTTGATCGAGGACACCCTGGAACACACGAAGAAGATGCGGTTCGGTCGATCGGATTCCTATACGTCCCTGACCGAGGAGCAGGTGTTGGGACGCGGAACCGTCAGTCCGACCATCTCGACGCTGCCCAGGAGCTGAACTTTGCCAAGAATGCAGGCGCTGCCGGCCGCCTACCGACCGGAACCCGACCGCCCGCTCCGATGGGGCGTGATCGGCACCGGCGCGATCGCGCGAACCGTAATGTCCGACCTGCTGCTGCTTCCGGACGCCCGACTGGTGGCCGTCTGCTCCCGCTCTGCCGAACGAGGTGCAGGGTATGCGGGTGCGCTCACTGTGCCTGCTGGGCACAGTCGTCCTGAACTCGAGGTCTTCGACCGCCTTTCAGACATGCTGCCGGAGATCGACATCCTGTACGTGGCGACACCGCATGCCCTGCACGCCGAGTCAACGATTCCGGCGCTCCAGTCGGGAACTGCCGTGTTGGCGGAAAAAGCGCTGGCCGTGCACCTTGGTGATGCGCAGGCAATGGTCGCTGCAGCACGCGGGCACAGCACCTTCCTGATGGAGGCTGTGTGGTCCCGGTTCAATCCCCTGCACGTCAAGCTCCGCGAACTGGTGAGCGAGGGTGCCCTCGGCAAACTACGCCGAGTGGTGAACGATTTCAGTTTCCAGTTCGACTACGACCCCACCCATCGGCTCTACGACCCTGCCCTGGGCGGCGGGGCGTTGTTGGATCTCGGGCCCTATCCGGTCTCGCTGATCCAGTCTCTTCTGGGGAACCCGGTTTCGGTCGACGTCTGCGGCTCCAGAACGTCCGGCGGCGTCGACGACAGCGCGACGATGATGTTCCGATATCCCGGCGGCGTGACCGGAATCGGAACGTGCACCCTGCTGGCTGACGGCCCGAACACGGCCTCGGTCGTGGGGACCGATGCCCGAGTGGAGATTGATGCCAATGCACTGGCTCCCACCCGAATGACGCTGTACCGCCAAGATTGCGAGCCCGAGGTGTTCACCACCCAGATCGAGGGATCGGGGTACGTCCCACAACTGCGCGAAGTGCAGGCAAGAGTTCGGGCCGGGGAGATCGAGAGCCCGGTGATGCCCCATGACGATTCGCTGTCGATGATGCGCAT
>JBPCPG010000381.1:0-5854 GCA_050999445.1 Nakamurella sp. | reverse complement strand
AAGGCCACTCGGGCCAACTACCACGGCGCGATCCGCGCCTGGTGCAAGTGGTTGATCATCACCGGCCGACGGGCAGATGACCCCACCACGATCGCCACGACGCCGAAGGTGAAGAAGGGGCGGCCCCGGCCCGTAGCCGATGCCCACCTCGGTCTGGTCCGCGCCGGAGAACCTCCCGCTGGATCGCAGCTTTCAGGGTGGTGTCTGCGTTTTCACCTCGGCCGATCATGCCTTCGGCCAGCTGGTCCAGTTCGTCAAGTTGTCGCCGCAGGGTTTGTGGGTCGACGGGTACTGGCTGCCGGCTGATCCGATCCAGACGGTCCTGAATGGTGTCGTCGGTCGGGAAGTAATTGTGGTGCTGCGGGCCGGTCATCCGGCGGTGATCGGATCCTGTGCACGTGTCACTAAGGGGTGGGCGATTCCCGCGGCGGCGGTGGGCAGGGTAGCGCGGAGCAGGTCACGGCGGGTGATGACACCGATCAGTTGCCCGTCGGCGATGGGCAGGCAGTCGAACATCACCTTGCGGTCAGCGTCCTTCGAATTAACGACCACGGGTGGTCGTTCGACGGGAAAAACGCTGGCAGGCAACATCACAGGCACGCTACCCAAACCCCCGACACCGCCAGCACCGCCGTTCCAACCCCGGATGGACATCAGCCGGCCACCTCGGGTGGGCGCTCCGCCGACTATCGCGTCCTGGCCGATTCGACGTGCCTCTTTGTCCACGGGTGTTCCGGTACACGCCGCAGATCCAGGGGGCTCCAACGTATCGGGGTCAGGGGCCTGGGTCCGGCAAGTGGCGCATCTGGGGAACGGACAACTTACGGTAGTGGGCCAACTTCCGAGGGGCGGATGCTGTTGGCTCGCCGGTGCGCCGAGCGGCGGATGAATGGGGTCTTTCGGCCCTGCTGACGGGGGTGGCTCGACACTTATCCTGACCGAGTACCGGAGCCGAATGTCGATTTTGCAAAGACCCGACCATGCGGTGATCCGGCGTTCGGGATTCTGCCCGTCCTTGCATCGAGAAGGGACCATGATGTTGTCCGAGCGTGAGCAGAGGACCTCGGTCCCAGGCTGTTCGCAGCAGCACACCCGCAGGGCGAACGGAGTGTCACCCTGCTCTCTTTTCAGCCCCTTCGACCGTGCGGCGGCTCCGCATTTCGCCCGGGTATGTAGTAGTGATGTGAACGCGACGAGGGCCGGGATGCACATGACCGCAGCTACGTACATGCACTGCGACAGTGACACGTCGAGCAGATTCAAGATGGCCGCGCCTGGTGGCGGCAAGCGGCTGAATGTGTCACCGTTGTGCAGGTGGACGGCGAAACGCCCCATCGTCCCCGCCAGGAACGGCAGCCTTCGATGACCAAACTGAAGCCGAGCGCCAAGGGTTTCTACATTCAGTTCAAGGGTCTTGCGCAGGCAGTCGCCGGCGCTGCGGCCGCATTGACTCAGCTCGCGGACAACTCGATCAACGGCGACCAGCCTACCAACACGCTGGTCGCCCTCGCCGACGCGAGCGACGCGAAGTACGACGCGGTTCTGGATTCCCTGCACTCCAGCTTCATCACCCCCTTCGATCGGGACCAGATCCAGGCGCTTGCCATCTCGTTGACCACGGCGCTGCGTCACATGGAGGGTGCCGGCAGCCTCATCCGGATGCTCGCGCCGCCGCCCTTGCCGCACGAGTTCAAGCAGATCGCCTCCGTGCTGGAACGTTGCGCCGCCGCCACCGTGGACGCGGTGGACAAGCTGAGCAAGCTCAAGGGACTGCGCACCTACCGCACCGAGATCCGCAAGCTGTCGAGCGAGGCCGAGATCGCCCGACGTGACATGCTCGTCGCCATGACCTCGGGAGCGTTCGAACCTCTGGCGGCGGTCAAGTTGCGCGTCGTCGTCGATGAACTCGCCCAGGTGGTCGGCGCCTTCCGAGCCGTGGCCGATGTGGTCGAGAGCGTCTTGATCTCCGACGGCTAGGAGTAGGTCCCCGACATGACGGCCCTGATCATCTCGGTCATCCTGGCCCTCGTATTCACCTACACCAACGGATTTCACGACGCGGCGAACGCGATCGCGGTGTCCATCGCCACTCGGGCGCTGCGGCCCGCACCGGCGCTGGTCATCGCCGCGGTCGGCAACCTGGTCGGCTCGTTCTTCGGCGGCAAGGTGGCCGCCACCGTTGGTTCGGGAATCATCGAACTGCCGCAGGGCAGCGGGGTGCTTCTGGTGGTCTCTGCGGCGCTGCTCGGCGCGATCGGCTGGAACCTGATTACCTGGCGGTTCGGCCTTCCCTCCTCTTCCTCGCATGCCCTGATCGGGGGGATGGTCGGCGCAGCGCTGCCTGCCGGCGTGGTGGTGTTGTGGTCCGGCGTCGTCGACAAGGTCCTGATCCCGATGGTTATTTCCCCGGTGATCGGATTCCTGCTGGGATACGCGGCCATGCTGGTGATCCTCTGGGCGTGTCGGCGGGCGGACCCGGCCAAGGTCCGACACGGGTTCCGCTTTGCCCAGCGGTTCTCGTCGACGGCGCTGGCCGTCGGCCATGGGATGCAGGACGGGGCCAAGACGATGGGCGTCATCGTGTTGGCACTGGACGTCGCCGGGAAGCACAGCGGTCAGTCGATCCCGCTGTGGGTGTACCTGTCTTGCGCGACCGCGCTGTCCCTGGGGACGGCCAGCGGCGGGTTCCGGATCATGAAGACCCTCGGCAGCAAGGTCACTGCCCTCGACCCGGTGCAGGGGTTCGCCGCGGAAGCTACCGGAGCCAGCGTGCTGTACGTGGCGGCGATCGGGTTCGGCGCGCCGGTGTCGACGAAGCACGTCATCTCCTCTGCCGTGATGGGGGTAGGCGCGTCGAAGCGAGTCTCTGCTGTGCGGTGGAAGGTTGCGGTGAGCATGATCCAGGGCTGGATCTACACCTTTCCCGGGGCCGGATTGTTGGCCGCGGCCGCCTGGGGGATCGGCACGCTGATTACTTGATCGAGGTTCGGGTCGGGCGCAGGACAGCAAACGGTTCCACAGTCCTACTCCCATCGCAGCGCGCATTCGGATGGACCAGATTGTTGGCCACCGCCGAGCCGGCTGCGTGGACGCGATGAGCCCGGAGACGACGGTGAAGACCCAGGCCTGGGCCCACTGAACTTGCGGGCTTTGATCCAGACTGCGAAACCCCGATGACCGCGGCGATGCTGCCGCCCTGGTAGCGCCCACTTCGCCGGCGCCCACCGTTGAGCGGGTGGAACAGCCGTGATGCTGCCGCCGATCTCGACGATGGTGACGCGACGGTGAACCCCATCCCTTCTTGGTGGGATGCTGCCTGAACCCTTCGGCGAGCTGGTCCTGCACGTCGGGGGCCTGATGGTTCTTCGCACCGTCGCCAGGACGTCAAGCGGTACTGATCGTCGCTGGCGTAGAGCGTCGCCGCACAGGCTTCGGCTCCTCGGACGATAGCCCTCCGGTTCCAGTCCCACTATCGGTCTCGGTAGTCGAGTTCGTCACCGAGCGGTCTGCTGCGCGAGGACTGCTCAAATTGGGGTTGGCTCACGTCGGCGAGTGGTACCGATCTACCGATGAGCGGTCAGATGGGCCGGGGTTCTGATCAGCGATGTGCCCGTTGAGCAGGACAGGCCAGCGTTCGGCTGCTCGCAGTCCTGCTTTCCGGGGTCACGCGCTGTTGGCGGTCTGGAATGCTTCGAGCGCTTCGCCGGGAGTGTCGTAGTAGGCATCGGGGTCAAGGGTGGCACTGATGCCGTAGCGGTCGAGTTGCTCGCGGACCGGACCTATGACGGTGCTCAGACCGAAACGGATTCCTCGGTTGCCCAGGTGTGTGACTACCCGGGCCAAGACCGCTGCTGCGGTGTAGTCGACATCGCCGATGGCCGCACCGTCCAGAATCATCCACCGCAGCGGGTCTCCCTGGGCCGATAAGGCAGTGACGTCGTCGAGGAGGCGGGAGGCGTTGGCGTAGTAGAGGCTGGTGCCGAATCGGTACACGACGAGTCCTGCCTGGGTCCGCGCGCCGGGCAGCACCGGGTTCTGCTGCCAGTGCCCTGCATGGGACTTCACCAGCACACTGTTGAGGGGGTGGTAGCTGTGGCGTAGGTTCTCGATGATCGACGCGACGACGGCAAGCGCGATGCCCTCCTCGACGCCCAGGACGACCACCGCGGCGGTCGCGAGCAGCGCGACGGCGAACTCGTGGCGCCGGCAGGCGAGGATACGTCGCATCCCCCTGATGTCGATGAGCTCGATCGCGATGAGGAACACGACGGCCCCCAAGGCCGCGTTCGGCAGATAGGCCAGCGGCCCGGTGAGCAGCAGAAGGACGAGCAGGACCACCGCGGCCGTCGTGAGCTGGGCCAGCTGGCTGCGCCCACCCCCGCTGTCGACCATCTGTGTCTTGGTCGGGCTGCCGTTGACGACGAACGTCCCGCTGAACGCGGCCACCACGTTGGCGGCGCCGAGACCGACCAGATCGGTGTCCTGGCTGAAATGCTCTTCGTATTTCACGGCGTAGGCGCGCGAGGTCGCCGCGCTCTGCGCGAGGATCACGACGAACATCGACAACGCGGCGCCGAACAAGGTGGTGGCGTCGTGCCAGCCCAGCGCGGGCAGCCCGAAGTGCGGCAACCCACGTGGCACGGCCCCGACAACGGCCACGCCGTGAACGGCCAGTTCCGCCGCCCAACTCACGCCGATCGCGATAATCACGGCGATCAACGGCCCGGGGATCTTCGGGGCCGCGCGACGCAGGGCCGACACGATCACGATGACCCCTGCAGACACCGCCAGATCAGACCGGTGCAGCTGCGGGAACGCGCGCACGATGTTCGCGAGCTGGGTCAGCGTGTCATTGCCGGCGGCCTTCGCCCCGAGCATGGCGGGGAGCTGGCCGACCGCTACCTGGATACCGACGCCGGTCAGGAAGCCGACCAGCACGGTCCGGGACAAGAAATTCGCCAGGAACCCCAGCCTGGCCAGCCGGGCCAGCAGCAGCAAACCCCCGGCCAGCAGAGCCGCGAGCCCGGCCAACCTGACATATCGCTCCGACCCTAGAACCGCGAGCCCGGCCAGTGCGGCGGCCAGGATGGCGGCGGTGGCCGAGTCCGCGGCGACGACGAGATGGCGCGACGAACCGAGAACGGCAAACACGGCAATCGGGAGGAGCATCGTGTAGAGGCCGGTCACGACGGGCATCCCGGCGATCTTCGCGTACCCAAGAACCTCGGGGATGCCCAGCGCGGCCAGCGTCACACCGGCGAGCATTTCCACCGGAATCCGGGACCGACGGATCGGCAGCAACCCCTCCATCACATGTGGCATACGCACCCATCGGCGCCCGTTGCCCTCAAGTGAAGCCGGCACAGCCTCCCTGCCCTTCTCCACGCTGGTCTGGGTTCGCCCATCATCTGGTCGGCACCACGCTCGATCTCCGAACCCCGAGTCCTTCTGCGCCGTTCCGCAGCATGAACCGGCCGGCAGATGCGACGGTAACCCGAACCGACCCCCGGCTTCGACACACGCCTGGCATCACCGACCCAGTAGCCCCGCAATCCACCAGCCGTGACGCCGGGCCAGCAACCAACGCTCAACCGCTGCCCGATGCGGGATAGCTGACCAGTCAAACAATCCGCAGGGATCATCAACATTCCCGCCCGGATCTCCTGCTCCGCACGGGAATTCTCCCTGCACCTGCCCACCAACTCCCGGCGGGAACGCTCCTTCCTCTGAGGTTCCCCCCGATCGGTGGACATCTGTGGCGGGCTCCCTGGTGGGCCGGCTGAGAGGATGTTCTGGTGGCGATTACGAGAAGATCATTTACGGCCGAGTACCGGGTTGAGGCCGCTCATCGTGT
>JBPCPG010000341.1:0-2507 GCA_050999445.1 Nakamurella sp. | reverse complement strand
ACGAGCCTGCTCATCTCTACGAGTCACGAGCGCAGGACAAGGTTCCAGCTGGGCGGTGATCGATCAGCGCCGGCGATTCACTGGGTACCGCATCGTCAACATGCGTTGTCAATCCTTGGAACGAGGGGTAACATCAAAGTCAACGGATGTTGACTTTGGAGGCAGGAATGAACCCGGAAGCGGCTCAGCACCGTTCGACCCCGCACCGTTCGGTCCGGCGCCTGTCGACGACGGTGTTGATCGTCGGCGCCGGCCCCACCGGGCTGGCCCTGGCGGCAACGCTGGCGCATCTGTCGGTCGACGCGGTGGTCATCGACCGTTCGTCCCAGGGAGCCAACACGTCGAGGGCGGCGGTCGTGCACGCCCGGACGCTGGACGTGCTCGAACCGCTCGGACTGGCCGACCCGCTGATCGCCCGTGGTCTCGTCGTACCGACGTTCGGCATTCGCCAGCGCGATCGCACCCTGATGACGATCGACTTCGGTCGGATCAGCTCACCCCACCGGTATGCGCTGATGGTGCCACAGAGCACGACGGAAGCGGTGCTGGCGAACCGTCTGCCCCCGGAACGCGCGGTGCTGCGCGGCCGCTCGATCGATTCGGTGACCCAGGACGGCGCTGACGTGCGGTCGGTGCTGATCGACGCGCAGGGCGCGCGGACGGAGATCGACTCCCGATGGGTGGTCGGCTGCGACGGAATGCACTCCAATGTCCGCGAGCTGGCGGGCATCGGGTTCACCGGCGGTCAGTACGCCGAGAGCTTCCTGCTCGCCGACGTACGGATGGACTGGCCCATACCCCGCTCCGAGGTTGAACTGCTGCTGGCTCCGGAGGGGCTGGTGGTGGTGGCGCCGCTTCCCGAGGGCAGATTTCGGATCGTTGCCACCGTCCCCGCGGCCATCGGGGGCGATCCCGATCTCCCCACCGTCCAGCGGCTTCTGGACAAGCGTGGCCCGCGGCGGTCGGCCGCCGTGGTTCACGAGGTGGTGTGGGCGTCCAGGTTCACCGTGCACCATCGTCTGGCCGTCGGCTACCGGCAGGGCAACGTCTTCCTGGCCGGCGACGCCGCGCATGTGCACAGCCCGGCCGGGGGCCAGGGCATGAACCTGGGAATCCAGGATGCGGTGGACCTCGGCCGAACACTGGCGGCGGTCGAATCGGGGCAGTCGTCCGGAGAATGGGCGAACCTCGACGGCTACCAGGCGCGCCGCCGCCCGCAGGCAGAGCGGGTGGTCCGATTGACCGACCGGATGACGAAGGCGGCAACCGCGCGGCGCGCTCCTACCCGAGCAATTCGAAACCTTCTCATCGGCGCCGCAGGTCGGATTCCGGCCGTGCCGCTGGCGCTCGCCGAAGAGTTCTCCGGTGCGGCTCTCAACCGGCGATGAAACGGCTCAGGCGTTGTGGACGGACCGCTCGTGCGCGAGCAGTTCGGAGAAGGTGAACGTGCCAGTGTGGGGATCGTCCCGGCCGTCCATGTAGAGCCGCTTGACGGCGACCAGCAGTCCGTCGGCGAGCGTATTGCGGAAGTCGTCGCGAACCAAGCGGTCCCGCTCGGCGCCGTTCGACAGATAGCCCAGCTCCACCTGCACGGCCGGCATCCTGGTCAGTCGCAGGATCTCCCAGGTGCGGTGGTGGACGCGGCAGTCGGTCATCTGGGTGCGGGCCACCAACTCCCGCTGGACCAATTCGGCCAGCGTCTCGCCGACGGTCGAGGTGGCGCCGGAGTCGGTACCGAAATGGAAGGTGGCGATGCCGCTGGCGCGTTCCGAGGTGCTGCCGTCGATGTGCAGGCTGAGCATCAGATCGGCGTTCACCTCGTTCGCGAGTCCGGCGCGCTCGTCCGCGGTCGGGTTCTGGTGCGCACTCCTGGTCAGGAATGTCTCCATCCCCGTCGCCAGCATCCGGCTCTCGAGCCGCCGTGCGATGTCGAAGGTGAGGTCGGCGCCGCGCACCGACCCGTCGACCCAGCCCGGGTCGTCTCCGCCGTGGGCCGGATCGATGACGATCCGCTTGCCGTGCAATCGCGGTCCGGACTGGCGGAGATGCTGGGATTCACGCAGGAAGAATGGCCGACCGCCGGTGACCATCCGGCTGATCCGAGTGAGTTCGCGGTAGGTGTCTGCGCCGAAGACGCCGTCCTCCGGAAGACCGCGGTGCTTCTGGAAGTCGCGGACGCAGCTGTCGGTCAGTGGGCCGAACACGCCGTCGGGTCGGCCGGTGTTATAGCCCATCTCGGCGAGGCGCACCTGCAATGCGGTGACGTCGTCCCCGCTCATCACCGCGGTGAGCATGTACGCGAGGGTGCGATCGCCCAGGGTCCACCGGGCGTCGGTCAGCGCACGCACCGTGGCCGGACCGACGATGCCGTCGGTGATCAGACCGCGCTCCTGCTGGAACTGGCGGATGGCCGCGTCGACGTCGTTGTCGAATTCCACGTCGGCCGGGCTCACCTTCGGATCGAGAACGGCGAGTTTCTGCAAGGAAGCCAGCGCGCTCCGGACGGC
>JBPCPG010000317.1:0-28928 GCA_050999445.1 Nakamurella sp. | reverse complement strand
AGCGGACGGAGGAACCGGAAACTGGATCCTCAAGGGCGGATCAGGCCTGCTGATTCGGGTACCCGATTCCAGGCACACCAGGGACATGACCGCATCACCGAGGTGACGAGGCGACCGCCGTCGCTGGGATCCGGAAGGCCGCAGCCCGGCCGCTCGACCCGCTCCATTTTCAACCCGGCGACGCGATCACGCTGACCGGCCGGCACACCGGAATCAGGATTTCGCTGACGGCATACCTTGGCGCGAAGACCTGGGATGCGGTTCCGATCGATCTCGCCGCCGGCGCACCCGAACCCATCGGCACCGTCGACTTCCTCACGCCGCGGCCCGTCCTCCCCATATGTTGAGCTTCAACGTGGGTGCCCACGACCGGGGCTGATCCGGCGTTGAGTTTGCCGATGGGCTGGTCGGATTCAGGTGGGGGGTTGTGGACGGTGGTCGGCGTCGTCAGAGTGTCGAGGAACTGTTGGGTGCACGGCGGCTGCTCGGAAAGCCGGGCTGCCTACCACGATGCTGTCTTTGGATGCAGCGCTTGCGGCAGCCCAGGCCTGTCTCGGCCCTCTGCTTTCCGGCCGACTTGGAGCTGATGCGACGTGGAACCCAACCGCTCGCCGATGGGAGTATGGGGGTCGTCCCCCAACCAGATCGTGTTGACTTCCACCGCCCGCGGCAACGATGTTCTCGGCGAATCGCGAGTCCTCACCAATGATTGGCGGTTCGACCGGATGGCCACCGTGATCCGTCCGGTCAGGGGCCGGACGACACCATTTCGCGCAGGGCGGCTCGGATAGTTGGAACGTCACGAAGGTCGCCGGTCGCGACCGCTAACACCATCCGCGCGGGGTCGCTGTCGTACCCGTCGACGGCTGTCACTGTTGCACCGTTGAGCCGCAGAAAGACAACGGTGGCCAGCCATGCGGTGCGCTTGTTGCCATCAATCAGAGCGTGATTGTTGGTGAGTGATTGCAACAGAGCCGCAGCTTTGGACAGCGGGTCCGGGTAGGCATCGTCGCCCCATGCCTGCGCCGCCGGACGGTGACACGCCGAGTCAAGAAGACCTATATCGCGAACAGCCGGCAGGGCGCCGATCGCGATGGCAGCGATCCCAAGAACGTCTTCAAGGCCCAGATACTCGGTCACTCGCCCAGTCGCCGCAGAGTTTCCGGATACTCGGCCGCGGCCTCGGTGGCCAGGGCAGTGACTGCAGCAGTATGCCTTCGCTCAGCGACATACCTTTCGATGGCCAACGCGGCGGTTTGTTGCATGGATCGCCCGTCAGCCGCCGCGGCGTCGCGCAGCGCCTCAGTCAGCTCATCCGTCAAACGCAGCGTCATCGCCATTCACGGATGATACCACTGTGGTATCATACCGATGGGCGGACGTCTTCCGCAGTTCGGGCGAAGCCTGACTTCAACCGACCCCAATCAAAACCCTTGAAGCGATTTCACGATCGACTTCACAAGATCAACGAATACTCGACCTGCATAAAGTGGGGCGAGTCGGGCTCGAACCGACGACCTGACGGATTATGAGTCCGCTGCTCTGACCAACTGAGCTACCGCCCCGTCCGAAACCTTACCGGGGTCCAGCAACGCACCCGACATTTCACTGCACCCATCTGCTCGGGAGCTCCGCGTTCGGGGCGACCTGCCACGCGGAGCCTGGGAGCGACCCAGGAAGGCAGACCCGAGTAGGCCGACCGATGCGAGGCTTCGCGCCATGAGACACGGTTCGATGCAGTGCTTCCGGTGAGCTATTCTGGTCCAGCACTCATCGCCAGCGGCGGGTGCCGGTCCTCCGTAGCTCAATTGGCAGAGCATCCGACTGTTAATCGGACGGTTACTGGTTCGAGTCCAGTCGGGGGAGCAAAGGCCCAGGTCATCGACCTGGGCCTTCGTCGTTTGACCGGAAGTGTCGCCCGTGAACTGTCGCAGATCGAGGGAGTGTGGATCGGAATGTTCCGGATTCTGCTGGGTACGGCGTTTGGCTACATTCTCGGATCTCGCGCCGGTCGTGAGCGCTACGAGCAGATCAAACGTTGGTCGGCACGGGCGGTCGATCACCCTGCGGTGCAGGGCGCCGCCGGGTTCGTCCGCGCCAAGATCTCCCAGACTCTGCATCTGTCCTGAACTCGGAGGTTCAGATCAGGATGGAATGGACGGGCTGCGCTTCACCTCGACACCACCCATGATCGCAACACCTCGAAGGCGCAACACCGGCGACCCGGGCCCGTAGTTCTGCCGCACCTGGTCCTCGAACGCGCCCATGATGCCGACACCCTCGACGAGAACGGTCAGTCCTTCCGGCACCGTGATCTCGACACCCCCCATGATCGCCGTCACGTTCATCACGGTCTCCATCGCTGTCAGCCGGGCTGCGGTGAAATCGAGGATCAGTCCCCCCATGATGGCGACCGCATTGATGTGTGCCGGGGCGGTCCAGACGCCCCTGCGCTCGACGCCCGACATGATTCCTACGATGTTGCCCCGCGAAGACCCGCCGGGAGATATAGACAGCATGTGGTTGGCCGGCACGACTGGGTGTGCGGGCTTGGACAGCGACAGCGCGTGCCCCGGAAGGTCATTGGTAATCGGCTCCAGCTCGACCAACGTCCTCGCGGCATACACCGAATCGAGTCGGGTCTCCAACTCGGCGACGGTGATTCGACCATCTGCCATCGCCTTGTGCAAAACCGTGGCGACCTGCTCACGGTCCTGATCAGAGGCGCGCAACGGAGGTCTGTCGGAAGTCGGATCGGGAGTCACGGTCACCCGTCGATGGTAATCACCCGTCGACGGTAATCCGAGCATGGGGTTCAACCACCGTGGGAGCCGCTCAATTCGGCCAGAAGTTCTTCGGCAGCCTCGGCGGCCGCCGGAAGGAACCCGCCGGCGTTCGGTTCGGCTCCTCGATCCAATCGGACCTGGGTGGTCAGACCGTCGCTGCCCGGAATCCGGCGAAGGACCACCCATCCACCGGCTCCCGGCCACGCCAGGTGCCGGCTGGCTGCCACCGATCGCCGGACCCTTGCGTGGACTGCGTCGGTCAGGCCGTTCGTTCCGACCAACTGGAACGGAACGGCGGCCAGATCCGCCAGCAGCACGATGCCGCTCTCGGTCCGCCCCACCTCTTCCGCGGGAATCACGGTCAGCGTCCGCCCGCTCAGGCTCGCCTTCGAGATGCGCTCCCAGTTCCACCGCGAAGCGCTGTCCGTGGAACACACCCAGAGCCCGAATCGGCTGGCCGCCAACGTCTCTCCGGTGACGACGGAAGCCGACACCTGGATCTGCTCGTCCGGATCCAACGCCGCCACCAGCGGTACCGGCAACCGAACACGCCGCCACGGCAGTCTGATTCTCGGCATTCTCAGGCCCCCTTGGCGCGCTCGGACAGCGCACGGCGATACCTGGCAACCTCAGCAAGATCAGCGCTGAGCTCGGCGGCGCGCCCGGCGTTCCCCGTCGACTCCGCCCGCTGCAGATCCGACCTCAGCGCGTCCTCCTGGACCTTGGCGGCCCGCTCCCCCAGCGCTGCCAGGATGGAACCGGCGTAGCCGATGAGATTGTCCGACTTGGTGTGCAGCGGCTCGACGGCCAGCTCGGTGACCATCGACCGAACACCGCCAGTCGGCAGGTGCTCGGCGATCGATGACACCCAGGCCGTGGCTCCGACCGCTCCCGCCTGGCGCGGCCCTCCGGCAGCCATCACCGCCTGGTGCAGCACCAGGTAGACCGGCTCCGTATAGGCCGACGCAGCGACGTGGGTGTAGGCGCCGGCCAACAGCACCGGTTGCTGCAGCACGAGTTTCAGGGCCTCCCTCTCGGCTGCCGTTCGCGGATCCTTCGGATTGGGCCTGGCAAGGCGGCGTTCCCCGCCCGGCGGCACCGCGTCGCGGACGGCAGGGCCGGAGTGATGCGACCGGCGTTGCGCGGCAGCGTCCGCCTTGGCCGCGGCAGCTGCATGCTGGCGCACCCGTCCGCCGATTACCTGGTGATCTGCGCCGAGCCAACCCGACAGCTGCATCGCGTATTCATCGCGCAGTTCCGGCTGCTTGATCCGGGAAACCATGGGTATCGCGGCGGCAGCAGCGGCGACCCGGCCCTCCGCCGTATTGAGATCGAATCCGGCCAGTGTCGACCGAATCGCGAACGCGAACAACGGTTGACGACCCCCGACCAACTCCCGGACTGCTGCATCCCCACGAGCTTGCCGCAGCTCGCACGGATCCATTCCGTCGGGGGCGACCGCGACGAAGGTGTTGGCGGCGAAACGCTGATCGGAGTCGTACGCCTTGAGCGCCGCCTTCTGGCCAGCAGAATCTCCGTCGAAGGTGTAGACGACCTCGCCCCGGATGATGTCATTGTCCAACAGATAACGGCGCAACACGCTGATGTGCTCGTCACCGAATGCCGTTCCGCAGGACGCCACTGCGGTGGTGATGCCCGCCAGATGCATTGCCATCACGTCGGTATAGCCCTCGACCACAACCACCTGCCGGGCTCTGGCGATGTCCTTCTTCGCCAGATCCAACCCGTAGAGCATCTGGGATTTCTTGTACAGCATCGTTTCCGACGTGTTGATGTATTTGGCCTCCAGCCGATCGTCGTCGTACAACCGGCGAGCACCGAAACCGACCACATCGCCCGCAGCGTCATGGATCGCCCACAACAACCGGCGGTGGAAGCGGTCGATCGGCCCTCGCTGTCCCTTGCTGACAAGTCCGGCCCGATCGAGTTCCTCCACCGAGAAACCCTGTCCGCTCAATGCTGTGAAGAGCTGGTCCCAGCCGGCCGGGGCGTACCCGCAGCCGAACTTCGCAGCGGCCTCGTCATCGAAACCGCGGTCTGCCAGAAACTTTCGCGCCGGCGCTGCGCCGTCGGTGCCCAGCTGCCCGGCGTAGAAGGCGGCAGCCGCCTTGTTCGCGGCCAGCAGCCTTGATCTGCTGCCGCGCTCGACGGCTGTTGAGGTCCCGCCCTCGACCATGGTGAGCGTGATCCCGACTCGGTCGGCCAGCCGTTGTACGGCTTCTACGAAGTCCAGATGTTCGATCTCGGCGATGAAGGAGAAGACGTCCCCGCCCTGGCCGCAACCGAAACAGTGATAGGTGCCGCGGCTCGGGCTGACCTGGAAGGACGCCGTCTTCTCGTCGTGGAAAGGGCAGAGCCCCTTCAGGTTGTCGCCGCCGGCGTTCTTCAGGGTGACGTACTGGCCGACCACCTGGTCGATGCGATTGGCGTCGCGAACCCGCTCCTTGTCAGCATCAGTGATCCGGCCCGCCACAGCAGCGAGTGTATGTCCGCCGCGGCAACCCCTCCCCCGGCCGTGCACACGGCCCTACTCGGTGCTGGTCCGCCGATTTCCGACCAACCTGCGATGCCGGGCGATCGCCTGGGCGTCGGTGAGCAATGACACCTGGTCCAGGACCACTCGCAGCCGGCCTGCGTCGTTCTCCGCCTCGCCGTACCGGGCAGCGAACAGCGGATCGAGAGCCTCGACGCCGCGTCGTGCGATCTCCTGTACCAACTCGGTGAGCAACTCCTGTTCGCGGACCTGGATCAGGCGCCGCGCCGGGTCGGCCATCACGTATCGCAACGCGACCGCCTTGAGCAGCGCCACCTCCGCCCGAAGTACCCGAGGGACTTCGAGGTCGCACAGGTAGCGATTCATCGGAGCTTCGCCGAACCGTGCTCTGGTGGCCGCAACGGCCCCGGTGACGAAGCGCCCGGTCAGTTCGCTGGTCACCGACTTGAGCGCCGCACCGGCCGCCGGCCCCTCGACACGCATTCCGCGAACCACCGCCGGCAGCGAGAGCAACTCAGCGAGCACCGTTTCCAGATCGCTCGGGGACTCCCCGGAATACGCGGCGGCGGCGCGTGCCACCGCCGCCCTTTCGTCCGACTCGGTCAGTTGCGACAAATTGATCCGACCTGAGCCGACGCCGTCCTCGACGTCGTGGACCGAATACGCGACGTCGTCGGCCCAGTCCATGACCTGCGCCTCCAGGCAGCGCCGATCAGCTCCGATTCCGGGGCGCATCCAGTCGAAGACCTCCCGTTCCTGCGCATAGACGCCGAATTTGCCGCCGGTCACCGGCCTCGGCCAGGGATATTTCACGACCGCGTCCAACGAGGCCCTGGTGAGGTTGAGACCGGCGAGCCGTCCGTCAGGAGTGATGATCTTCAGTTCCAACCGGGTCAGCAGCCGCAGATTCTGGGCATTCGCCTCGAATCCTCCGGCCGCGAGGCCGACGGCGTTGAGCGCGACCTCGCCGTTGTGTCCGAACGGCGGATGGCCGATGTCGTGAGCCAGGCCGGCGAGGTCGACCAGATCCGGGTCGCAGCCCAGCTGCGCACCGATGTCGCGAGAGATCTGCGCGACTTCCAGCGAATGGGTCAGCCTGGTGCGAGGCACATCGTCCTCGTCGGGCGCGACCACCTGCGTCTTGCCCGCCAGTCGCCGGAAGGCGGCGGAATGCAGAACGCGAGCCCGATCCCGGGCGAAGTCACTGCGCTCGCGAACGGAATCGGCAATCGCAAGGCCCGCCGTTTTGGCTGGCTCCGGGACATGCCGCTCGATGTCGTGCGCGCTGTACGGTGCAGCCGAGTCGAGGTGTGCGGTCATGTCAAGTGGTCGGTCTCGGTCACAGAACCGCCGAACCCGCGCCTGACGAGCCGCCGGTCAGCAGATAGAACAGGATGCCAAGGGTCTCGCGCGCCACGTAGCGGCCTTCCACTCCGGCCGCGACGGACGGTCCCTTCGTCACCGGCGACACCTGCACCGCCAATCCGAGGTCCACCGCGATGAGCCGTGATCGCTGTGCATGCCATCGGTCGGTCACCACGATCACCGAATGCCAACCGCGGGCGCTGAGCACATCTCGAGCGGCCCGCATCGAGATGAGCGTGTCGTTGCCGGTGCCGACGGCAAGCAACGCGGTACCTGGGACGCCGGCCCGCGACAGATACTGCCGACCCGCCTCGCCCTCGGTGAGGCGGTCGCCCTGCTGACCGCCGCCGAGCGTCAAGATGTGCGGGGCGATTCCGGAACGGAACAATACGACGGCATGATCGAGCCGGGCTGCATAGACCGCCGACGGACGACCGTTGTACTGAGCGGCACCCATCACGAGAATGGCGTCGGCCGGCGCCCGCTCGTCGTGCCCGCCCACCTGCACGACGCGCATCGCGATGCCGCCGACAACCAACACCGCCACGAGCAGAGCGCCCGCCAGATACCTGCCCAGAACGCGAAGAACACGCATCGGTCAGCGTCCTCGCCTTCGTCGGATTCGGGTCGGAAGGATCCTCCGACGCAGTCGATCATGCCAGCCCGTCATGGGGCGCTCGGATCCCGCGGCATCCTGCGGAACTGGGTGCGATCACAGCCGGCCATGCCCGGCGGCGCTCCGTACGGCGTCGGCGCTCCTGCTCGCCTGCGCCTCGCCTCGCCTCGCCGACCACAAGAGCGCTCTCGCCGTTCGGCGGCCCGTTTCGTTGCTACTTTCGAAGGATGAGATCGTCATGGCGGATGCTCGTGGCCATTGCCGGTGCCGCAATGATCGCCGCCTGTGGCGCTTCAGTAAGCGGCAAGGCCGCGCTGCCGCATTCTGGTCCGACCCCGGTCGGTACACCGCCAGCTGCTGGTTCGAGGCCGTCCTCGTCACCGAACGCCATCACCGTGCCCACGTCTACCGCTCGGCGGGGGTCGGTGGTTCCCTCCGCATCGTTCCCGGCCTCGACCGGAGCTCCCCGCAGCTCCTCCCCGTTGGCTACCGGCGGATCGACTACTCGGACGTCGCAGCCCGCAGTCAAACCCGACGGAGCCATCGGGAGCGTCGGCATCGGAGACCGCTACTACCCGGCATCCGGCAACGGGGGTTACCAGGTCGATGCCTATGACATCGCTCTGACGTACGACCCGGTCACCGATGATTTGTCGGCACGGACGACAGTGACCGGCTCGGTGACTGCCACGGGACGCCTCGGCCGGTTCGATCTGGACCTGCAACCGACCATGAACGTCGCTGCCGTATCGGTGAACGGGAAGGCTGCGGCGTACGACCATCGCGCTTCCGAACTGATCGTCACACCGACCAGCGGCCTCGATCCGAACTCGAAGTTGACGGTCGTCGTCAGCTATTCCGGCCGGCCGGATCGGATTCCCGGTGGCACCGCGGATCTGGGCGACGGGGGCTGGTACCGCACCGAATCCGGCGGCGCAGTTGCCATCGGCGAACCGTTCTCCGCCTCGGCCTGGTATCCGGTCAACGAACACCCCTCCGACCCGGCATCGTTCCGGGTGACCGCGACCGTGCCGAAGAAGTGGTCGGTCATCTCCAACGGAATACCGGAAACCGCCGGTCTCCCGGCCGCTCCGGCCGGCGCCAAAGTATTTCGGTGGTCTCAGAAGAAGCCGGTGACAAGCTATGAGACGACCATCTACATAGACACTTTCACCACCGTCACCGACACCACGACCGACGGGAAGCCGATCATCTCGGCGTTCGCTCCGACCGCAGATGTCGCCAGATACCGGGGGCTCGCGAAAGAAACAAAGCAAATTCTGCAGGTGCTGAGTCGGCATTTCGGTGCCTATCCCTTCGAGTCCGCCGGTGGAATCTACACGGGTCAGCGCATCAGTTTCGCCCTCGAAACCGCCACTCGACCCGTGTATGCGGACTGGGTCGACTCCGACACGGTTGTCCACGAGTTGACCCACCAGTGGTTCGGTGACGACGTCGTGGTGAAAAGTTGGTCCGACATCTGCCTGAACGAGTGCTTCGCCTCGTACGGACCGTGGTTGTGGCATCAGGACGTCGACAACGCCGATCTCGACGCCGAATGGACCGCACAGATGGCCAAGCATGCCACCGAACGCGCATTCTGGGCGTCGCCGCTTGTCGACATGGGTCCAGGAAACGAATTCACCAGCGTGTACGACCGCGGGCCGTTGGCGATTCATGCGCTGCGCAAGGAGATGGGAGAGAAGGCTTTCGCACGGCTACTATCGGGCTGGGCTGCGACATACGCCGGTAAGGCAGTCACCTTCGCCGATTTCACCCGCTACGTCAACAAGCTCGCCGGCAAGGACCTGACGACGTTCATCAACGCCTGGTTCAAAGGCACAACCGTGCCTGCGGCCCAATTCCGTCATCCGGGAAACCTGTAGACGACGACCGCGGCATTGCGAGGTCGTCGAACGTCGGCGTTCTCGCAACGGCATCGGCGAGGTGAGCGCGCGGTAGGGCCGCCCTCAGGCACCGACGAGCCTGGCCGCGAGATACGCCTGAACCTTGTCCAGCGCGACCCGCTCCTGGGCCATCGTGTCCCGCTCCCGGATCGTCACGGCTTGGTCCTCCGCGGTCTCGAAATCCACCGTGATGCAGAACGGCGTTCCGATCTCGTCCTGCCGGCGGTATCGGCGCCCGATTTGACCTGCGTCGTCGAAGTCGACGTTCCACGACTGGCGCAGTTGTGCTGCGAGGTCGCGGGCCACCGGCGACAGATCAGCATTTCGGGACAGCGGCAGCACCGCCGCCTTGACCGGCGCGAGACGCGGGTCGAGCCGCAGAACCACACGTTTGTCGATGCCGCCCTTCGTATTCGGCGCCTCGTCCTCGGTGTATGCCTCCAGCAGGAAAGCCATCATCGGGCGACCGACACCGGCTGCAGGTTCGATCACGTAGGGCGTCCAACGCTCCCCCGACTCCTGGTCGAAATAGGAAAGATCGGTTCCGGACTTCTCGGAATGCGTCTTGAGGTCGAAGTCGGTACGATTTGCGATCCCCTCGAGCTCGCCCCACTCGCTGCCCTGGAAATGAAAGCGATATTCGATGTCGACGGTGCGCGTCGAGTAGTGGGACAGCTTTTCCTTGGGATGCTCGAAGTGCCGCAGGTTGTTCCGATCGATGCCAAGACCGACGTACCAGTCGGTGCGCTGATCGATCCAGTATTGATGCCATTTCTCATCGGTTCCCGGCTCGACGAAGAATTCCATCTCCATCTGCTCGAATTCGCGGGTGCGGAAGATGAAGTTTCCGGGAGTGATCTCGTTGCGAAAGGACTTCCCGATCTGGCCGATCCCGAACGGTGGTTTCCTGCGGGCGGACCCAGCGACGTTGTTGTAATTGATGAAGATGCCCTGGGCGGTCTCCGGGCGAAGATAGTGAAGGCCGGATTCGTCCTCCACCGGACCGAGGAAGGTCTTGAGCAGTCCGCTGAATTCTTTCGGCTCGGTCCAGGCTCCCCGGGTGCCGCAGTTGGCGCACACGATGTCGGCCAGACCGTTCTCGGCAGCGCGACCCTTCTTCTCCTGGAACTCGTCCAGCAGGTGGTCGGCGCGGTAACGCTTGTGGCAGTTGGTGCATTCGACCAGCGGATCACTGAATGTGGCGACGTGACCCGAGGCCACCCAGACCTGGCGGGGCAGGATGACCGAGGAGTCGAGACCGACGACGTCGTCCCGCGACCGGACCATGTAGTTCCACCACTGCCGCTTGATGTTGTCCTTCAGTTCGACGCCGAGCGGTCCGTAATCCCACGCCGATTTTGTGCCCCCGTAGATTTCGCCCGAGGGAAACACGAACCCGCGCCGTTTGGCGAGGGAGACGATGGCGTCGATCTTGGCGTCGTTCTTGGCTGCCACGGCTGCACTCCTGGGAATCGGTCCGGGCGACATCTGCAGCCGACCGGGCAGGGCCCGCGCGCGGTGGCTTCCGACGCGGGGTTGATGCTTTGCAGCCTAGCCAGGGCACCGCAGTGGTTCGCACCACTGCTATCACTACCCAGTATCACCGCCCAGGTTCGTCGACCGTGGGCTCCCATACCGTCACGACGCCGTCGACCGCGGAGAGCAGGACCTCGTTGACCTGGCTGTCGTCCTGATTGGCGGTGGACAACCAGGGCACGACGACCGTTCGCATCGGCCACGAGGCCAGTGCGCGCCGGTAGGACGCCGCGTGTTCGAACTCGGCCACCAAGGTGTAACGGTCCGAAAATTCGGTGGAGCGGGCGAACCATAGTCGTAGGCAGCCCGGTGCGGCGGCGAGGATCGCCAGCGGCTCGGTTGCCAGGTGCGGAATGGACGCATCCTGGCCGGGCGCCCGCCGACCCGACATTCGCGAACCAGGCCCTTGTACACCGGACCTTCGTTCATCGCACCCTTGTGCACCGGACCCCTGTGCACCGGACCCTTGTGCACCGAATTCGGGCGCCCCGGACTTTTCCGGTTCCACGCCCGCGGCGGAACTGTCGAAGTGGGCGATGAGTACGAACAACGACCCGCTCCTTCCTCCGCCTCAGCCGCAGGTCATCTCCAGTTCCGAACCGGCCGGCGTTCGCCGGATCTGCAGGCGCGACGGTATCCGCTGCCGGAGTTCGTCGACGTGCGAGACCAGGCCGACGATCCGGCCACCTGCCCGGAGATCGTCCAGCGTCCCCATCACCATGTCCAGCGTGTCGGCATCGAGGCTACCGAAGCCTTCATCGATGAACATCGTATCCAGCTGGCGACCACCGGCCTCTGCCGCCACCACGTCGGCGAGGCCCAGAGCAAGGGCCAACGAGGCCAGAAAGGACTCTCCTCCCGACAACGTCTTGGTCGGTCGTACCAGACCTGAGAAGGCGTCCAGGATATCGAGCCCGAGGCCGCCGGAGCGGCCCCTTGTTTCCTTCTCGTCGGACCGCACGAAGGTGTATCGCCCACCGGACATCGCGGAAAGCCGCTGCCCGGCCGAGAGTGCCACCTGTGACAGCTTCGCGGCCAGCACATAGGTCCGCAATGACATGGCTCTGGAGTTCTGGCCCTTGCCCAGGATCACGTCGGTGAGCGCAGCCAGTTCTGCATCGGCTGCCCGGACAGGTTCCAGCGCCCGCAGGGCTTGCGCAAGGTGTGCGGCCGCAGCAGAGACCTGATTCCGCCGCTGCATGAGCGCGGAAGCAGTCATTGCTGCGGAGCGAGCTCTCTCGCCGGCCAGGTCCGCCATCCGTTCGCCATCAGCCACATCCGGCTGCACCGCGAAGTCGAGATCCGCAACCTCGGGGTCGGACAGACCGGCGGTCACTCCGGTGAGTTCGTCCTCCGCGGCCCGCACTCTTTGCGAAACCTCGACCGGATCGATGGCTGACGCACCTCTGGCCTCCGCCAGATCGCTGAACGGCGAGACGGCGATGGCGTCCACCACAGTGGTCATGCCCACCGACTGGCTGATCTCCGCAGCATCGAGCCGCTCGGTGGCGACTGCGAGCCGGTCGAGTGCAGTGGCCAGGTCCAGTAGGTGGGCGCGGCGGGTCGGCAGATCGAAGTACCCGGCGCTGCCTCGGACCAATCGCTCGTCGCGTTCGGCGACAGCCACGGTCAACAGATCGACCTCGGCTGTCGCCGCAGCCGCACCGGCTGTCAGCTCTGCCCGCTCCTGCGCTGCCTGCCTGAGCAAGGACATCTTCGATTGCAGCGCGGTGGTCAGCGGTCCAACGTCGGCCGCGGTCGCTGCGCGAGCCTGGAATAGCGCTGATGCTTCCCGCAGCGCCGCCGTTGCCTGGTCCACGCTCTGGCCGCCGGACAACGCCTCTGCCTGGGCCAGAGCCAGCGCGGCCAGTCCGCGCGCCGTCGCGGCCGCGGTGCGTGCAGTCTCGGCCCTGTGCTCGTCCCTCTCTGCCGCCTTGACCTGCTCGACGGTGACCGCGCCGTCGGCCGGAACAGCGGGACGCGGATGTTCCGCCGAGCCACAAACCGGGCAGCAACAGCCGTCGGAAAGACCGCCGGCCAGCTCTGCCGCCATTCCGAGCATTCGTTGTTGCACCAGCCCCTGACGCAGATCGACCGCTCGCTGGTGCTCATCGGTGGCCTTGATCGACAAATCCAGCGCCTGCTGGTCGGCGACCCGGTGGACCAGAACCGACTTTGCGGTGGCGAGCAGCATCTTGGCCGCCGACTCACGTTCTCCGAGCCCGCCCACCTGTGCGGCGGCGGCCTGGGAGACCTCGATCCGGCAAGAGAGTCCGTCCATGACGGCAGGCAGATCCGCGAGCGACTGATCGATCGCGACCAACCGCCGTCGCGCTCCGTCGACCGTGCTGCGTGCAACCCGGAGCGCAGCCTGGTCCCTCGTCTGTTCGCGGGCCTGGAGAATCAGCGGCACGAGCCCGCCGGCCTCCTCGCGAATGGCTGCACTCGCAGCGCGAAGGTCCTCCGCCGTCTTCGGAACGTCCTCATCCGGTGCCACCAGACGCTGAGTCATCGCCCGGACCGCATCAGCCGCAACCTGGAGTTCCCTGGTCTGCTGTGCCAGCCGGCCGGCAGCCAGGGCAGCGGCAATGACCGGCTGAGCGGCTGTGTGAGCACGTAGAGCGGAATCCAGTTCCATCCGTTCGGCCGCGCCCCGTTCGAGGTCGGCCTGGCGAACGCGAAGGCGCCGGAACCGATCCAGCCGCCCGGCGAACCGCTGAAGCACAATCAACTCACGACGCGCCCGGTTGTGGACCTCTTGGGCCACTTCGGCTTCCTGCGCGGCGAGGGCTACGCGATCGGCCAGCCTGTCCCGAATGTCTGCCATCCATTGCGCCGTCTGCTGTTCGTCGCACCCCCGATCGTGCGCAGCCTCGGCAACCCTCGCCGTCAACTGCCCGATCGTCGACATCCGCTCCCGGAGCCGAGCGCCCGATTCCCGCCGGGCGATGGAGAACCATTCCTCGATGGTTCCGAACCGCCCGGTATCGAACAGCCGCTCGAGCAGCACTTCCCGGTCCGCGGTGTCCGACCGGAGAAATCTTGCAAACTCACCCTGCGGCAACAACACCACTTGGAAGAACTGGTCGGCCGACATTCCAAGGAGGTCGGCGACGGCAAGGCCGACCTCCTCTGCCCGGGTTAGACCGTCTCTCGCTGCCCCTTGCGGCGGCAGGTCCAGCCAACGCAGCACCACCTTGGCCTTTTCCTCGGTCATCCCAACGCCGCGCGCCTTCGCGCGTAGGTAGGCCGGGCTGCGAAAGATCTCGACCCGATGCCCACCGAGGGTGGCCTCTATCCGAACGAACGTCGGCGTTCGGACGTCCGCCCTGTCGCAACGCAGCCTTTTTGCTTCGCCGCGTGCCCCGGGAACCCGACCGAACAAGCCGAACGCGATGGCATCGAGCAACGTCGTCTTTCCGGCGCCGGTGTCACCGTGCAGCAGGAACAGGCCGTCGGCACCCAGCACATCGAGATCTACGTCGATCTCGCCGGCGAACGGGCCGAAGGCCGAGAGTTGCAGGCGGTGCAGTCTCATCCGAACACCTCGGTCATCTGGACACCTCGAGTCGGCGATCATGCGCGAGCGCCTCGTGCAGCAGCCTCTGTTCGCCGGCCGAGGCGGTGGAACCACGACAGTCGGCCAAGAACTCGGCCAGGACCTGGGCGTCCGTTGAAAGAGCGGCGGGGCGGGAGAAGATGGGCGGGGAACCGCTTCGGGCCGACGGTTCCCAGGACACCGTGAGGGCATGGGAATATCGCTCTCGCAAGCGTCGCATCGGCTCCAGCGGACGAACAGGATCGGTCAGGATCAGTGCGAGATAGTGGTCCGAATGATCGGGGAACCCGATCAAGAGGTCGGCCAACGTGCCCTCGAGGACGGCAAGAGGGCGTACCACCGGAAGCGGCAGCCAGCGGTCGGTGATTCCCCCAGCCTCGTCCAAGTCGATCAACCAAGCCCCCTTGCACTGCCCGGCTTCGCCGAACGAGTACGGCAACGGTGAACCGCAATAGCGAATTCGGTCGGTGACCGACTGGCCGCCGTGCAGATGGCCGAGGGCGACATAATCGATCCCGCCGAAGACGTCCGAAGTGACGGACTCGACACCGCCGACTGCGATCGACCGTTCAGACCCTCCGGCAACCCCACCCACCACGAAGGCGTGGGCCGCGACCACCGATCGGGTGCCGGGCGGGCGTGTGGCCAGATCGGCCCTCACGCGATCCATCGCGGCGGTCATCACCGCCTGGTGGCCTGGGCGACCAGGCACCCTCAAAGCGGTCTTGACCACCTCCGGCTCCAGGTACGGCACCGCGTAGACAGCGACCGGTCCGGCATCGTCAGAGAGCATCACCGGATCGGCAACGGCGGCGACCGAAGTGCGCAGGTGCAACCCGCCGACCGCCAAGAAGTCGGAGAACGCTCCTAACCTGGGCGCCGAATCATGATTGCCCGAAGATGCGATGAGAACCGCACCTGCTTCGCGCAAGTGCCGGAAGACCCGGGTCGCCACCTGTACCGATTCGGCTGAGGGAACCGCCCTGTCGTAGATGTCGCCCGCGATCACCACTGCCTCGACCCGGTGTTCCCGCACCAGGTCGGCGAGAGCAGACAGCACGAACTCCTGATCCGCCAACAGGTCCTGCCCGTGGAAGGTCCGGCCGATGTGCCAGTCCGAGGTGTGCAACAACCGCATGTCGATCAAGGTAGGTCCGACCACCGACAGTGCCGGGAAGCCGTGCCGAGACGCCGAGCGATTCTTTGCTCACTCCTACGTCGACCTGCGCTTCGGTGGTCGAAGGCCATCCAGTGTCCGCGTCAAGAACCTCGCACCTCGCTGATTCGATAACCGGACGCTGTGCGTTCCAATACCAGGACGCGCGACGCGGAGGGGCGAGCCGCTGTCGTTCCGACGACGGAACCGGCGCCGTTCATGATCGAGTAGGACGGCAACGAGTCGTGGACCGTCACCAGGATGGACGCTCCACCCGCGGCGTACGCGTCGCGAACCAGATGCTGGGCGCCGGACACTCGTAGGCCGCCGGACACCAACGTCGCGATCACCCTGACGTCCGCGGATCTCGCCGCCGAGTCTGCGGTGTAGACGGCAGCCAGGAGCGAGGGATCACGCGCCACCAACGCCTTCGCTCTCGCCCGGTCCAGCTGACGGACGATGGCTGTCCAGTCCGCGAGGGTGGATTGCGGTGTCGCGGGAATCGAGGTGGCGGTCGCCGCGTTGGCGGTCGCCGCGTTGGCTCGTGGTGCAGGTTCCGGAAGAACGCGCGCCGAACTGACCTGGCTTGGCGTCCGTGTTGGACTGGTCGGCACAGAACGGCTCCTCGCCGAGGCGGCCGGAATCGGTACGACGCCGGGAGATGGAGCCGTTGTGCGCCTCGGGCCGACAGCTGTCGCGGTCGGCTGTGCTGCGGTGCTCGCGGCAACGACCGGACCTGCCGCTACTGGGTCGGTCCGGTCCATCCCCGCCCACCACAACCCGGTGGCGCACGCTGCAGCCACGAGCAGGACGCAGCACAGGGCGAGCATCGAGGTCCGCGCCAGCCGGGCAGAACTCCGACTGCCGGCCAGTGCTGCAACCGCCCTGTGTGTTCCGTCCGGCCTGACCCGGGTGATCGCCCTCGACCGCAGATTTCGGGCGTTATCGCCGTCCTCGGACTCCCCCCAGCCGCCCACCGGGCGGCCTTTCGCGGATCGAGGCCCGGCTGCGTCAGAGCTCGGCCGCTGCCCGTGCTGTTGCTCCGAGCGCGGTGCAGGTCCGGACACATCGGCCGAGGCGGACCGTGCCCGTTCAGGCGGCTCCGGCGACTGCTGGATGATCAAGTCGCCTGCGTGCCGCCCAGGGCGGTCGCTCTCGGCGACGAGGCCGGAGTCGGGAAGGGCACCGGAATCCGAAGGTGCCGTCGGCTCCCGAGGCGATAGCGGCCGGGGAAACGAAATGGGCTCGGGACGGCCGACGCCGCGCAGGTCCAATACCACCGATGCCGCTCCCGGCCGACGCTCCGGGTCATGCTGCAACAGCGCTCGAACGATCGCGACCAGAGCGGCCGGCGCGACATCATCGGCCAAGTCGGGCCACTGACCCGCCGCGGCCTGGATCATCACATCGCGCAGGTCGTCCGCAGGCCAGGCGTGGCGACCGGTCAGGCAGGCCAGCGCAAGTGATCCCAGAGAGAACATGTCGGAGGCCGCCGTCGGCGATCCGCCTCTGGCGAGCTCGGGCGCCGCATCACATGCAGTGGTGGCAACGGGTATCGACAGTTCTACCGCGGCCCGTCCGGCACCCAGATCCGCGAGCAACGGTCTGCCCGCCTTGTCGAAGATCACATTCGCCGCGGACAGATCACCATGGACGATCTGCCGCTCGTGGGCGGTGGCAAGAGCCGCTGCCAGCGGCAACAGGACAGTCAGCGTCTCACCGGGTCCCAGCATGCCCCGACGATCAAGTAGCCCGGCCAGGTTGCCTCCATCGGCAAGCTCGGTGACGAGTGCGACACGATCGGAGTCGTTGACAACGTCCAGAACGGTGACAACGTGCGGATGGTTCACCGCAGCGGCCAGCGCGGCCTCTCTGCGTGCGGCCGCGAGTCCGCCGGGCGCGAACACCTTGAGTGCCACCGGAGCGCCGGTGCTGATCCTCCTGCCGCGCCACACCTGCGCAGATCCGCCGACGCCGATCAGCTCTTCGGCAAAAAAGTCACCCAGCTCGAACGTCATGCCCAGGACGCTAGGACAACAGCCGTTCTCTCCGGCTGGTTATCCACATTGGAAGGAAGCACGACGGACGCGGGTTGCTCGTGGCTGTCGGAGCGCACGCGTACCGTTCCGAACATGTTCATCGACCCCACCGGCTCCCGTCGCGAGCCCGCGGCCGCCGCCCTGCAGTTCGTCGAAGCCGGCTCGGTCGAGTACCAGGCAGCGTGGGACTGGCAGCGGGATCTGGCCGCCGACCGCGCCCAGGGTCGCGGCGTGGACACGGTTCTGTTGCTCACGCATCCTTCGGTGTACACGGCCGGGCGGCGCACCGAGCCGACCGATCGTCCAGTCGATGGCACTCCGGTCGTCGACGTGGACCGTGGCGGTCGCATCACCTGGCATGGTCCAGGTCAGCTCGTCGGATATCCCGTACTGGAGCTGTCCGATCCGATCGACGTCACGGCATACGTCCGCCTCCTGGAGCAGGCCTTGATGGCGACTTGCGCGGACCTGGGCCTGCCGGGAACAGGGCGGATCGCCGGGCGCAGCGGCGTCTGGCTGCCTGCCGATCACCAGCCCGAACGGAAGATCGCGGCAATCGGCGTGCGCATCGCGAAGGGCATCACCACCCATGGCTTCGCTCTCAACTGCAATCCGGATCTCACCGCCTACGACTCGATCGTCCCGTGTGGCATCCGGGATGCCGGTGTGACGTCATTGTCTGCGGAGCTCGGTGTGGAGGTGACGGTCGCCAACGCACTCGGACCGGTCCGGCTGCGGCTCGAAGAGGCACTCACCGGCCAACTCGATGTGGACGACAGCACGCTGCCGCACCAAGGAGCACCGAGAGCCCTGCTGCCGGACAGCCAACCCGACCGGCGGCCAGACCCTGTCCTCACGGCTATGTGAAGATCGGGCAGGATGGCATCAGCACCGAGTGATCCGCGCCAAGCGGTCGCTACAGCCGGTCAAGGTCCGAAACCACGTAGTGACATCTTTCAAGGGAGCTCAGGATGAGCAAATCCGCCGCAGCCGACACCACGATCAACGATCTTGCGGCGAAGGCCGCCGACGTCGCCGAAAAGGTGGTGGACCAGGCTCAGGGAGTGGCCGGCAAGGTCGCCGTCAAGACGACCGAGGCAGCCCATGAAATTGCCACCAAGGCAAGCGATGTGGCGGAGAAAGTAGCGCTGTCCCTGGGGGATTCTGCTCAGCAGCTGTCCGGTAGGGCCCGGAAGGCGACCGAGAAGACGGTTCGGCGAGCAGAGAAGGCGGCACGTTCGGGACGGGTCAAAGCCAAGTCCCTGGCATCGGTCGGTATGGCCGAAATGGGCGAGGCAGCCGGCAATCTGGCCGCCTCGACTACTGGAACTGCGGCGAAAATGACGGCAGCTCTGTCTTCGGCTGCTACCAAACTCGATCGGACGGCGGTCCGGTCTGCCAAGAAGGCAAAGGCCGACCGGAGGAGCCTCGTGGTCGGCAAGAGTGCCGCCAGGCCGAAGAAGCGTCCGATTCGAAAGCTGGTTCTGCTCAGCGCCCTCGCAGCGGCGGTCGTGGCAATCGTCAGAGCGTTCAGGGCACCCACCTATCCGGCCCCCGACAACACCCCGGCGCCAACCGCACGCCCGAACACGAGTGACGATGCAACCTCCGACACCGGCACAGTAGCTTCCGCCGCTGCAGCTGCTCCGGTGACAGACACGCACGATGGCGCTGCACTCGCCGACAGCGTCGCGACGGTCAACGACCACACGCAACAAGCAGCCGGGAAGGCCACCGAGGCAGTGAAGAAGGTCGCTTCATCGGTGACCGAATCGGCCAAGACGGCGGCGATCCACGCGGGTGGCGCTCTCACCGCGGCCGCGACCGGCGTCAAGGAATCCGCAGCCGAAGCGCAGTCCGACGGAACGGGGGCAGCCAAGAAGGCCGCCTCCGCAATAGAGAACGCCGCCCAAGCAGCAGCAGCAGCCAGGACGGGTCACACCGCGGACAGCAACATCAAGGACGGCGAAACCAAGGACGGCGAGCCCAAGCACGGGGACAGCACTCGATGACCATTGCCCCGGAAGGGCGCAAGTTACTCCGCATCGAGGCGCGGAACGCCGCCGTGCCCATCGAGCGCAAGCCTGAGTGGATCAAGACGAAGCTGCGCACCGGTCCGGAATTCACCTCGTTGCAGGCTCTGGTCAAACGCGAGGGACTGCACACCGTGTGTCAGGAGGCGGGTTGCCCCAACATCTATGAATGTTGGGAGGACCGGGAAGCGACCTTTCTGATCGGCGGTGACCAATGCACGCGCCGCTGCGACTTCTGCCTCATCGATACCGGCAAACCCGGACCCCTCGACCGGGATGAACCGCGCCGCGTGGCCGAATCGATCAGCACGATGGATCTGCGCTACGCGACGATCACCGGGGTCACCAGGGATGATCTTCCCGACGAAGGCGCCTGGCTCTATGCCGAGACGGTGCGCAAGGTGCATGAACTGGCGCCGAACACGGGCGTCGAAATCCTGACGCCAGATTTCTCTGGCCGACCGGCGCTTCTGAAGGAGATCTTCGATGCCGCGCCGGAGGTGTTCGCGCACAATCTGGAGACAGTGCCGCGCATCTTCAAACAGATCCGGCCCGCCTTCAGCTACCTGAAGTCGCTCGATGTGATTTCGCAGGCCAGGGTCGCCGGAATGGTCACGAAATCGAACCTGATCCTGGGAATGGGCGAGACCCGCGCGGAGATCTCACAGGCGCTGGCCGACATGCACGAAGCCGGCTGCGACCTGGTCACCATCACGCAGTACCTCCGGCCCACCCCGCGTCACCATCCCATCGACCGGTGGGTGAAGCCGGACGAGTTCGTCGAACTGGCGCGCGAGGCGCAGGAGCTGGGGTTCGTCGGTGTGATGTCCGGCCCGCTGGTGCGCTCGTCGTACCGAGCCGGCTCGCTGTATCGACAGGCAGTCGCCGCCAGAAGCCGCGTTGTGTCCGCCGCCGACGAGTAACGCGTTTCTCTGGCCATCACCCGGCCGCAGCAGCGTTCAGAAGACCTGGCCGCACGTCGTATCCTCGATGACATGGCCAAGACCGGTTCCAGCCCGAGCACACTGTCCAAACCGGACAAGAAGGCGGCAAAGATCGCCGCCAAGGCGGGCAAGAAGGAACGTCGCGGCCAGATCTGGCAGGCCTTCCAGATGCAGCGCAAAGAAGACAAGCGCCTGCTGCCGTACATGATCTTGTGGATGTTGGGGACGGCAGCCGTCTTCACCGCACTCGGATTGTTGGTCGTTGGCCTGTGGTGGGCCGGACTGATCTTCGGACTGATCATCGGGGCCATGGTCGCGATGATCTTTTTCGCGCGCCGAGTCCAGTCGAACGTCTACAAGCAGGCGGACGGGACACCGGGCGCGGCGGCTTGGTCACTGCAGAACAATCAGCTGCGAGGCAAATGGAGGATCACGCCGGCGGTCGCCGGGACCTCTCATCTGGATGCCGTGCACCGGGTCGTCGGTCGTCCGGGCATCATCCTGATCGGCGAGGGAGCCACTCACCGGATCAAACCGTTGCTGGCGCAGGAGAAGAAGAAGATCGCCCGGGTCGTCGGCGAAACACCGATCTACGACATCGTCGTCGGCAATGAACCGGGACAGACTCCGCTCAAAAAGCTCAACCAGTCCCTGATGAAACTCCCCCGAAACATCACCGCGGCGCAGGTTTCCGACCTGGACGGCCGACTCACTGCGCTGAGCGCTCGGGTCGGCCAGGCCGGAATGCCCAAGGGGCCGTTGCCTGCCGGCGCGAAAACCCGCAGCGTGCAACGGGCTGCCCGGCGGCGCTGACCGGGTTCGCCGCTGACCGGCTTATCCGCTTCAAATCCCCGCTCACCGGGTCTTCACCACCACCGTTCTGGCAACCCGGTCGTGCAGACCACGGCCGTCGATGTCGGTCAGGAACACCGGCACCACAAGGAAGGTCAGCGCCGTCCGCGGCAGCGCCCACACGCCGACCAAGAGCCGCCCACCCAGCGGCGCAACCCTGATCCCGCACACGAATTGGCCCGGTGTGAACCCGAAGAGGCCGACCGCCACGACCGATATCACCACCCAGACCACAAGGCTCCAGTTCTGCGGCAGGTTCGGCCGGGTGAACAGCAATGCGATCAAGAAGGCCACCAGCAGATCCAGAGCGAACGCGGACACGCGAATGCCCATCCCCGCCGCAGATCCGATTCCCGAATCGGGTAGACCCAACCGGCTGCCCGGATACTGCTGCTCATGCGCGGAAGCCATGCCGACCAGGGTATGCGGCACCGCGATGGCACCCTCCGTTAACTCCCGTGAAACAACCCGGAGATGGAGGGGCAACACCGTTTCCCTACCGTGGCCGACGTCAGGGTGTGCAATTGCGCTCCCGTCCCGTTCGATGCAGTTTCCGACGCGAAGGAGTGCGTGAGTGTTCTCCACCCCCGAAGAATTGGTCGCTTACATCAAGGACAACGACGTCGAGGTCTTCGACATCAGGTTCTGCGACCTCCCCGGCCTGATGAACCACCTCACCGTGCCGGCTGCGACCGTCTCGGCGGAATCGCTGGCCGGCGGCATGGCTTTCGACGGATCGTCCATCAAGGGTTTCCAATCGATCCACGAGTCCGACATGACGCTGCTGCCCGACGTGAGCACCGCCAGGATCGATCCGTTCCGCCGTCGAAAGACGATGACGTGCAACTTCTTCGTGCACGATCCGCTCACCTTGCAGCCCTATTCGCGCGACCCGCGCAATGTTGCCCGCAAGGCCGAGGAGTACCTGACCAGCACCGGTATCGCTGACACCTGCTTTTTCGGCGCCGAGGCCGAGTTCTACGTCTTCGACGACGTTCGATTCGACACCACCATGAACGGTTCCTTCTACCAGGTCGATTCCGAGGAAGGCTGGTGGAATACCGGCCGATCGGAAGAAGGTGGCAACCAGGGTTACAAGACCCGGGTCAAGGGCGGCTACTTCCCGGTCCCGCCTTACGACCACCAGGCCGATCTTCGTGAAGACATGACCGCGAACTTGTTGAGCATGGGCTTCGACGTCGAGCGTGGGCACCGTGAGGTAGGAACCGGTGGCCAGGCCGAGATCAATTACAAGTTCAACACGCTGTTGGCCTCCGCCGACGAGGTGATGCTCTTCAAATACATCATCAAGAACACCGCATGGGCGGCGGGCAAGACGGCAACCTTCATGCCCAAGCCGCTGTTCGGCGACAACGGTTCAGGGATGCACGCCCACCAGTCGCTGTGGTCGGGTGGAAAGCCGTTGTTCTACGACGAGGCGGGCTACGGCGGATTGTCGGACACTGCGCGCCACTACATCGGCGGTCTGCTGCATCATGCGCCGTCCCTACTGGCCTTCACCAATCCGACGGTCAACTCCTACCACCGGTTGGTACCGGGCTACGAAGCCCCGGTCAACCTGGTGTATTCGGCCCGGAACCGCTCTGCCTGCATTCGCATCCCGCTGACCGGAACGAACGCCAAGGCCAAGCGGCTCGAATTCCGTTGCCCTGACCCGTCGGCCAACCCCTATCTGGCCTTCGCTGCCATGATGATGGCGGGTCTGGACGGCATCAAGAACAAGATCGAGCCGCCCGCTCCGGTCGACAAAGATCTCTATGAGCTCCCGCCGGACGAGGCCGCCAACATTCCGCAGGTCCCGTCGTCCCTTGGTGATGTGATCGACAGGCTCGAGGCCGATCACGACTACCTGCTGGAGGGCGGCGTCTTCACCGCCGACCTGATCGACATGTGGATCAAGCTCAAGCGTGAAGAGATCGACGCCATCCGGCTCCGCCCGCATCCGCACGAGTTCGCGATGTACTTCGACTGCTGAGTCGCCGCGGTACTTTGCAGGCCCCCGACCGTTGCCGGGGGCCTGCTGCGTTGCCAGGTACGAACGTTCCCAGGTACGAACTGCCGCCCTTGCGGACCGCCGCGTCACGTACATTCTTGACACCAGTGGATCTTCGAAGGGTTCTGACGTCATGCCGGTTCATGCCGTTCAGTACACATATGCCGACGACTCGGACGATGCCAGGAACCGACACCGATCGGCACATCGCGAATTTCTTGCCACCCTGACGGGGGCGGTAAACGCCTTGGCCACCGGCCCGTACGTCGACGCTCCAGCCGCGGCGCTGCTCATCATCGAGGCCGAATCGACGGCAGCGATCGAGCAAGCGCTGGATCGGGATCCTTTCTTCGAGAACGGACTGATCAAGCGGCGCGATATCCGGGAGTGGACCCAGAGCCGAGGTCCGTGGGCCGACTGACCAGGGCATCCGCCGACTGCTGCCTACTCCGGCTGAGTCCGCGGTCCGGGCTGAGCCAAGCTCGCCGTCGTATCTGCTCCCGCCTCAGCACCGGTTGACCAGCCGGCCTGGGTCAGCGCCGGGACGCCGTCCTGTGCCTGTGCCAGGGCTGGAACCGGGTCGGCCCGTGCGGGCGCCAGCTTGTCGGCACCGCGAATACGCTGACTGATCACCTGGGTGATCCCATCGCCCCGCATCGAAACGCCGTACAGAGCGTCTGCCGACTCCATGGTGAATTTCTGATGCGTGATGATGATGAGCTGCGAGGAGTCCCGCAGCAGGGTCAGCAGGCCGACCAACCTGGTCAGGTTGACTTCGTCCAGAGCGGCCTCGACCTCGTCCATGATGTAAAACGGACTCGGCCGGGCACGGAAGATCGCCACCAGCAATGCCACGGCGGTCAGGGACCGCTCGCCCCCCGACAGCAGTGAGAGCCGCTTCACCTTTTTGCCCGGCGGCCTGGCGTGCACCTCGATCCCGGTGGCCAACATGTCGGACGGGTCGGTGAGGATCAGCTCACCCTCGCCGCCCGGGAACAATTCGGCGAACACCATGGCGAATTCACGGGCGACATCGGCATAGGCGGCCGTGAAGACTTCCAGGATCTTCTCGTCGACCTCCCCCACCACGGTCAGCAAATCCTTGCGGGTGGACTTCAGGTCGTCGAGCTGGGTGGACAGAAATGAGTGCCGTTCTTCGAGGGCGGCGAATTCTTCCAGCGCCAACGGGTTCACCCTGCCGAGCAGATTCAGGTCCCGCTCCGCCCGTTTGGCCCGGCGCTCCTGGGTGTCGCGGTCGAACGGCTCCGGTTGTGGAGCGATCACCTGCTCGCCCCGCTCCTTGGCGGCTTCGTACTCGGCCACCTCTGGCTCGCCCGGCGCAATCGGTACCTGCGGGCCGAATTCGGCGACCAGGTCCCCCGGCCCGATGCCGAACTCGTTCGCGGCGCGAGCGACGAGCTGTTCCACCCGCAGCGTCTGCTGCGCGCGGAGCACTTCGTCGCGGTGAACTGCGTTGGTCAGTGCCTCCCACTGCGCCTGCAGTTCTCGTGCCGACGCCCTCGCCGCGGCCAGCGCGGACTCTGCGCCTTCGCGTTCCGCGGTGGCTTCGGAACGAATGCCGGCGGCTTCCGTCAGCGAGAGTTCCAGAGCCGACAAAGTCCGTCGACCTGCCTCCTCCACCTGCGCTGCGACGGCCGCTCCGGTAGCCCTGCGGGCAGTTGCGGCTTCGGCTCGCGATCTGGCTTCGCGTTCCTGACGGGCCGATCGGCGCAGTCCGTCCGCCACGCCTGCCGTCGCCCTGGCGCGCTCTTCGGCAGTGCGCAGCGTCAACCGGGATTCGACTTCAACCTGCCGGGCATCCGCAGTCAGGTCCGCCAAGCCGTCGCGAATCTCGGTGTCGACCTCTTCCGGGTACTCCTGCGACTCCGCCGCATACAGCCGCGCCTCCAGGTTCGCCACGGTGACCCGACCCTGTTCCGAAGCGGTCTCGGCGGCCTGCCGCTGTCGTTCCAACCGCTCGGCCTCACCGTTGGCCGATCGTGCTGCCTCGCCGAGGCGCCCCAATTGCTCGGATACGGCAGAGAGCCGCGCATCGGACTCGTGCAGAGCGGCAAGGGTGGCCTGGCGCTGCCCCTCGCACCGCTCCAATTCCGACCTGGCGCCGGACAGCGCGGCTTCCAGTTCGGCGATGCTCCCGGTCACTGCGGCAAGCGCTGTCTCCGTCTCGTCGACCGCTGCCTGGATCTCGATGACGGACTGCTTTCCCGCGCTGCCGCCGAAAGCCCAGGCCCCACCCATCAGGTCGCCGGTGCGAGTGACGGCCCGAACCAGTGGGAGCGTTTGGATCAGCGCAACCGCAGCATCGAGATCTGTTACTACGGCGACCTTCTCAAGAGCCAACAGCATTGCCGGGGCCAGCGCGGGAGGCATGGTGACGTGGTCCAGCGCCCACACACATCCTGACGGCAGCGCGGGCCACTGCGTGCGATCAACGGCGACCCGGGCGCCGCCGATCATCATCCCGGCGCGTCCAGAGTCATTTTCTCGCAGCAGTCGGAGGGAAGCAGCCGCCGCTGCTGTTCCGGTAACGGCGACCGCGTCGGCGGCCGGGCCGAGGGCGGCTGCCATCGCGGCCTCGAAACCCGCCTCCACTTCGAGGACGGAGGCGACCGAACCCAGTAGACCGGTCAGTTCGGCATCGGCTGCCAGCAGTGCACCGGCACCGTCGCGTCGATCCAAGCCCAACGACAACGCGTCGACCCGGGCGCCCAGTCCCGTCTGCCGGCTCCGGGCCTCGCGTGACCTTTCGGCGAGATCAGCGACCCGGCCGCGCGCCGCTTCAAGGGCCGCTTCGGCCGACTCGTGATCCTCGTCGAGCCCGATCTCCGAAGAATCGAGGTCCCCGACGGAGTCCTGGAGGACGCTGAAGGATTCGCGTGCGGACGCCGCCCGATCGCCGGCGTCGGCGACCGCCGCCGCCAACCGCGCCATTTCGTCGTCGCCGGCGGCCTGGCGGGAACGCGCGGCGTTCACCTGTCCGGCCAACCGGGCGAGCCCCTCCCGTCGATCCGAGATTGCCCTGGTCGCGGTCAGCAGCTGTTGCTCCGCGGCTCGCAGCGCCTGTTCGGATTCGATGCGCTGCGAGACCGCGTCGGCCAGGTCGGCCCTGGTCGTCTCAACAGCAGCGTCCTTCTCCAGTTGAGCCTGCTCGGCAGCTGCGGCTGCGGCTTCCAACTCCTGCGGATCACGCCCCGGCCGGGGCGGTTCCAGTGGCGCGGCCAGGTTCCGACTGCGCTCCTGCGCCAGGGAGACGGTCCCTCGAAATCGTTCGGCCAACGCGGACAGCCCGAACCAGGTCTCCTGCGCCACGGCCAGTGCAGGGCCGGCGGCAGCGGACGCGGACGCGGACGCCTCGCTGCGCTCGGTCGCCTCGGCCAACGCCCGCTGAACCGACTCCCGGTGGAGGAGTGCGGCGGCTTCGTCGGCTGATTCTGCCGCGATCCTGTTGGAAAGGGACGAATAATCGTCGGCGAGCAGGCGCAGCCGCGAGTCGCGCAAGTCGGCCTGGACACCCGCGGCCCGGCGGGCCACCTCGGCCTGGCGGCCCAGTGGCTTGAGCTGCCGCCGTAGCTCGCCGGTCAGGTCGTTCAACCTGGTGAGGTTGGCCTGCATGGCGTCGAGTTTGCGAAGCGCCTTCTCCTTGCGCTTGCGGTGTTTGAGCACGCCGGCGGCTTCCTCGATGAAGGCCCGGCGATCCTCCGGCCTGGCCTGCAGCACGGCGTCGAGCTGACCCTGCCCGACGATCACGTGCATCTCACGCCCGATGCCGGAATCCGACAGCAGCTCTTGGATGTCGAGCAACCGGCAGGCCGACCCGTTGATCTCGTACTCGCCGCCACCGTCCCGGAACATTCTCCGAGTGATCGACACCTCGGAATAGTCGATGGGTAATGCACCGTCGGAGTTGTCGATCGTCAGGGTCACCTCGGCCCGACCCAACGGTGGCCGGTCCGCAGTGCCGGCGAAGATGACGTCCTCCATCTTTCCGCCGCGCAGCGCCTTGGCGCCCTGTTCGCCCAGCACCCAGGCGATCGCGTCGACGACATTGGACTTCCCCGATCCGTTGGGACCGACGACGGCGGTGATGCCCTTCTCGAAGTGCAGCGTGGTGGCCGAGGCGAAGGACTTGAAACCCTTCAGTGTCAGGGACTTCAAGTACACGTTGGCGAGGTCCCTTCGAAACGGAGAAGAGCAGGAGGACGAGTAGGACGGTCAGATCGGCGACTGCGGGACGGTGTGTAGATTACCCGTCCCGCACTCTCGGCTCAGCGCTCGACTCAGCGCTCGACGAACCCGCGCTCGCCGCGAACTGCACCGTAAGTTTCGACCACCAGCGCGACTGTGCCGGGTGGGTCGTCGCCCCGCAGCAGTGTCAGCAGTCGCGCGCACGCTGCCCGACTGCCTTCCGCGACCACCTGCACCCGCCCACCGGTCATGTTGGTGGCGCTTCCCGCCAGCCCGAGTTCGAGCGCCCGGGATCTGGTCCACCATCGAAAACCGACCCCCTGAACCTGGCCGTGCACGAACGCCGTCATCCGCACCCGAGTCTCCTCGGTCGCCTCCGGACCACTGGCGCACGGCCTCAACTCGAGCCGGGGCGCATCGTCGATGTCGTCTCCCACTCCGCCAATTTAAATCAAACACACCGCCAAACTAAATCAAACACACTCCGCCAAATTTAATTCAAATCGGCCGAAGTGTTCTCAAATCGGGTTATCGGGAGCAGAATGATCGCATGCGTCGCACACTGAGCGTGATCCTGGCACTACTCGTCGTGCTGTCAACGACCGCGGCAGGGTGGCCGACCGACCATGGAGACAATCTCCGGTCGGGGTACGCCCCCACTGCAACAGCCTTCCGTGCCTTCGCTCCTGCCTTCAACAGAGCGCTGGACGGTCCGGTGTACGGCTCACCGATCCTGGCCGGCACCAGCGTCATCGTCGCCACGGAGAACAACAACGTGTACGCACTCGATCCAGGGACGGGCGCGGTCCGGTGGAGCCGCCACCTGCGCTCCGCCATCAGCGACACCTCAGTGCTGGCCTGCAGCGGCAACATCGCACCGACCGGGATCACCGGCAGTCCGGCATACGACCCGATCACCGGCCGGGTGTTTGTCGTCACGGTCACCTATTCGCAAACCGGAGGCGTCCAGCACGAAATCTGGGGACTCAGTGCCGCCAGCGGCGCCACTGCCATGAATCGCCGGATGGAGGTGCCCGGCACCGAGCCGAAGGCCGAACAGCAGCGTGCGGCGCTGGCCGTCGATCGCGGCAATGTGTACATCGCTTTCGGCGGGTTGATCGGGGACTGTGGAAACTACAAAGGTGCGGTGATCGCCCTCAAGACCAACGGCCAACTCGGCGGTGTCGCCTACGTGGTCCCGACCCCTCGCGAAGGTGCCATCTGGGCCGCCGGCGGCCCGGTGATCCAGCCGAACGGCAACCTGTTGGTGGCGGTCGGCAACGGCGAGTCCACCTCCACGTTCGACTACAGCGACTCGGTCACCGAACTCACCCCGGCAATGAAGCGGGTCGACATCTTCGCGCCGAGCAACTGGGCGGCAGACAATGCCGGCGACGCGG
>JBPCPG010000299.1:0-4308 GCA_050999445.1 Nakamurella sp. | reverse complement strand
TGGCCGGTGATCATCTCCGGCACCATCACCGACGCTTCCGGTCGGACGCTGTCCGGCCAGGTGACGGAGGCGTTCTGAGCATCGGTACGACACGCTCGGCCGATCGCCGTCGGGCTGCACTGTGCGCTGGGCGCCGACGAGATGCGGCCGTACATCGCCGAGCTGTCCCGGATCGCTGACTGTTTCGTCTCCTGCTACCCGAATGCCGGGCTGCCCAACGCGTTCGGCGAGTACGAGGAGTCGCCGGACCAGATGGCAGACGTGGTCGGCGAGTTCGCCACCGCCGGGCTGGTGAACATCCTCGGAGGATGTTGCGGCACCACCCCGGAACACATCACCGCGATCGTCGACCGGGTCGCCGGCCGATTGCCGCGTACCCCGAGCAGCATCGGCCGGGCCTGCCGGCTGTCCGGTCTGGAACCGCTGAACATCGTCGACGAATCGCTGTTCGTCAACGTCGGCGAGCGGACCAACATCACCGGTTCGGCCCGATTCCGCAACCTGATCAAGGCCGGCGACTATTCCACCGCGCTGGCGGTGGCCCGGCAACAGGTGGAGTCCGGCGCGCAGATCATCGACGTCAACATGGACGAAGGCATGATCGACGGCGTCGAGGCGATGGACCGGTTCTGCAAGCTGGTGGCCACCGAACCGGACATCTGCCGGGTACCGATGATGATCGACTCGTCGAAGTGGCATGTCATCGAGGCCGGCCTGAAATGCGTGCAGGGCAAGCCGATCGTCAACTCCATCTCGATGAAGGAGGGCGTCGACAAGTTCATCGAACAGGCCAGACTGTGTCGCAAGTACGGGGCAGCGATCGTGGTGATGGCCTTCGACGAGAACGGTCAGGCTGACAACTTGCAGAAGCGCAAGGAGATCTGCGCCAGGGCCTACCAGATCCTCACCGAAGAGGTCGGTTTCCCGGCCGAGGACATCATCTTCGATCCGAACGTGTTCGCCGTCGCCACCGGTATCGAGGAGCACGCCAACTACGGCGTCGACTTCATCGAAGCGGCCCGCTGGATCAAGCAGAATCTGCCCGGCGCGCTGATATCCGGTGGCGTGTCGAACGTTTCGTTCTCCTTCCGGGGCAACAACCCGGTCCGTGAGGCGATTCACGCGGTGTTCCTCTACCACGCGATCGCCGCCGGCATGGACATGGGCATCGTCAACGCCGGTGCCCTGGTGGTCTACGACCAGGTCGATCCGGAACTGCGGGAACGGATCGAGGACGTCATCCTCAACCGCCGGGAGGACTCGACCGAACGCCTGCTGGAGATCGCCGCCAAGTTCAACACCGGCGACGTACAACAGGAGGCGACCACCGAGGAATGGCGCGCCTTGCCGCTCCGGGAACGGATCGCCCACGCGATGGTCAAGGGCATCGACGATCACGTGGTGGCCGACACCGAGGAGCTGCGGCAGGAGATCTCCGAGAACGGTGGTCGGCCGCTCGAGGTGATCGAGGGCCCGCTGATGGACGGGATGGGCATCGTCGGCGACCTGTTCGGCGCCGGCAAGATGTTCCTGCCGCAGGTGGTCAAGTCGGCGCGGGTGATGAAAAAGGCTGTCGCGCACCTGATTCCGTTCATCGAAGCCGAGAAGGATCCGACCAAGGTCGCCAAGGCCAAGGGCAAGATCGTGATGGCCACCGTCAAGGGCGACGTGCACGACATCGGCAAGAACATCGTTGGCGTCGTCCTGCAGTGCAACAACTATGACGTCGTCGATCTCGGGGTGATGGTGCCGGCGCAGAAGATCCTGGATGCGGCGGTGGCGGAGAAGGCCGACATCATCGGCCTGTCCGGGCTGATCACCCCTTCGCTGGACGAGATGGTCAACTTCGCCGAGGAAATGGAACGTCAGGGGCTGGAGATCCCGCTGTTGATCGGCGGTGCCACCACCTCCAGAGCGCACACGGCGGTGAAAGTGACGCCGAAGTACCACGGTCCGGTGGTGTGGGTGAAAGACGCCTCCCGCTCGGTGCCGACGACCGCTGCGCTGTTGTCGCCAGAGCGCAGACCGGTGCTGATGGCAGAGGTCGACAAGGAGTACGAGGCGATCCGCAAACGCTTCGCCGACAAGCGCAACGAACGACCGCTGGCGAAGATCGCGGCGGCCAGAGAGAACCGCACCCCGATCGATTGGACGGACTACCACCCGCCGCGCCCGCGGTTTCTGGTGCAGCAGGCTAAGGATGTGTGTGAAGGTCCCACCTGCGATCACCGGCACGGCACCATCAACTCCTACACCAAGGAGCTACGCGACTATCCGCTCCAGGAGCTGCGCCGATACATCGACTGGCAGCCGTTTTTCAACGCCTGGGAGATGAAGGGCCGATTCCCGGACATTCTGCACAACCCGGCCACCGGCGAGACGGCGCGCAAATTGTACGAGGATGCGCAGGCCATGCTCGAGGCGATGATCGAACAGAAGTGGGTGACGGCCAACGGTGTCATCGGGCTGTTCCCGGCCAACGCGGTCGACGATGACATCGAGGTGTACACCGACGAATCCCGTACCGACGTGGTGGCGACGCTGCACAATCTCCGCCAGCAGGGCGAGCACCGCGACGGGGTGCCCAACCGCTCGCTGGGTGACTACGTGGCGCCGAAGAAGACCGGGAAACATGACTACGTCGGGGCTTTCGCCGTGACAACCGGCCTGGGCATCGAAGGGAAGATTGCGGAGTTCAAGGCGGCCTACGACGACTACAGCGCCATCCTGCTGGAATCGTTGGCCGACCGGCTGGCCGAGGCGTTCGCCGAGCGTCTGCACGAGCGGGTCCGCAGGGATTTCTGGGGCTTCGCCGGGGACGAGAAGCTTGACAGCCAAGCGCTTCTGGCCGAGAAGTACACCGGCATCCGGCCGGCGCCCGGCTACCCCGCCTGCCCCGATCACACCGAGAAGGAGACCTTGTGGCGGTTGCTCGACGTGCAAGCTGCCACCGGCATCACGCTGACCGAGAGCATGGCGATGTGGCCGGGCGCCGCGGTCAGCGGTTGGTATTTCGCCCATCCGGAGTCGAGGTACTTCGTGGTGGGCAGGATCGGCAAGGACCAGGTCGCCGAGTACGCGCAGCGCAAGGGCTGGACCCTCAAGCAGGCGGAGCGCTGGCTCTCGCCCAACCTGGGTTACGAGCCTGAGGACTGAGCGCGCCTCGTCCCGGGCCGTCGGTCGAGCCGGCCGCCGGGCGTCCCTGCCGCGCTCACCACGCCGGCCCGCTCCGTGGTCGTAGGCTGACTCGGTGATCCTTGAGGGGCGTGACCCCGGCGAACCGAGGCTGCGGCAGCCGGTAATGATCGCTGCCTTCGAGGGCTGGAACGACGCCGGGGATGCGGCGACGAACGCGATCGAACAGCTGAGTAGCGAGTGGAAGTCGGTACCGCTTGCCGAGATCGACCCTCAGGGCTACTACGACTTCCAGGTCTCCCGCCCGACCACCAAAATGGTGGACGGCCTGACCAGGAGGATCGAGTGGCCGACCACCCGGCTGTCGGCGGTCCGGCTGCCGGAGTCGGTCGCCGGCCACGACGTGATCCTGGTGCACGGTATCGAGCCGAACTTCCACTGGCGGGCATTCTGCGACGAGTTGTTGGCAGTGGCCGAGGCCCAGCAGGTGACCAGGGTGGTGTGCCTGGGAGCCCTGCTGGCCGACGTACCGCACACCCGCCCTGTCCAGGTGACCGGCACCGCCCCGGATCCCGGCTCAGCCGAGAGATTCGGACTGACCGAGTCCACCTACGAAGGCCCGACCGGCATCACCGGCGTCTTCGCCGATGCCTGCGTGCAGCGTGGTATCCCGGCGTTCACCTTCTGGGCCGCGGTGCCTCATTACGTGGCACAGGGCCCGCATCCGAAGGCGACGGTAGCGCTGCTCAACCGGGTGGAAGAGCTGCTGGACATCGAGGTCCCGGTGGGTGCGCTGCCGACGCAGGCCGTCGAGTGGGAAGACGAGGTATCCGACATCGCCTCCCAGGACGAAGACATCAGCGCCTACATCCAGACGCTGGAGCAGACCGGCGAGGACGAACCCCCGCTCCGTCCGGCGAGCGGCGACTCCATCGCCGAGGAGTTCGAGCGCTACCTGCGCCGACGCGGCCCGCAGCCCGAGTAGCCAGAACTGGCGTCAACGGCTCCGGCCGGGCAAATCCGACCGGAGTACCGCCGGGATCACCGCGCCCCGCCGCTGCCCGGTGGACGGGTGGGACAACCAGGGGCGGGTGCGGAAGAATGCGCGGGTAGCCCGATTCGGAAGGGGCCGTCGAGAAGGGTTCAGGTGGCAGTACACGACACGCAGGCAGG
>JBPCPG010000287.1:0-11028 GCA_050999445.1 Nakamurella sp. | reverse complement strand
CGCCCGGCTGCCACATCCACGCTGCTGCCGGTGCGTGAGGCGATGACCTGGAACGACAGCGGGCGTCCTGCCGGTCCGAGACCGACGACCTCACCGTCCATCACCAATTGCGACAGCGGGAGTTCCGCAACGGCCTCCACGATTTCCGGCAGCCGCTCGGTGATGTCGTCCAGGCTCCGGGTGTACAGCCGGATGGATCCGGCGTTCCGGTGTACCTGGATTCGGATCCCGTCGAGTTTGGCGTCCACCAGCGCAGGCAGGCCCGACTTCGCAGTGGCGGCCTCGGGATCTGGCGCGCTGGCCGCCAGCATGGGCCGGATCGGTACGCCCACCTGCAGCCGTACCTGCTCCAGCGCCGGAAGGCCTGAGGTGGCAAGCAATGCGGCGGCTGTCGCGGTTGATCCCAGTAGCATGGCCGCCCGTTGCACTACTGGAAGTGGTGCACCGAAAGCCGCAGCCAGGCCGTCCTGCACCAAGGAGTCGAGGGCGCCCTGACGGAGGTCCTCGAACACCAATCCGCGCAGGAACTCCTGTTCCCCGGCGGTGGCTCTGGCGAACAGCGACTCGACCGCGGCGGCGCGCAGGGCGGCGGAACCGGCGCCTCCCAGGGCAGCAACTGCCCCGAATGCGGCATCCACGTCGATAGGGGTCAACCTCGACTGCGCCGCAGGTGCAGGAAGTCCGGACAACGACGCCCAGCCGACGCCGGTGCGGCGCTGGCGGAGGGTGCCGGACAGGAACGTGACGACCAGTTCGATCTCGTCCGGTTCGGACCGAGCGATGGTGTCGGCCAGAAGTTTGCGCTTGGCCAGCCGGGAGCGGGTCGCGGCGACGGCCGCGGAGGTCTCGACGAGCTGGGAAAGCAACATCGGCTCATCGTCCCCCGCGGCACCGACACTCGCCTCTTTCGGAGTTTCGATCGTTGCTGCCCTATGGTCGACCCATGGCTCAGGAGGCTCGCCTGCCGTCCACCGTGCGTGGGTTGGCGTTGTCCTGCCATCCGGTGCCGACCGTCGGCGTCACTGTCCTGGGCGCCGGGCTGGCAGCCCTGGCCGGGCTCGACTTCGGCCCAGCAGCCGCGTTCACCGCTGCCGTGTTCATCGGGCAGCTGTCCATCGGATGGTCGAACGACTGGATCGACGCCGCGCGCGACCGCGAAGCGGGTCGCTCCGACAAACCGGTGGCCGGGGGGTCGGTGGCGCCCCGCACGGTCGCCGCCGCGGCTGGCATCGGTCTGGTACTCGCCGTCGGTGTATCGATGTCGCTGGGCTGGCGGGCCGGATCGGCCACCTCTGTTCAGTTCGTTGCGGGCTGGCTCTACAACTTCGGCTTGAAAAGCACTGTACTGTCCTGGGTTCCGTATGCCGTCGGGTTCGGAGCGCTCCCGGTGGGAGCGGTGCTGGCGCGGTCCGGGCATCCATGGCCGCAATGGTGGGCGGTGGCGGCCGGAGCGGTGCTGGGATCGGCCGCCCATGCCGCGAACGTGCTCCCGGACCTCGAGGCCGACCGTGCAACCGGTGTTCGTGGATTGTGGCATCTTCTCGGCGCCAGAACCACAGCCATCGCCGGTCCTGTACTGCTCGTCGTTGCCTCGGCGTTCGTACTGTTGGGGCCAGGGCGGATCACGGATTGGAAATGGTCGGCACTTGCTGTGATCGCCGTGTTCGCAGCGGGCGGACTGTCGCTGGGCTTGCGCAATCCGGGCGGCAGGGGCCTGTTCGCCGCCACCATCGTCCTGGCGGGGATCGATCTGCTCCTGTTCGGACTGTCCGGAGCGCAGCTCTACTGAAATCGCCGAGTGCGACAATTCCAGGATGAGTAGTCAGACGCAGGAAAGTCGGTCGCTCCCGGTCGAGATCAACGGCATCAACGTCATCGCCGACAGTGAGCGCAAAGGCCGACCGCGCGATCTGTTCTGGCCGTGGTTCGGCGCAAACGTCTCGGTCCTTGGCTTGAGCTATGGCGCGTTCGTCCTCGGCTTCGGGATTTCTTTCTGGCAGGCGCTGATCGTCGGCATCATCGGCGTCACACTGTCGTTCCTGTTCTGCGGGTTCGTGGCGATCGCCGGCAAACGAGGCTCGGCCCCGACGATGATCCTGTCCAGGGCAGCCTTCGGGGTCCGGGGTAACAAGCTGCCCTCGTTCATTTCCTGGGTGCTGACCGTCGGTTGGGAGACTGCACTGGTCATTCTCGCGACTCTCGCCACCGCAACGGTTTTCGAGCGGCTCGGTTGGGGCGGGGGCATGCTGGTCAAGGTGGTGGCCATGGTGCTGGTGACCGGCCTGACCATCGGCGGCGGCGTTGCGGGCTTCGACGTCATCATGCGGATGCAGAAATGGATCACCGTGGTGACCGGCGTGCTCACCGTCGTCTACGTCGTCCTGGTGGCGAAGCACATCAATTTGTCGACCGTGTCCCACCTTCCAGCGGGCAATGCCACCGCCGTCATCGGTGCGCTGATCTTTCTGATGACGGCGTTCGGCCTCGGCTGGGTGAATGCGGCTGCGGACTACTCGAGATACCTACCGAGGAAATCGTCGGGACGCGGCGTGATCGGCTGGACCACCTTCGGCGGCGCCGTCGCGCCGGTGGTCCTACTGGTCTTCGGCCTGTTGCTGGCGGGCTCGTCCAAGGATCTCAGCGGCGCGATCGCCACCGATCCCATCGGGGCCCTGGCCTCGCTGCTGCCCACCTGGTTCCTGGTCGTCTTCGTGCTCGTTGCGGTCCTGGGGCTGGTGGGCGGGGCGGTGCTCGACATCTATTCGTCCGGATTGGCCCTGCTCAGCCTGGGCTTGAAGGTGCCGCGACATGTGGCCGCGCTGATCGACGGCACGATCATGCTGGCAGGCACCGTCGCGGTGGTCTTCTTCACCCGGGGACACACCTTTCTCGACCCGTTCCAGGGATTCCTGATCACCCTGGGAGTGCCGGTGTCAGCGTGGGCGGGGGTGATGCTGGCCGATGTTCTGTTGCGGCACAAGGACTACTCGGAGGTAGACCTGTTCGAGCCGAAAGGCCGGTACGGGGATGTGCAGTGGGACGCTGTCGCCCTGGTGTTGGTGGGCACCGCTCTGGGCTGGGGCCTGGTGAGGAACACCTTCGCCGGGTGGCTGGACTGGCAGGGCTACCTGCTGGGGCCGTTCGCGCTCGGTGGTCGCGCGGGAGCTTGGGCGTTCAGCAACATCGGTGTGCTCATCGCCCTGCTCGTCGGTTTCCTGGGGACACTGATCCTTTCCCGAACACGAATTCGCGGCCAGGAACACCTCCCGGCGGATCGTGCCGCAGACCTGCACACCTGAGCCTGGGCCGGCGCCCGGGCGGCAGCGTCAGAACCGGCAGCAGCGCCAGAACCGGACGACAGCGCCAGAACCGGCGGCAGCGTCAGAGGTGTCCGGCGCTGAGCCGCCGCATCTGCAGAAACTCGCCGAAAGTCTGCACCCCGTCACCGAAATCGGGCGTCATGCCGTAGCCCCTGCGTAGGCCCCCCGCCAATTTTCCGGGCAGCGGGACCTGGGCCAACGGCTTCCTTCGTCTTGCGGACTGCAGGTACATGCGCGCCAATTCGGTGACGGAATGGATTTCCGGGCCGCCGATCTCCGGCACCCTACCGGCGGGCGGATCGGCAGCGAGTTCGACGAGGCGGGTGGCAACTTCTTCGACCGCCACCGGCTGGCAGCTGATTCCTTTGGGAACAAATGCGACCGGGAGTTTGCACATGCCTTTCACCATGGTCAGAGCAAGATCGTGAAACTGGGTGGCCCGCAGGATCGTCCACGGCATTCCGGAGGTGATCAATGATTTCTCGGCGGCGAATTTGGCGCGGTAGTAGCCCAACGCGAGCCTGTCGACGCCGACTATCGAGATGTAGAGCAGATGTTTCAGATCGGCGCGTTTGCCCGAGGACAGCAGTGCCGCCATCGACTCGGCTTCGCCCTTGGGTGAGCCGCTTGCGCAGTGGATCACCACGTCGATATCGGCCAGGGCGTCGTCCAGCCCGGCCCGGCTCCGATAGTCGACAGTCGCCCACTCGTGGTCCAGAGCCGTTCCGGCGGGCGGAGCCTGGCGACTGGCGATCCGGACCATCTGTCCGGCCGCAATCAACTGGCCCGCGACATGGCGCCCGAGATTTCCGGTGCCGCCGGTGACCAACACTCTCGTCATTTCTGCGTTCTCCGCTTCATCCTGTTTCCTTGATACCCGGCAGCAAGTGTCAGTACAACGTGTAACCGCCGTCGATCACCAGCACCGAGCCGGTCATGAAGGCGGACGCATCGGAGGCGAGAAAGACCACGCTCGGCGCGATTTCGGCAGGCGAGGCGGCCCGTTGCTGCGGCGCATCCTCGATCCAGTACCGGTGAAATTCAGGTAGATCCACGGGCGCCATCTCGGTGCGAACATACCCTGGGGCTATTGCATTCACGCGAATACCCATCGGCGCCCATTCGGCGGCCAATGATTTGGTGAGCTGGTGAACTGCTGCCTTCGAGGCGTTGTAGGCAGGTTGCCATTGCGGCCGGTTGACGATCTGCGCCGAGATCGACCCGACGTTGACGATGACGCCGCCCTTACCCGCTGTGGCCATTCGTCGACCGAAGATCTGACAGCCGTTCCACACGCCTGTCACGTTGACGTTCATCACCTCGGCGAATTCACCGTCCGTCACGTCGAAAGCCGGCCGGTGGATGCAGGCACCGGCGTTGTTCACCAGGATGTCGACCGGACCGAGATCGTTCACGATCTCGTCGGCCGCCGCCTCCATGCTGGCCCGGTCGACGACGTCGGCGGTGAAGGGGCGAGCCTGGATTCCGTCCGAGACGAGTTGCGCTGCGGCTTCCTGGTTCTGGGAAGTGCGACGGCCCAGGATCGCCACCTTAGCGCCGGCTTCGCCCAGTCCTCGGGCGAATGCCAGGCCCAGGCCCTGATTCCCGCCGGTTACCACTGCTACCCGTCCGGTCAGGTCGAACGAACTCAGAATGCCCATCGGTGCACGCCTCCAAGTCGAACGCGGAAATCGCTCATCACCGGTCAACCCTAGGGGTTGTCGCACCGGCGATTCGGGCCGGGGCGATGCCGCGACGATGTCGCAGGGCCGTCACGCGGTCATCGCGATCTCCCCAATGCGGGCGGAGCAACCGATCCGCGACGGTCCGAACTCGTAGCCTGAACCGATGCTGATCTTTGAGGGCGCCATCGCGGGGTTCGGCACCTCGTCGGGCACTCGGCTGGTCGTCGGGATGTGGCCTCGATCCCCGCTGGGATCCGTTGCGGACGTGATGGTCGAGGGGCCGGATGGCCACCGCACCCTGTTGGCGCCGTCGACGGAGGTGGCCGATTTCGTGGCAGCCACCTATCGATTCGACGAGATCTCGGTCGTGCCGGTGACCTATCGACGGTCCGGTCCGGTGTGGTGGGTCCGGGCGGGCGCGCTCTCCGTGCGATTCACGAGCGGCGGTCGCGGCGCGCTCGGCTGGCTGCTCCGCGGCGTTCCGCGGCCATTGGCCCGTGCGCGCTGGTGGGCAGCCGTACTCGATCCGATCGCCGTGCGGCTGATGCCGGGCGTCCGTACTCGCGGCACCGCCGGTGGCGGGCGACGTGAGTGGTACGCGGCGCTGGATCTGCATTCGATCGCGACGATCGATGCCTTCTGGAACGACGATGATCTGGGCTCGTTGCAGGACGTCCACCCGCCGGTCCGCTTCGGCTTCGGCTCAACTCCGGTGCGGCCCAGCCTGGTGCGAGTTGCCACCAGTATCGACCTGGGTTCCAACGGTTGGCCGGGGCATCACTGAGTGCGGTCGGGCCCTTCGAATGCGACCGGGCGGCGTACGACAGGATGGCGCCATGGCGTTGCGCACCTTCGGGGTGGAAGAAGAGCTGCTGCTGGTCGATCCGGGTGACGGCACGCCGGCCGCGTCCGCGGAATCGGTGGTGCACGAAGCGCAGGAGCGGCGAACCCAACGCGGTGCCGATCCCGGCCTGCCGCCGATCGATCAGGAGTTCAAGGAGGAGCAGGCCGAGATCGGGTCCATCCCGACGACGTCGGCCGCCGAGCTGACCGAGAACCTACGACGACTACGCCGGGAACTGGCCTCCGCAGCCGCCGGGAACGGCGTCCAGGTCGCAGCCGTCGCGACCAGTCCGCGCAAGGTGCGCCCGACCGCCGCTCCGAACGACCGTTACCAGGCCATGGGGGCTCAGTTCGGCCTCTTGGCCCGTCAGCAGTTGACCTGCGGCCAGCACGTCCACGTCTCCATCGATTCGCGAGCCGAAGGCGTCGCGGTCCTCGATCGCATCGCCCCGTGGCTCGCGGTTCTCAATGCCATTTCCGGGAACTCACCGTTCTGGCAGGGCCAGGATTCGGGTTATGCCAGCTATCGGACGGTTGTCTGGAGCTTGTGGCCGTCGGCTGGGCCGTCGGCGATCTTCGGAGATGAATCGACCTACGATCGTTCCATTTCCGAGCTGATCACCAGTGGCGCCGCCATCGACGACGGAATGATCTACTTCGACGCGCGGCTTTCCGCCCGGTACCCGACCTTGGAGATCCGGGTTGCAGATGTCTGCACCGATGTCGACGACGCTGTACTGATCGCGGCGCTGTCCAGAGCGTTGGTCGATACCGCTGCCAAGAGTTGGCGGGCGGGCGAGCGCTCGCTCGAATTCCGAGCCGAACTCCTGCGGGGCGCCTCGTGGCGGGCATGCCGGTACGGATTGACCGGTGAACTGTTCGATCCCGACACTCGCCGGCCCAGGCCGGCGTTCGACCTGCTCGACGCTCTGGTTGGCCGATTGCTGCCGGCGCTGGAGCGCAACGGAGACCTCCAACTGGTCGACGTCGGGCTGGATCGGTTGCGCTCCAACGGAACCGGGGCGCAACAGCAGCGTGCAGCGTTCAGCCGGAACCGAGATCTGCATGAGGTCGTGGCCGACGTGGTGCGGCGCACCCTGTTGTAGCGTGAGTAAGACCGTAGTAGATCCGAGGTCGACTATGACCTCGGATCTACTACGGTGTGCTCGACGGGCAGCTGTCGCCGTCGGCCGCCGACGCCACGATCAGTGCACGCAGGCCGCGAATGACGAAATGCGGCTGATAACTGGGCTCTTCGACGAGGCGGAGGCCGGGCAATGTCCGCAACAGTGCAACAGAGACCTCCAACTCCAATCGAGCCAGCGGGGCACCGATGCAGAAATGAAGGCCGCCACCGAATCCGATGTGGGTGGAGTCGCCGCGGGCGGCATCGAACCTGTCCGGATCGGGGAACCGTAGGGGGTCTCGATTGGCGGCGCCGAACATCATTCCGATTCGCTCTCCGATGGCGAAGGATCGTCCGCCGATCAGGACGCCGTCCTCCAGCACCCACCGTTCGAACAACTGCAGCGGTGAGTCCCAGCGCAGCATCTCCTCTACGACGATCGACGGTTTTACCTCGCCCCGGGTGACCCCCGACCATTCCTCGGGGTGCTTCAACAGCGCCCGCATACCGTTTCCCAGCGTGTTGACGGTGGCTTCGTGTCCGGCGTTCAGCAAAACGATGACGGTGCAGACGATCTCATCCACCGTGAGCCGTTCTCCCTCGTCGGCCACCTGCACCAGTTCGGAGATGAGATCGTCTTCCGGGTGCTTTCGGCGCTGTTGGATCAGCGTGTGCACGTAGTCGATGAACTCACGGGCGGCGTTGTCCGCCGAGTTCCGTTCCACGTCGCTGGTGGAGAATTCGTACATCTTCACGATTGCGTGTGACCAGTCGAGCAGTCGTGGGCCGTCCTGGGTCGGCACACCGAGCAGCGTGCAGATCACGGCGATAGAGAACGGTTGGGCGTAGGAGCTGATCAGGTCGAATGCGGTGGTGCTTCCTACCGACGTCAGTGCCGCCGCGGCCAGCGACTCGACTTGTGGCCGCAGCGCGGCGATCGATCGGGCGGTGAAAACCTTCGTCACCAACCGGCGCAGACGAGTGTGGTCGGGAGGCTCGAGGTTGAGCAACGACCAGCGCTCGGACTCTTCGAAATTCGCCCACCGCGGGTCGTGCGCCTGCCGCCCGAACTCGCCGTCGGTGTAGCGGTGGCGGTATTCCCGGCCCAGTCGCCGATCCCGCAACGCAGCGTTGACGTCGGCGAATTGGGTGAGCAGGTACAGATCGCGGTCCGCGTAGTACAGAACCTGACCAAGGTCTCGCATGCGCGAATACACCGGATAAGGGTCGGCCAGGAAGGTCGGATCCTGCGGGTCGAAACCGACATCTGCGGGACGAAAGACTGCCACAACGCAGAGTAACCTCTGCGGCGCCCAGCCTCGCCTAGGATCAGGTGCCATGGCGGGCGACGGCGCACAGGTGGAGATGGACGGTCATCGATTTGCGCTGACCAATTTGTCCAAGGTGCTGTATCCGGCCACCGGTACGACGAAGGCTGACGTGATCGGGTATTACGCCGAGGTCGCAACCGCCATGCTGCCCCTGGTCGAGGGTCGGCCGGCCACCCGCAAGCGTTGGCCCAACGGCGTTGAAACCCCGCCGTTCTTCCACAAGAACATCGACAAGGGCACCCCGGCCTGGATTCCGCGCGCCGGCGTCACTCACAAGGACCGCACCATCACCTATCCGCTCCTGAATTCACCTGCCACGCTGGCCTGGATGGGGCAGAATGCCGCGCTGGAACTCCATGTCCCGCAGTGGCGTTTCAATTCCGACGGCGGTGTTGGATTACCCGATCGCGCTGTCTTCGACCTTGATCCCGGGCCGGGCGTCGAGCTGGCCGAGTGTGCGGAGATTGCATTCGCGATTCGAGCGCGATTGGACGACCTGAAGCTGACCGCCTATCCGGTCACCAGCGGATCGAAGGGGCTGCACCTGTATGTTCCGCTGTCCGGCGAGCAGACCTCGGAACAGGTCTCACAGTTCGCAAAACTGCTGGCCGAAACCATCGAACGGGAGATGCCCAAGCTGGTGGTGTCGAAGATGTCGAAAGATCTTCGACCTGGAAAGGTCTTCATCGACTGGTCGCAGAATAGTGCAGCGAAGACGACCATTGCACCGTATTCGCTGCGGGGCAGGGAGTCGCCGACGGTCGCGGCGCCCCGAACTTGGGAGGAGTTGGAGGACCCGGCTCTCCGGCACCTCGACTACCGGGAAGTCGTGGAACGGCTGAAGAACGGTATAGATCCGTTCGCCGACATCCCGTCCGGCAATCGATCGACCGCCCAGAAGCTGGCCGCCTATCGGTCCAAGCGTTCCGCCGATCGCACGCCCGAGCCGGTTCCGCCCCCGCAGGCCGCTGGGCAAGTGGGAAATGACGACACATTCGTCATCCAGGAGCACCATGCCACCGCGTTGCACTGGGATTTCCGGCTGGAGCGGGACGGAGTACTGGTGTCGTGGGCGGTGCCACGTGGCATTCCGACCACCTCCCGGGAGAACCGGCTGGCCGTGCAGACCGAGGATCACCCGCTGGAATATGCGACATTCGCCGGCACCATCGATGAAGGTGAGTATGGCGGCGGTGACGTCACCATCTGGGATGCCGGTCACTACAGGCTTGAAAAGTGGCGCGACGATGAAGTAGTCGTGGCCTTGGACGGACAGCGGGCCAAGGGCAGGTTCGCTCTGATCCGCACCAAGCGGGGCGCGGGGTCCGGGGCTGCGGCCAAGGGCAATCAATGGCTGATGCACCGCACGAAGGACCAACCAGATCTCCCCGAGGTCCTGCCCAGGGCAGGCGGCAAATTCGGTGTGGATCGGAAGATAGCGCACCGTCCACCGCCGACCGGCATGCTCCCGATGCTCGCCACGGCCGGAACTCTCGCCGACGTCGCCGGGGAGAATTGGCGGTTGGAAGGCAAGTGGGACGGTGTCAGGGCGATCGTGGAGGTCGGTGACGCACATTTCCGGCTCGTGTCCAGGAATGGAAATGATGTCACGGCAACTTATCCCGAGCTTTCCGAGGTCGGGGACGTGCTGGCCGGGCATGTCGCCGTCCTGGACGGCGAGATCGTCGCGCTGAACGAGCACGGACGCTCGGATTTCAGCCTGCTGCAGCGGCGGATGAAGCTGACCAAGCCGGCGGAAATCGCGCGGATTTCGGGACAGGTTCCGGTGCGGCTGCTGTTGTTCGACGTTCTGCACCTGGACGGGGTATCTCTGTTGCGCAAGAGCTATGACGACCGGCGGCGGGTGCTGGCAGTGCTGGATCCGCACGGTGCGACGTTCTCCGTTCCGGAGCCGATGCCAGGATCACCGACAGAGGCTCTGGCGCGGACCAAAGGACTGCAATGGGAAGGGATTCTGGCCAAGAAAGCTGATTCGGTATATCTGCCGGGCAAACGGAGCCATACCTGGATCAAGATCAAGAACACCGCGGACCAGGAGGTGGTGATTGTCGGCTGGCGTTCCGGAAATGGCCGTCGTGCCAACGGTATCGGGGCGTTGCTGGTGGCGCTGCCCGATGCCGACGGTTTGAATTTCGTCGGTCGAGTGGGTACCGGCTTCACCGACGCTGTGCTCGACGAGATGGCCGTCACGTTGCGGTCGCTGGAAATCAAGACCAATCCGGTCACCGGCCCGATGGTGCGAGCCGAGACGCTGGGTGTGCACTGGGTGCGTCCGGAGTTGGTCGGTGAGGTCACCTTCTCGGAATGGACTCCGGACGGTCGGCTCCGACATCCGCGCTGGCGCGGGCTGCGCCCGGACAAGGCGGTTGCCGATCTACAGAATCCTCATGCCGATCCAGCTCGGTAACCGGCAGGCTCGACTCGACTTCGAAGCCGCAGCCTGAAGCCCTGGATTGTCTATCTGTAGCTGCCCGGAGGCGGCTTCGTGATCACGCGTTGTTCGAGCGTTCGCTAGGAGCAGACGCCGAGTTCGTGGATCGGGCCTTGCAGCTCCTTGGTATTTTTCGTACACTTTTTCGTATGACGGTGGGGGTGGCTGGTGGCGGGTCTGGTGATCTGGCTGGTGACCTGGCTGCGGGGGAGGCCAGGGGTCAGGTCGGTACCGATGACGACGGTTTCTGGTCCGATGGTCCGCTGTCGGC
>JBPCPG010000172.1:0-5774 GCA_050999445.1 Nakamurella sp. | reverse complement strand
ATCGACCGACACGAACGCAGAGGCGGCGTTCCGGGAGGATCTGGACCGGATCCGCTTCTCGCCGTACTTCTCGCGTCTTGCCGCCGTGACCCAGGTGATCTCGCAGGGTGCCGCGGGCCAATCCGTCCACAACCGGCTGACCCACTCGATCAAGGTGGCCGCAGTGGCGCGCGCGATCGCAATCAAGCTGAACGGCGGTCCGCACCGCCAGCTGCTGCATCAACTCGGCGGTTGCGATCCGGTGGTGGTGCAGGCGGCAGCGACCGCGCATGACCTCGGGCATCCGCCATTCGGCCATCTCGGCGAGCGCGTGCTGGATCGGATCGCGCGCCGCCGTTTCGGACTGGCAGACGGGTTCGAAGGTAACGCCCAAACGTTCCGGATCATCACCGAGCTCGATGTGCACGGCACCAGCGGCGAGGGTTTGAACCTCACCACCGCGGTCCGAGCTGCGGTTCTGAAATATCCATGGGCCAGGTTTGGCGTCCCTGATCCTCATCCCAGTGCCGCGGCGGTTCCGCCCAAGGGCGGGGGACCCGGAAGCGACGGAATGGGATCCGGGAAATTCTCGGCGTACGTGCTCGATGCCGCGGAAATGACCGAGCTGCTGGCGGCCTATCCGAAGATCAAGCCCTGGCGGCAGACGGTCGAATGCTCGGTGATGGACATCGCCGACGACATCGCCTACTCGCTGCACGATCTCGACGACTTCCACCGGGCCGGCGTACTGCAGCATGCGTCGGTTTCCGCCGAGTTCCGCACCTGGATACGTCGTCGATCGGAGCTGGAGACAACCGATCCGGTCGAGCTGAAAGCGAACGAGCGACTACCGGGCAACTCGCTGGAACTGCTGCGGCGACGCCTGCACGACAAGGACGGCTGGATGGTCGATGACGAGGCGTTCGCGGTCGCGGTCGGTCGGGTGGGCACTGATCTGGTCGACGGATTGCTCGCGGTACCGTTCGATTCGTCTCTGGCGGCCGAACGGCTGGTCGGTGAATTCACTCGCAGCTGGATCTCCCACCTGCAGGATTCCGTCCTCGTATCGAGCGACCCGCCGCCGCGGGCGGGGCACGTATCGCTGGACCGGCAGGCCTGGCACGAGGTGGCAGTTCTGAAATTCGTGCATCAGCGGTTCGTCCTCGATCGGCCCGACCTGGCGATGTTCCAGCGCGGGCAGGGACAGGTGATGGCCGCGCTGGTCGCCGACCTGGATGCCTGGCTCGCCGATCCCATCGATGCCGGCCGGGCGCCCCGTCGCCTTCTCGATCTGGTCGACCTGGCCACCACCGGCTATCGACAACTCGCCCGGACGAACCCCGAACTTCTGATGAGCACTACCGGATCGGCCGCAGGCTCGCCGGCCGAGCTGGTGCGCTGGGGCCGCGGTCGGGGAATCGTCGACTATGTCGCATCCCTCACCGACGACCGAGCCGCTAATTCGGCCACCACGTTGGCCGGTCACTCGGCCCGGCTGTGGGACGCCGGGTCGGCGCTGTGAACCGTGCCGGACGCGGGTCTGCACTGAGTTCTTCCGGGACGCCGGGGTTCCTCGCCATGGTCGGGGTCGGACGCCGGACCCGCGCTGTGGGTCGGCAGTGAGCGCTGTCGGCCGCCCGCGCCCGGCGCCCGGGGGCGGGAAAGAAGTCGAGATCTCGGCTGACCGGGTCGTCGGCTGGGTCAACCGGTTCGCCGGCCGCAACACCGGCGTCGCCGACCTCGTCGCCCACCCGGAAAGACTCGAGATCGTCGGTGGCGACGGGACGACGGCCACCTTGCAGGTCCCCTTCGCACCGATGGCGGTCGGTACTCGGGAACCGATCGAGGCCCTTGTCAATCACCTCGCCAGCGTCGGTCTGTTGGGACTGATTCTGGTGCGAGGGGGCGCACACTCCATCGGTACCGCCAAGGACGGGGTGGTGCTGTCCTCATCCACGGACCGCGCCTACCTGCAGGGCCGCACCGCAGCCGGTGGTTGGTCCCAGCAGCGCTACGCCCGTCGCCGCGGGAACCAGTTGACCGCGTCGTTGGCCGATTCGGCGGCGACGGTGGAGCGGGTCCTGTTGCCTTTCGTCGGCAGACTCGGCGGCCTCGTGCTGGCCGGTGACGCGACGGCATTGAAGACGGTGATGGCGCTGCCGGCGCTCAAACCGCTGGCAGCGTTGCCATTCCGCACTTTCGGGGATGTTCCGGAGCCTCGCCGGGCGGTACTCGATGCCGTTGCCGAGCGCAGCCTCGTGGTTCGGATCGTGGTTCGGAACAGGGAGGAACACGCACGCTTCCTACTCGACCGGTGAGCGGCTGGAGGAGCCGGATATCCGGTTGACGCAGATGATGCAGTGAGCCGGTGCTGCAATTGCGTGCGGGACTGACCGCCGGCGACCTGGCCGCGATAGCGGACCTGGAACGACGGACGCTCGCCGCCGATGGCGGCCGACTCAAGCTGGAGTGGGGCGAGCTGAACCGGCGGGACGGCGGCCGGATCGAGGATCTGCTGTGGTGGGAGGCACGTCGTCCGGGCCAGAAGCGGCTCATCGGATTCCTCGGCCTCTACGCATTCGGCGCGGGTGTGGAATTGGCAGGCATGGTCGATCCTGCTGCGCGCCGGAGCGGAGTGGCGACGCGGTTGCTGCACGCTGCCCGCCCGCTCCTGCAAGCGCGCGCCTGCGCGCAGGCGTTGGTGGTCTGCCCTCGAGCGACCACGAGCGGTGCACTGTTCTCCGCTGCCCAGCATGCGCCGTTGGACCACAGCGAGTACGCACTGAACCTCGCCGGCGACCCGTCCGACGGCCCGACCGACTCCGCCACCTCGATCGAGTACGCCTGCACGGATGACGAACCGGCCGTTCGGCGCCTACTCGAATCAGCTTTCGGCCATCCCGCGGGCGACGGCCCGGCAATGAGCAGGAGCGCTTCGGCCCAACACCTGGTTGTGCGCCGGGACGGCGTCGTGATCGGCTACGTGCGGCTGAGCCTCGAACGCGGCATAGGCGGCATCTACGGTTTCGTGATCGATCCGAGCCTGCGAGGTCGCGGAATAGGGCGCGACGTGCTGGCTCGGGCGTGCCGGCTGTTGCGTGACAGCGGAGCGTCGTCCGTCGGTCTCGAGGTTGCCGTCGACAACGACTCTGCTCTTGGCCTTTACACCTCGACCGGTTTTGTGCCGATCTCGACGGAGGACTACTTCCGGCTGCCACTCGTGCCGGTTGCAGCTCGCGTCACATCTCTTGTCGAACCCGGTGTCGACTCCTCGTCGAACCCCGTCGCCTGATTTCCCCGCTTGCGCCCGGCGAGGAATCCGCGCAGGCCGAGAACTCCGACGATCGTTCCGACGGTGACGGCAGTACCGATCAGTACCGCGTGCACGACGAGGAAGGCGGTCGGCGACGACTGCCCGACGGAGCCGGACCAGGCGCGTTGGTCGTTCCAGATCGCCAGCGCGAAGCGCGGCCAGATGATCCAGTTGAAGACGCCGGCGGCCATCAGGAACAGGGACCAACCTCGGGACAGGATCACCGGTCCAGTATCGCCCGCGTCCGGCGTCGAGAAGTTGAAACGGCCATCTGCTGTCTTCGCGGACTCCCGCACCGACCGCCGCCTCAGCTCAGCCAGGTCGCCCACCATGGGGACAACATTCTCGAAACGGACGTGGGCCGATCAGTCGAAGTTTTCGGTGATCATGAAAATGGCGCCCGAATGAGACCGGATGCAGGCGTTGGCTGGCAACGAGTCGGCACTGACCGTTGACCCCACCACCTCGAGCTTGTCACCGAGTACAAGGCGGGCCGCACCCGAGAAAATATAACCGTAGGTTGAATCCGGCACATAACTGCCGCCGGCATCCTTCGGCCATATCAGCAGGATCGGATGTTTGCTGGACGTGCGGAGCAATGCACAACTGCCCTGGCGCATCAACGTCCCGCTGAGACGTTCGCGTCCGACCTGACTGCCGGGCACCCACTTGGACAGCGGTAGGTCAAAGTCGGCCAAAACGGGCGGATCGGACACGCGAGTTGTGGCCGACGGTGAGACCTGCACTCCAGGTCGTCCGTGAGACGCCGATATCGACATAGTCGCGATTGGCGAGGAGGGCGTAGCCGGCCGCGTCAGCACGGTCGACGGCTGGGGTTGATTGGCCGAATCGCAGGCACTTACCGTCAGGACACCGCCGAGTATCACAGATGCCAACTTCACCCATCCCATTATTGCCAAACCACCCGAATCGTGGATGCAGTGGTCGCATCCATAAAGTCGTTGATGACTGGCAAGGCGCTGAACGTCATAACAGTCGAGCATCCCTCGCCTGCAGCGCCGAGTGAATCCAATCCGTAAGCCCACCGCTCACCTGAAACCAGAGAATAAACCGGCCCACCGGAGTCCCCCGGGCAATTGTTGATCCCCGAAACGCCCACGCCGTTAGTCGAAGAGACACCGGTGATGACACCGCAATTATCTACTCCCGGCGCGTCACTGAGCGCTGATTTACAAGCGGGCTGACCGGCCTGAATCGTCGAAAGGGACCCAACGGCGTAGTCGACGTTTACTCGAGTGCCCGGACCAGCCCATAAGTACCCACCCCAAAGCTGATCCCAATACGAGTTGGACTGACGGATTCGAGTCACGTCGACTCCTTGGTAAGAGCAGCTTCCGTTATACCAATAGCAGCGTTGGCGTACGTCACCAAACGAAACTTGGCCATGACCCCATATTGTATGGTTAGTTACTTCTGCGTCTGAACTGCAATGACCCGCGCTGTAGATCCATCGACTGCCGTCGGACGCCGCAACGGCAAACCCGAGCGTACAGCCCGTACCGGACGTCTTCGTCGTAGAATTGTAGGAACCGACACTGATTCCACCGCGGACAGGATAACCACAGGATTTACGGCTGATGCACGATCCATCGTAAGGCACTAGCTCTTGCGCAAGCTTGTCGTTACAAGTGATCACCGCTCCCGGGATGTCGCCAACCACTTTTCGCACGAGATCAGTAGCAGTACTAGGCAGAGTAACAACGAATGCGTTATGCATGATATCTAAAGACGCGTCCGCGCCTTTGATTCCTTGAACGAGCCCACCAGCCTTGTTAAAGCTCCTCTCAAGCTCGTCAAAGGTGTAGGTAGCGTGCAAGAGTTCAGGTTCAAGCCCGACACTGACTGCATAGTCATCCATTTGCGCGAGCGTAGTGTCATTGGTTGCCGCGATAACATACCTACCTGTGTCCATATTGAGTTGCGCGCCCGCGTACCCGGGGTATTTTGCGAACTTTTCAGTAAGTATGGCGCTTTGAGCTAGAGAGGCGCGCCGATCAGCAATTTGGCTATCTGATAGCTGGGGATTTAGGTGGTGGTAGTCGTCGTCTAGAGTTGACCATCCAGGCTCCGTGGACGGAGACAGCGGCTCGGCAGATCTCAAGGCCGGTCGTGTTTCCGTATGCATGGTCGCGGCTGTGGTCTGATGCACGGAGGCGCCAGCCGTGGGCGCTGCCAGCATGCTTCCGACAACCGGTAGAAACAGTAAAATGGCAGCTGCCAGCCGTGCGATTGGTCGACCAGTCATCAATGTCACACGCTTCCGTTATTGAACACTGTGTTATAGGGAGTGTAGGTTGAGATCGACTTGGCGGTCAAGGAAAATACAGTCCACTAGGTAGCAGCCGGTCGTGGACCGCGGACAGGAACATCGAGTCGGACAGGCCTTGGTCGGTGACCTGGTATCGGTTGCTGTGCGGGATCTTCTGGATGAGGCCGTGGCTTTTGAGGCGGCGTAGGTCGT
>JBPCPG010000170.1:0-8220 GCA_050999445.1 Nakamurella sp. | reverse complement strand
TCGGAATCGTCGCCCCGCTGGCCGGCGATGTCGATGGCGAAGGCCGTTCCCTCCGGCCCAGCTGGGGCTTCCTGCTCCTGATGGGGCTGATCGGAGGCGGCCCGACGTTCGTCGGCACCGCAGTCGGTCATGCCTTCACCAGCGACGCCGTCAGCGTCGGTTTCCTGACCCTGGCAGCCGGCTCCATCATCTACGTCGTCATCCAGCTGCTGGCCGTCGCCGCGAAGGCCAAGCGGTCGGATCTGCTCGCCTACGGCCTGCTGCTCGGGCTGGTCGCCGGCTTCGTCACCGACGCCATCGTGACGGCCGGGGGCGCCTGAGGCTTTCCGGCACTCGCAGCCGATCAGGGCTCGACCGGCTTCTCGTCCGGCGACCGGCCGAGCTGCAGGACCGCTGTTCCCAGAACCGCGAGCAACCCGATCAACCCGATTTCGGCTGCCAACCCGAGCCGCACCTGCTCGTGGTAGACGAGCACGCCGACCACGATGCTGAGCAACGGGTCAACGCTCGCCGTCGCCGGCAGACTTGCGGTCAGCGGGCCGGCCTGGAACGTCAGTTGGCTCAGCAGCATGCCTGCCCCACCGACCCCGATCACCGTGTAGAGCTGCCAGCTGGTGAATACGCCGAGCGGGTGCCGGGCGGCGATATCGGTGACGGCCTTGAGCAATGCGGCCGTAGCGGCGTAGATGACGCCGACGGCCGTGCCCATCAGAGCTGCGGTGCGGCCACTGCTTCGTTGGCGTCGAGCGAAGAGCACACAGACCGCGACCAGAACCACCCCGACCGCGGCGGCCGCGACCGCCGCGGCTCGATCAGCCACTTCGTGGACCGGTAGGGCGGGCGCAGTGACCAGTAGCAGAAAACCCGCAAGGGCAGCGGTCAGCACCAATGCCCAGACGGCCTGCCGTCGACTGATGGAATGGTGCTCGAACCGAGCTCGAACCAGGAGCGCGAAGAGCAGGCTGCTCAGCAGCAGCGGTTGCACCACACTGAGCGCCCCGAGGTGCAGCGCCAGGATCTGCAGGGAAAGGCCGACGACGTCGCAGCCGATACCGGCCAGCCAGAGGCGATGGGAGACGGTCGCTCGGACGAAGGCGGCGAGCTTGCTCGGACGCAGGCTCTGGGCGTCGGGGACGCGGCCGGCGCTGACGTGCTTGAGTGAGCTGGACAGCGCGAACGCGAGCGCCGCGGCCAGGCTCAGCGCAACCACGATCCAGGTGTTCGACACCGGCTGCCCCTCCTCCTGTCCGATTTTCGTCCGCGCCACGGGAGACGTCCCAGATGACACTCTAGGGAGGCATGGGCGACGGGCGGCCCGCCTGCCGACCTACGGTGGGCAGAAGTCTGATCGACAGTGAGCAAGAAGTAAGGAGCGGGAGTCGGGTGGATACGCAGTACACCGTGGTTTTCCTGCACGCCCACCCTGACGACGAGGCTCTGCTGACGGGCGGCACCATGGCCCGCCTGGCTGCGGAAGGCCACCGCGTCGTGTTGGTCACCGCCACCGCCGGTGAGCAGGGCTTGGCTGCACGTGGGCTGACGACCTCGACGCCGCTGGAAGGAGTTCGGCTCGACGAGCTGCACGCATCCGCACGCGCCCTCGGCTGCGCGAGAACGGTGCTCCTGGGCTATCGCGACTCCGGCAGTGTCCCCGATGTCGGGTCCGATCTCGATCTAACCTTCGCCGGGCTACCGGTCGAAATACCGGCGCAGCGGTTGGCGCAGGTGCTGCGCGACGAAGCCGCCGACGTCCTGGTCAGCTACGACCCGGCCGGCGGCTACGGTCATCCCGACCATGTGCAGGTTCACCGGGTCGGTGCCGTGGCCGCACAGCTCGCCGGCACCGAGGTGCTGCTGGAAGCAACGGTGGACCGCCGCCTCCTGCGGCGGGCCTTGTCCCTCGGGCGGTGGTTCGCACCGCGCACGCCGGACTTCGCGCCGGCGCGGTTCGATGCCCTCTTCGCGGCGCCCGAGACGATCACTCACCGGGTGAACGTCAGCCGGTATCTGCCTCAGAAGCGGGCCGCGATGCTGGCGCACCACAGCCAGACGACGACCGATACCGGCATCGAACGTGGCCTGGCCTGGATGTTGCGGCTACCCACGCCGCTGTACTGTCTGGTGTTCGGCCGGGAATGGTTCGTCGAGCACGGCCGCCGTCCGTCGGCGCGTCCGCTCGACGACGTGCTGGCCACCCTGCGAAACCGGGCGTGAGACGGGCAGGTTGCGCCGATCGGCGCCGCCGCCGGGGATACTGATCACCATGGGATTACCGCGGCTGCACTCCCGCAGCTGTAGAACCGCGCGGACGGGTCCTCGTCGAGCGCGACGCGAACGGGAAGGGTCGAGAGTCCGCTTGAGCAAGGAGTATGCCGGGCAGACGTTCACCAGGACGCTCTCCGAGGGACGCAGGTGGCTGACGCGACGCCTGCTATCCACTGTGGTTCGGAGGCGGTCGGGACTGCCCGACATGACGAAGTTCCCGGCCCGGCTGACCATGCCGCTGCGGCGGAACGATCTCGACCCGGTCCCCCTGGTCGGATACTCCGACGCCGGGGATGCCGTGAGCAACATCGGCCGCATTCTGGGCATGACGGTCTGGTTGGTGACCGACTACGACCAGGCCCGTGCGGTACTGAACGATCCGAGCTACAGCGCCGACGTGCGGTCGCTGCTGGGCACCCACGGCGACGGCATGATCGGCGGTCTCGGGTTCACCGATCCGCCCGATCACACCCGACTGCGCAAGGTCCTCATGCCGGAGTTCACCGGCCGGCGGCTGGCCACGCTGCTTCCGGCTCTCGAGCGAATCGTCGAAGATCAACTCGATGCGCTGGAAGCGGCCGGTCCGATCGTCGACATCGTCGCCGATTTCGCCTTCCCGGTTCCGTTCGCGATGATCTGCGAACTGCTGGGTCTGCAGGCGCAGGAACGGGAGAAGTTCCGCCGGCTGGGACACGACCGTTTCGACGTCAACGGGGGCGGCGGCGGGATCTTTGGCGCCATGTCGGAGTCGCGGGAGTTCATGCGCGAGGCCGTCAGCGCGCAACGCGAGAATCCGGGCGACGGGCTGATCGGCGGCATCCTCCGCAAGCACGGGAACGATCTCGACGACGAGGCGATCGCCGGACTGGCGGATGGCGTCTTCACCGGCGGTTACGAGACGTCGGCCAGCATGTTGGCCCTCGGAGTGCTTGCCCTGATTCGGGATCCGCAATCCTTGCAGCGAATGCGCGAGGACGAATCAGCGGTCGACGGGATCGTCGACGAGCTGTTGCGATATCTCAGCGTGGTCCAGGTTGCGTTTCCGCGCTTCGCCCGTCGAGATGTCGAGCTGTCCGGCAAGCAGGTTCGGGCCGGAGACGTGGTCGTCTGTTCGCTGAGCAGAGCCAATCGGAGCGACGTGTTCGGCGACGCACCCGACCGTTTCGATCCCGCGCGCCCCGGCCGGTCGCACGTGGCGTTCGGGCACGGATTTCACCGCTGCATCGGATCTGAACTAGCCCGAATGCAGTTGCGCGTCGCCTTCCGAGCCCTGGCCCGACGCTTCCCGACGATGTCCTTGGCGGTTCAATCGCATGAGCTCGAGTTCTACGACCTGTCCATCGTGTACGGCGTTCGAGCCCTGCCCGTTCGCCTGCACGAAGAGCCGCAGCGTCAGTCGCTCTCGTCGTCCGCCCGCTGATCGGGCCGGCCGGTGAGAATCGTGCACGTCGCGGATTCGTTCGCGCCCGACGTCGGCGGCATCGAGCGGCAGGTGGAGACGCTGGTGCGGCACCAGATGGCGCAGGGCCATGACGTCACCGTGATCACCGCCGTCGCCGAGTCCGCGGAGCTGGACGGTGAATTGGACGTCGCGCGTTCGGCGAAGGGCCGGTGGCTCACCGTGGCGTTTCCGTGGCGCAATCGCCGGATGGTGGCGACCGTGCTGGACGGGCGCCCGATCGACGTCGTGCACGCGCACTTCACCGTCATCTCTCCGATGGCGATCTACGTGACCAGAGCGGCCGGACGCCGCGGCATCCCGGTAGCCGCCACGGTTCACTCGCTGTGGTGGCAGGTGGCTGCGGCAACCAGGATCAGCACCCTGCCGTTCGGGTGGGGACGAATGAGAGCTGCCTGGTCCGGCGTGAGCAGTGTCGCGGCCGGACACGTGCGGCGAACGCTGCGCTCCGTGCAGCAGGTTTCGGTGGTGCCGAACCTGGTGGACGCGCAGTGGTGGCGGGCCGGTATGCCGCAACAGCGCGAGGCTTCGGACACCATCCGAATGGTGCTCGTCGGGAGGCTGAAGAAGCGCAAGCACGTGGACGAATTCATCGACGTGCTTGCGCAGGTGCGTCAACGCGTTCCTGATGGCACGAAGGTCTCGGTCAACATCGTCGGCGAGGGGCCTCGTCGAGCCGATCTGCAACAGCAGATCGACACTCTGGGCCTGACCGATTGGGTTTCGCTGCTGGGTCATCGGGATTCGGCCGGTGTGCGCGAACTACACCACCGGTCCGAGTTGTTCATCGCCTCCTCGCGCCAGGAGTCTTTCGGAATCGCCGCCTTCGAGGCGCGGGCAGCAGGGCTGCCGGTGATCGGTTACCGGGGTAACGGGCTGGCCGATTACATCGCCAACGGCTCGGACGGCATTCTGGTGACCGATCGCGAAGAAATGGTCCAGGCCCTCGTCGCCCTCATCCAGAACCCCGACGAGCTGCGCAGACTCCTGGAGAACACCACCACCGAGCCGCCTTCGATCACCCCCGAGTACGCCACTCGGGCGGTCGAGGACCTCTACGCACGGGCCCGTGCGCAGCAGCATGCTGCCGAGGCGGTTCACTCCCACCGCTGAGGATGCCCCGCAGACCGGCTGACCGGCGGTCTTGCTTCTGACGAGCGTGATGCGGCATTCGTTCACCACGCGGGGAGTTGATCATGTGACCACCCGGCCGGCTCCACCAGGAAGGACGTCTTCGGTGCGCAGCTGGGCGGTGGTGTCGACCAGCGTTGCGGTCCTGGCACCTCCGATCGCCTGGACCGTCGCACAGACACGTCAGCCACCCGGTTACAGCGCCACGCGCGAAACGATCAGTGCACTCGCCGCGCAGAGCGCCACCGACCGCTGGATCATGACGACCGGGTTGATAGTGCTGGGCCTGGCACATCTGGGAACTGCACTGGCGCTGGCGGAGATCGGTCGCGTGCCGAGAACGTTGCTGGCTCTGGCCGGGCTTTCGACCCTCGCCGTCGCGGCGCTCCCCCAGCCCGCCGCCGGCCATTCGCTGGCGGCCGGAATTGCCTTTGTCGCGCTGGGCAGCTGGCCCGTGCTCTCGCCGGTGCCGTCCCGCACCTATCGCCTTGCGGCAGCCGTTGTCCTCGTAGCGGTGCTGCTCTGGTTCGCCAGCCAACTGCGGGAGGACAGCTCGCTCCTGGGATTGAGCGAGCGGGTGGTTGTCGTCGCCGAAGCACTGTGGCCGCTGGTCGTCGCAATTGCTGTTCGGGTGCGGTCGACGCGGCTGCGCTGACGTTGACGGTGGGCGAACATCGGTCAATCTTGTCGCCTTGCGGCCGAACCGCCGGTGTGGGCGCAACGTTGAGGCGGCAGCAACCATGCGGTTGTCGTTTCGGGGTGCGCACCAGCCAGTTGATCTGGCAATCGTTCACGCGTTGGGAGCAGCCATCAGCACCATCGCAGGCGAATCGGACAACTGCCGGGCTGGCATCATCCGATAGCAGATACATCCTGGCACTGAGTAAGCTGTGGAGCTAGCACACGTCATCGACGAAAGAGCCCCAGTCGCGTACGCGCTAGGGCGCAGAGGCGAAACTGGGGCGTTCGACCATCAAAGTACAGGAAGGGCGGCGACTTTGCCATGACTCACCCCGACCGCGCAACGGTCGCAGCTTGGTTGTCACCGTACCGATACGAGCCGTTCTACGCCGCTGCGAACCGCGATCACGACTCCGCAGTTCGGCTGTACGAGTGGAACGCCAAGATATCAGCGGCGTTTCTTGAGCTGTTTCATTATCTTGAAGTTCTCTTGAGAAATCAGATAGACGCTCAGCTGGCTCCCCTTGAGGTCGACCCGTCGGCAAGGATCCGGGCAGCGGCCGGGTGGTGGTTCGCGAGCTCGACATTCGTCACCAAGGAAGCTCTGGAGAGCGTCTCACGGTCGCGAGCGCAACTCGGCGAACCACAGAGCTTCAACCGCGACAAGATGATCGCAAACTTGCCCTTCGGATTCTGGGAAGGAATGTTTGGTAGTGAATACGAAGACCTATGGCGACAACACCTTGTCCGATGTTTCCCGTACCGGCAACCAGGAACTACCAGAACCACTATTAGCAAACCCTTGGAAGATCTCCGGAAACTTCGAAACAGGATCGCGCACCATTCGCCAATATATGACTATCCACTCGCGCACCTCGCAAACCAAGCGATCGATATTATCGCCGCCATCGACCCAGCAGCACGAGACTGGATAACCAATACAACTGATATACGCGGACAGCTGGCACTAGGCCGATACCACCGCGGCCGCTTGCAGTCATCGTGCCGGCACGAGAGGGATGGCCGCTTTATCAAGATCAAAGGGCCTACATCTGTCAAGCCGGCAGGTTCTTTCGTGACGTGAGCCACATCGCTTTCTACGCAGATGGTGAGGTTAAGCCGGAAATACCCCGAATCGTCATTCACCGCGATAACGTTCCCTGGGACGCCGCCGAGATTCGCCGCCTGATAATGACCAGAGACCCCCGAGATAAAGCACTTGCCGAGGTCATCAAGAGGGCGCGGAGCGCCGGATGGACGGATTCCACCTACCAAGTATTCGTACTCACGAAACCGGGCGAGAGCGGGCACGAGACACTGCCTGGTCCAATCCCTAACACACGTCGAGGTAGAGGCAGTGGATACGTCCAACGACAACGCTACTCATCTCTTGTGGAACTTCGCGCCGCCCACACAACGGATGATCTCACCGTCGCACTATGACACGGAAGGTCAGAACGCCGAACCGATAACAACGCCGTCCCATGGGCCAGCTCAACAGGCAGACCAGGGAGACGATTCCCCCGAAACGCGCTCATGCGCACCGCACCGATCGATCAGTAGACTTCGATCGCGTCGATTTGGGCGTAGAACGTTGATTTGGTGAGGGTGACGGTATTGCTGCCCTTCTTCAGGTGTAGCTGGTAATAGAGCGTGGACCAATTGCCCCAGGTGGTGTTCGCGAACGTGACCGTACCGGCGTTGCGGCCGTTCACCTTCACCGTGTCGGTCGACACCACCGGGTACCCGCTGCGGTCGAGAGAACCATTTCCGTAACGGATACCGATCGTGGTGCAACCGGATTTGGACGCCCGGATCGCCAGAGTCACGGAGCTGTCGGCGAAGTCGAGGCCGCCGACCTTCGCGCCGCCTGATGCGCCCGCATCCGCGACGACCCGAGCATGCGCGATGACGCCCGACTCGGCCTCATACCTCACGGCCGCCTGGTTCTTCGGCTGCGGAACGGCCGGCGGTGCGGGTCGGCTGTAGTAGAGGTCGACGGCGTCGATCTCGGCGTAGTACGTCGCCTTGGTCAGCGTGACCGTGTTGAAACCCTTCTTGAGCCGAACCCCATACTCGGCCATGGTCCAGTTGCCCCAGGCGGTGTTCGCCAGGGTGACCGTGCCGGCATTGCGGCCATTCACCGTCACCGTGTCGGTCGCCGACACCCCGTTGTTGCTCGCGTCCCGCGACCCGTTGGCGTAGCGAATCCCCAGCGTCGCCGGTCCCGACCGGTCCGCGTAGATCCGCACCGTGACCGAACTGTCGAGATTGTCCATGCCGCCGACCTTGGCCTGCCCGGATGCGGAGTCGTCGGGCGCCACGCGAGCATCGGTGAGGACACCGTCCTCGGCCTGGTAGCGCCTGTCGGCCGCCTGGACCGACGGGGTTCCGGTGGACGAGAAGTTCAGCGCACTGACATACATCGCGCGGTAGCTGTATGGCGGATCCCATCCGTGGAAGACGATCGAGGTCGAACCGTCCCGATTGGTCACCACATCCTGTCCACCGGGGCCGATCACGGTGCCGTGGAACAGGTCCGTCGTCATCAGCTCGGTGCGGGACTTCGTGTACGGGCCGGTGACGCTGGTGGCGGTTGCATACCCGGTGCGGTAGTTGCCGCCGCCGAAATCGTTCGACGAATAGAAGAGGTAGTAGGTGCCGTTGTGCTTCACCAGCGTCGG
>JBPCPG010000151.1:0-5407 GCA_050999445.1 Nakamurella sp. | reverse complement strand
CCCAGGAGTTGCGCATGACGACCTTCGTCTCCCACTATCGCGTGTTGCCCCGGCTTGCCGGCCATGCCTTCCTGCCGGTCGCGTTCCTCGCGCGGCTACCCATCTCGATGACGCAAATCGGCACTGTGGTTCTGGTATCCACCAGCTTCGATTCCATCGCTGCCGGCGGCGTCGCGGCTGGATTCCTCTCGGTTGGGGCTGCGGTGGGAGGCCCGGTCATCGGCCGCCTGGCCGAGCGTCTCGGTCAGCGCAGCGTGATGCTGTTGGCTTCCCTGCTCAACGCCTTCTCGATCCTGGTGCTGGTCGCGCTGGTCGCAGCCTCGGCGCCGCTACCTCTGATCTGCGGGGTTGGAATGCTTGCCGGCGGGTCGTCCCCACAGATCGGGCCGATGGTCCGGGCTCGCTGGGTCCGGCTGACCAACGGAGAGCACCCACTCGGGTTCGCCATGTCCTACGAAGGAGCCGCCGACGAGACGGCGTACGTACTCGGCCCGGCGGCGGTGAGCCTGATGGCGGCGGTGGCCTCGCCGGCCCTGGCCATGGTGCTGGCCGCAGCGTTGGTCGGGATCTTCGGATCAGCAGTTGCGCTGCACCCCACCGCAAGGACCGTGCCAGAGCGTGCCATTGTTGCGGCCCGCCGGGTGTGGGTCAATCCGCGGATCATCGCTCTGATCTTCGGCAGCATGGCAATCGGCTGCTTCTTCGGCGGCATGCAGACGGGAGTTGCGGGAGTGGCGGCCGCATCCGGTGTCGCCGGAGCCGCGGGCGGCCTCTACGCGATCATGGGGGTGGGTAGCGCCGTCGCCGGGCTGGCGTGTGCGGGCCTACCGGGCCGGTTCGCGCTGGCGGACCGTCTGTTGGGCTTCAGCACCGCGATGACGTTGCTCGTCACGCCGCTCCTGTTCGTTCGCGGCATTCCGGGGATGATCGCGGTTCTGGTCCCGCTCGGCTGCGCGGTCGGCCCATACATCATCACCCTGTTCTCGCTGGCCGAGCGCGAAGTCAGCGCTGCGCAGGCTGCGGGTGTGATGACGTTGCTGTCCAGTGGACTCGTCGTCGGCTATGCGGTCGGGTCGAGCGTCGGAGGCTCTCTGGTGGAGGTCGCGTCACCCGCTGCTGCGTTTGCCGTCGCAGCAACGGCCATGCTGGTCGGTGCGGCCATCGCGTTCGCTTCTCGCCGAGGTTCTGCTGCGTTCCGCGCGGCCGGAGCTTCCTGCTGATCCTCGATGCGTCCGCGCGGATTGGACGTCTTTCCACGCGACTGCTGTTCCGGATTCGCCCGCGCAGGAGCATTGCCGCAGGTTAGGTTTGGTCGCCACATCGTCAGAAATTCACCAGTCGGCATGGTTCAGCGGCATTCTGCGACAGCCGACACCCAGGGGAGGAACACATGACCGTGCCATCAGGAACGCCTGACCCGAATCAGCCGGGCGCCTATCCGCCGTCGGCGCAGGGCGCGACGTCCTCTCCCACGTCGGATCAGGGTGCGACGGTCTACCCGCCGCAGAGCGGTCAGCCGTATCTTCCGGGGGGTTCCGGTGCGGCCGGCTATCCGAGGTCGGATCAGGGTGCGACGGTCTATCCACCGCAGAGCGGTCAGCCGTATCTTCCGGGGGGTTCCGGTGCGGCCGGCTATCCGACGTCGGGTCAGGGCGCGACGTCCTTTCCGCCGCCCAGCGGCCAGCCGTACATTCCGGGTGCCACGGGAGCGGCCGGATTCCCTCCGCCGGGAATGATTCCGCCGCCGCCTTCCCTGGCCACCAACAAGAAGAAGCAGCGGATCCTTCTCGCGGTGGCCCTGATCGTTGTCGCGGCCATCGTGACCTTCGTGGTCATCAAGCAGCAGAAGACAGCGATCACCAGTGCCAATCCCGGAGATTGCGTAAAGGTGACCAGCGCGACCATGACGAATCCGGAGACGTCCCAGGCGCCCTGCGGCGACCTGGCGGCCATCTATGTCGTTACCGCGACCGGCAGCGGCGATATTACTTGCGACAGCCACGAGGATTCGTACGTGCAGGGCAACGACAACAATCCGGACACGCGGGTCTGCCTCCGGCCGAATCTGCACACCGGGGACTGCTGGGATCCGGGGCTGACCTCCTTCGACGTGCCCAAGAAGATCGACTGCACCGGCGCGACGGGTCTTCGTGCCCAGAAGGTGGTCGCGTTGATCACCACCTCTGCAGACGAGGCGCAGTGCCCGGACACGGCTGAGAAGGTTCTCCCGCTGGAGAAGCGGAACATGGTGTATTGCTTCGCATCGATTTCCTGATGGATGCGATCGACGGCCGGGTCCCGACGGGTGCCCGGCCGTTGTGCTGTGCCGCTTCTGCCGAGCGTCCAGGACCGAGCTGCCCCAACCCTGGTGGACATCAGGCAGTGACCGTAGTAGATCCGGGGTCATAGTCAACACCGGAACTACTACGCTCCTGCGATGTTGTGGATGAGCGAACTGCCACCAGGAGCAGATCGGGCACAGTCCGGGGATGCGGGCGAGGCGGCAGGTTCCAGAAGAAGTAGTGCGGCTCGCTCGCCGGCAGGGAGGGACGCTCGCTCGTTTCCAGGCGCTCGAACTGGGCCTGACGCCCACGGTCGTCCGACGATTGGTCGCGGATGGGCGCTGGGGCCGACTGGAGGACGGCATCTACCTGCTCCCCGACGTCGAGCCGTCCTGGCAGGCACGGGTCTGGGCCGGACTTCTGCTCGGCGGTCCCGATGCCCGGGCCGGTGGTCGAACCGCTGCCGCTCTGCACACGCTCGCCGACGAGGAGTTGCCCGTCGAGATATTGGTTCCGTTCGGTGTCAAGATCAACAATCGGCACTGGGCGACCTTCCACCAGGAACGATCCGGCGCCCGCGCTGTGTCGAATCGCGCTCAACCGCCCAGAACCCGCGTCGAGGACACAGTGCTGGACCTGTGTGCGAACGGTTCGACCGCTGACCGCGTCTCCTGGATCACCCAGGCGGTGCAACGGCGCCTCACCACCACGCACGCCCTGCAGATGGCGCTGGGGAGACGGGCGAGAATTTCCGATCGCAAGGGCCTCGCGAGCCTGATCGCCGATGTCGCGTCAGGCGTGCACAGTGCGCTGGAATATCGCTACCTGCACGAGGTGGAACGTGGTCACGGACTGCCGTCTGGCAAACGGCAGCACGCTCGGCCCGGCCGCAACGGATTCGTCGACGTCGCCTACGTCGAGTGCGCCCTCGTGGTGGAACTCGATGGGCGCGTCGGCCACGTCGGCGAGGGCCGGTTCCGCGACCGTCGCCGGGACAACAGCCACACGCGCTCCGGGCTGCGCACCCTGCGGTTCGGTTGGGACGAGGTCTCGAATGAGCCGTGTGCCGTGGCGCTCGAAGTGGCGGAAGTGCTGATCGGGCTCGGATGGAGCGGATATCCGGACAGGTGCCCGCGCTGCCGATGAAGTAGATGACCGGCTGCCGACGCTCTGACGTGGTCGAGGCGAAGCACGTCGGGATATGGGCGAGCTGGTCGCCGCCGACGGGCCGACGGCCGACGGCTGTTCGGCGGCCGCTCCCGCCGGAGCGTGAAAGGCTCCAGGGATGACGACCGGTGGAACGAGTGTGCGGCAGGTGCTGAGCACACCTTCGGCAACGGACCCTGGCTCGTTGTTCGATCGGTTCGGGCAGTGGGCGATCGATCGGGGCGTCGTCCTGTATCCCCACCAGGAAGAGGCGCTGCTGGAGATCGTCTCCGACGCGAACGTCATCGTCGCCACACCGACCGGGTCGGGCAAGACGCTGGTCGCCACCGCTGCCCTTTTCACCGGGCTGGCCACCGGCCGCCGGGCCTATTACACCGCACCGATCAAAGCGTTGGTGTCCGAGCGGTTCTTCGAGCTCACCGACGTTTTCGGCCCCGGCAACGTCGGCATGATCACCGGCGATTCGTCCGTCAACTCGGCGGCTCCCATCATCTGCTGCACCGCGGAGATCCTCGCTTCGGTGGCCCTGCGAGGGGGGGCCGACGCGGATCCAGGCGTCGTGGTGATGGATGAATTCCACTACTACGGCGATCGGCAGCGCGGTTGGGCCTGGCAGGTTCCGTTGCTGGAACTGCCGCACGCGCAGTTCGTTCTGATGTCCGCGACCCTCGGCGACGTCCGCTTCTTCGCCCAGGATCTGACCGAGCGGACCGGTCGCCCGACGACGCTGATCGACGGTGTGGAACGCCCTGTCCCGCTCCACTTCTCCTACGTCACCGTGCCTCTCCAGGAGACGTTGGAAGACCTGCTGGCGACGCAGCGGGCACCGGTGTACATCGTGCATTTCACTCAGGCGGCCGCGCTGGAACGTGCCCAGGCGCTGACCAGCATCACCGTCGCCACCCGCGCCGAGCGGGACCGGATCGCCGAGCTGATCGGTGATTTCCGGTTCTCACCCGGGTTCGGTCGCACCTTGGCCCGGCTGGTCCGTCACGGCATCGGCGTGCACCATGCCGGCATGCTCCCGAAATACCGCCGATTGGTCGAGAAGCTCGCCCAATCAGGACTTCTGAAGGTCATCTGTGGTACGGACACGCTGGGTGTCGGCATCAATGTGCCCATTCGGACGGTGTTGCTGACGGGGTTGGCAAAGTACGACGGCCACCGCACCCGGCTGTTGTCGGCGCGCGAGTTCCACCAGATCGCCGGCCGGGCCGGGCGTGCCGGGTTCGACGTGGCCGGTGATGTCGTGGTGCTGGCACCGGAACACGTCATCGACAACGAGCGTGCGTTGAGCAAGGCAGGGAGTGACGCGGCGAAAAAGCGGAAAGTCGTGCGGCGCAAGGCTCCCGACGGTTTCGTCAGCTGGAACGAGGCCACGTTCGACCGGTTGGTCGGGGCCACCCCGGAGTCGCTCGGGTCGCATTTCCGCGTCAATCACGCCATGCTGCTCGGGGTTCTGTCCCGACCCGGCGACGCGTTCGCCGGAATGCGCCGACTGATCGACACCAGCCACGATCCGCGGCCCAGGCAGTTGCAACACGCCCTGCGGGCGTTGGCGATCGGCAAGGCGCTGCTGGCCGCGGGCATCGTGATCAAGCTCGACGAACCTGACGAGCAGGGCCGTCGTTACCACATGACGGCGGACCTGCAGCTCGACTTCGCGCTCGACCAGCCGCTGTCCCCGTTGGCGCTCGCCGCGATCGAGCTGTTGGACCAGCAGGCACCCGAATATGCGTTGGATGTGGTTTCGCTGATCGAGGCGACGCTGGATGGGCCACGTCCGGTGCTGTCGGCGCAGCGGTTCAAGGCGCGCGGCGAAGCGGTGGCGGCGATGAAGTCGGACGGCATCGAGTACGAGGAGCGAATGGCGCTGCTCGAGGAGGTCGACTATCCCAAACCGCTTGCCGACCTGGTGGAGGTGGCCTTCGAGTCCTATCGCTCAGGGCACCCGTGGG
>JBPCPG010000074.1:0-4458 GCA_050999445.1 Nakamurella sp. | reverse complement strand
AGTTCCGTAGCTGCAGCACGGAGACACCGCGAACCTGAAGCCGAACGCCACCGGAGGCAGCGGCCGATGCGGTTGCCGGGAACGGGACACGCGCGAACGGAAGTCCGAGAAAGTATTCGTGCAACAGATCAAGGGGCGACCATGAAGCACGATTGTCAGTTGCGACCAACCCGCACGATGCTGAAGCCGGGTTCCACCATCGTCCGATCGTTCGATGGGTACATCTCCGGGCTGCTCTTGTGACCGACACCGAGCGCTCCTCCGCGGTTTCAGATCACGCTTCCCGCCCTGATCACGGGCTCAGCGCCGCGCAGGTCGCCGACCGGGTCGCAGCCGGCCAGGTCAACATCACCAGCAACGCATCTTCTCGCTCCGGCTGGCAAATCGTCAGAAGTAACACGCTGACACGGTTCAATGCGATCCTCGGTGCCCTTTTCCTGCTGGTCATGGTGGCCGGATCCTTCGCCGACGGTCTGTGCGGTGTGGTCCTGATCGTCAATGCCGGAATCGGGATCGTTCAGGAATATTCGGCCAAACGAAAACTCGACCGATTGGCCCTTCTGCACGCACCCACCGCCCAGGTTGTCCGAGAAGGGAAACTGGCGCAGATCGCCACCACGGCAGTGGTACTCGGGGACCTGATGGAGTTGCGCACCGGCGACCAGGTGGCTGCCGACGGACATCTGCACTCATCGTCAGGGCTCGAGATCGACGAGTCGAACCTTACGGGCGAGTCCGATTCGGTACCGAAGTCGGTCGGGGACGAAGTGCTTTCCGGAACGATCGTCGCGGCCGGTTCGGGACGATTCATCGCATCGGCTGTCGGTACTGACTCCTCTGCGAACAAGATCGCGGAGCAGGTCAAGAAGTTCACCAGGACCAGATCCGAGATTCAGCAGTCCGTCGACAAGCTGTTGAAGTACATCACCTGGGTGATCGCCGTCGCCCTACCACTGCAGGTCTGGTCGCAGTACCGGGTGCTGGGCAATCTGGGCTGGCGGGAAGTGGTGGTACGAGCAAGCGGCGGCCTGGTCGGCCTTGTGCCCGAGGGCCTGGTCCTGCTGACCTCGGTGGCGTTCGCGCTGGCCGCGGTGCAACTGGGCCGGCAGCAGGTCTTGGTCCAGGAACTGCCGGCTGTGGAGGGTCTGGCCAGGGTGGACGTGGTCTGCCTGGACAAAACCGGCACGCTCACGGTCGGCGACATCCAATTCGAAAAGCTGATACCCCTCAACCACGATGACCCCAAGCACGAGGACGGCCTGCAAGAAGTGTTGGGCGCCTTGGCCGATGATCCCAATGCCAACGGAACCCTCAGAGCGGTCGCGGTCGCCCATCCTGCACCTTCGAATTGGATCCGAGCGCAGACCGTCGCTTTCAATTCGGCCCGCAAGTGGAGCGCGGCAACGTTCGTCGGGCGGGGGACCTGGATCCTCGGTGCCCCCGACATGCTTCTTCCCGAGACGGACCCGATCCGCATCCAGGTTGCGGATCTGGCAGCCACCGGGTTACGGGTCCTGCTTCTGTCGCGAACGTCCCGGGAGCTGACCGGACCCGATCTGCCGCCGTCGATGGTTCCCATGGCCCTGATCGTGCTGGCCGAGCAGGTCCGCCCGGATGCGGAAGAAGCGCTGGCCTACTTCAAGTCTCAAGGTGTGACGATCAAGATCATCTCGGGGGACAATCCGACAACGGTCACCGCGATCGCCCGGCGCGTGGGCCTCGAAGTCCATCCGGACGCCGTCATCGATGCCCGCACCATGGGGGAAGATCCCGATACCCTGCGAGAAATTGCGGACCGGACAGCGGTGTTCGGTCGGGTGTCCCCGGAGCAGAAGCGGCTGTTGGTCCGGGCACTTCAACGCAACGGCCATGTGGTTGCGATGACCGGCGACGGCGTCAACGACGCGTTGGCCGTCAAGGACGCCGACATCGGTGTCGCCATGGGCAGCGGGGCGCAAGCCACCAAAGCGGTCGCCCAATTGGTACTCCTGGACGGCAAATTCTCCCACCTGCCCGCCGTGCTGGCACAGGGGCGCCGAGTCATCGGCAACGTCGAGCGCGTGGCCAATCTGTTCGTCGCGAAAAACGTGATGAGCCTCTTCGCCATCATCACCGCCGCGGCCTTCGCGCTGCCGTTTCCCTTCCTGCCCCGGCAGTTGACGTTGGTATCTGCGGTGACCATCGGCATTCCCGCCTTCTTCCTCGCCCTTGGCCCCAACAGGCGCCGATACATTCCCGGCTTTCTCGAACGGGTCCTGAAGTTCGCGGTGCCCGCGGGCATCATCGCCGGATCAGTGGTCACCCTGTCCTACCTGTGGGCCCGCGATCGCTACGGTATCTCCGGGGGCGCCCAATGTGTCCTGGGCACGACGACCTCCGCCCCCGTCGACATCGCGTGCTGGCAGCCGGGCACCGGCGCGACGGTCGCGCTTCTGGTCACCTTCTTCTGGATTCTCACCGTGCTGGCTCGACCCATCCGATTGTGGAAGGCAGTGGTGATCGTCAGCATGGTTCTGCTCGCGGTAGTGGCGTTGGTCCTACCCTTCGCCGCGCGGTTCTTCAATTTCGACCTGCCGGCCGGTCTGCTGACGGAGTCCGTCGTGATCGGCGTCGCCGGTGCGGGCGCGGTGGAAGTGCTCTATCGGCGCACCCACCGACGAGCCGAGCCCCGCGAGTAGCGTGGCCCGACCGACGTGCGATCTGCCTCCAGGGGTGTTCGGTCGAAATCGGGTGACCCTGACCGGAAACCAGCCTCGGAGCGGAAGCTCGGCGTGCGGTTACTGGCCGGCTGCCCGGACGATGCCCAGAAACAGTTCGTGCAATCGAAGGTCGTCGCTGAGCTCCGGGTGGAACGAGGTGGCCAGTACCGACCCTTGCCGGACGGCGACAGGGTGTTCACCGACGCTGGCCAGCACCTCGACCTCGGCGCCGAAGTGTTCGACCCAGGGTGCCCGGATGAACGCCGCCCGAACCGGTCCACCGGGAACGCCGCTGATGTCGAGGTCGGCCTCGAAGGAATCTGCCTGCCGGCCGAAAGCGTTGCGCCGCACTACGATGTCCAGCGCGCACAGTGGTTCTTGATCTGCCCGGCCGTCGAGAATTTCAGAGCTCAGCAGAATCATCCCGGCGCAGGACCCGTAGGCGGGCATTCCGTTTGACAGCCGTTCGCGCAGGGTCTGTCGCAGGTCGAAGACGTCCAGGAGCCGGCCGATGGCAGTCGACTCCCCTCCGGGGATCACGATCCCGTCGATCCCGTCGAACTCATCGGCTCGTCGGATCGGGCGAACCCGCGTACCCAGGTTGGTCAGCGCGTCGAGATGTTCGGCGACGTCGCCCTGCAGGGCGAGGACCCCGATGATCGGCTGGTGCACCGTCACCGGCGTCCGCCGCTGCCTGCAATCGCGACGCAGGTCACCATCCGCGTTCGGCCAACCGGTGCGGTGCTGGGATGTCGTCGACGTTGATGCCGACCATGGCTTCGCCCAGCCCTCGGGAGACTTTGGCGAGAACGTCCGGATCGTCGTGGAAGGTCGTGGCCTTGACGATCGCCTCCGCTCGGGCGGCGGGGTTTCCGGACTTGAAGATGCCGGATCCGACGAACACGCCCTGCGCGCCGAGCTGCATCATCATCGCCGCGTCGGCCGGGGTGGCGATTCCGCCCGCGGTGAACATCACCACCGGTAGCCGGCCGGCGGCGGCGACCTCGGCGACCAGTTCGTACGGTGCCTGCAGCTCTTTCGCCGCGGCGAACAACTCTTCCGGTGCCAGCGAGGTCAGTCGGCGGATCGCGCCATTGATGGTCCGCATGTGCGTGGTGGCGTTGGAGACGTCACCGGTTCCCGCTTCCCCCTTGGAACGGATCATTGCGGCACCTTCGGTGATCCGCCGCAGCGCCTCGCCGAGATTGGTTGCGCCGCAGACGAACGGCACGGTGAACTGCCATTTGTCGATGTGATGGGCGTAGTCGGCGGGGGTAAGAACTTCGGATTCGTCGATGTAGTCCACGCCCAGGGACTGCAGGATCTGCGCTTCGACGAAATGGCCGATTCGTGCCTTGGCCATGACCGGGATGGACACCGCCGCAATGATCGAATCGATCATGTCCGGGTCCGACATCCGGGAAACACCGCCCTGCGCGCGGATGTCCGCGGGAACCCGTTCCAGCGCCATGACCGCGACCGCGCCGGCGTCCTCGGCGATCTTGGCCTGCTCTGCGGTGACCACGTCCATGATCACTCCACCCTTGAGCATCTCGGCCATTCCGCGCTTGACCCGCGCGGTACCGGTCCGGGCCTCCGGGTTGGCTGTTTCGAGGTGAGAGGTATCGGTTGGTACGGGGTGTACAGACACGGGGTGGAGCTCCTATCCGGGACGGCCCGCGCCGAGCGGCGGGCGAGTAACTCTGGCAAGTGTGGCTGACATTCGAGCACTGGGGAAACCGGTTCGCGGCGTCCCTGA
>JBPCPG010000070.1:0-13176 GCA_050999445.1 Nakamurella sp. | reverse complement strand
GGCCCGGCCGGCAAGGAGATGTTCGTGGCCTCCGACGTGGCTGCCTTCATCGCGCACACCCGCGACGCCGTCGAACTCGGCCAGGACCAGATGGTGGTGATCACGCCGGAGAGCTACGAGGTGACATCGTTCCGCCCCGGCGAGTCGGCGACCACCGACTACCGCCCGTTCCACGTCGACTGGGATCTGGCGGCGGCCGAAAAGGGCGGTCACCAGTTCTTCATGGACAAGGAGATCCTGGAGCAGCCCGCAGCCGTCGAGGACACCCTGCGCGGGCATTTCGACGGCAGCCGCATCGTGCTGGACGAGCAGCGCCTGGGCGAGGACGAACTCCGCACCGTCGACAAGGTGTTCGTGGTGGCCTGCGGCTCGTCCTACCATTCGGGGCTGGTCGCCAAGTACGCGATCGAACACTGGACCAGACTCCCCGTCGAGGTCGAGTTGGCCAGCGAATTCCGGTACCGCGACCCCGTGCTGGACCGCGACACCCTGGTGGTCGCCATCACTCAGTCCGGCGAGACCGCGGACGTGCTGGAGGCGGTGCGGCACGCCCGCCGACAGCGCGCCAGGGTGCTGGCAGTCTGCAACACCAATGGTTCGCAGATCCCTCGGGAATCCGACGCGGTCGTGTACACGCATGCCGGACCGGAAGTCGGTGTCGCGTCCACGAAAGGCTTCCTGGCACAGGTCACGGCCAACTTCCTGGTTGGCCTGGCCCTGGCGCAGGCCCGTGGCACCAAGTACGCCGACGAGGTCGGCCGGGAATACGAATCGCTGCTGGAGATGCCCGACGCCGTTGCCAGGACCCTGGAACTGATGGATCCGGTGCGCGAACTCGGCCGGGACATCGCCGACTCCAAGGCGGTGCTGTTCCTGGGGCGCCACGTCGGTTTCCCGGTGGCGCTCGAGGGCGCGCTCAAGCTGAAGGAACTGGCGTACATGCATGCCGAGGGCTTCGCTGCCGGTGAACTCAAGCATGGGCCGATCGCGCTCATCGAAGAGGGCCTGCCCGTCGTGGTGGTCACTCCATCGCCGAAGTTTCAGCCGCTGCTGCATTCCAAACTGCTCTCCAACATCCGGGAGATCCAGGCCCGCGGTGCCAGGACGATCGTCATCGGCGAGGAAGGTGACGACACCGTGGCGCCATTCGCTGATTTCCTGCTCGAACTGCCCAGGGTGCCGGCGCTGCTGCAGCCGTTGGTGGCGACCGTTCCGCTACAGGTGCTGGCCGCCGAGATCGCCAGGACCCGCGGCTACGACATCGACAAGCCGCGGAACCTGGCCAAGTCCGTCACGGTCGAGTAGATGCAGGCGATGACAGGCGCGGGAGTACTGGAAGTGCCAACGGGGCACCGGGTTCTCGGGGTCGGGATCGATGTCGTTGCGGTGGAACGGTTCTCGGCGTCGCTGCTACGAACCCGCGGTCTGGCCCAACGGCTTTTCGCACCGGCTGAGCTGGTCACGCCCACCGGATCGCCGCGGCGTCCGGTTTCCCTTGCCGGCCGGTTCGCGGCGAAAGAGGCGGTGGCCAAAGCGCTCGGCGTTCCCCGCGGCATGCAGTGGCACGACTGCACCGTGATCTCGGAGGAGTCGGGCCGGCCCGTGCTGATCACGACCGGAACCGTGCTGGCCGCGGCCACCGCGTTCGGCGTGACGGCGTGGCGGTTGTCGTTGTCGCACGACGCCGGCATTGCCGCTGCAGTGGTGATGGCACTGGGCGCTGCGGGGGAGCAATCATGATTCCGGCCTTTTCGGTGGCGGCAATCCGGCGGGCCGAGACCCTTGCCCTGCAAGATGATTTCGACCATGGTGGTTCCGGCGATGCCCTGATGCGCCGGGCGGCACACGCGGTGGCTGCTGCTGTACTGGACCACCTCCCGGACGTGGCGGGCCGGTCGGTGGTGCTGCTGGTGGGGACCGGGAACAACGGCGGTGACGCACTCTTCGCCGGTAGTCTGCTGCGCCGACGCGGAATGGCCGTGGCTGCGGTGCTGTCCGACCCCGACCCCGACAGCGTGCATGCGGCCGGCCTGCGGGCCTTCCATCGAGCCGGCGGTCGGGTGGTGCCGGAATCATTGCAGGACAGGGCCTTCGCACATGCAGATGTGGTGGTGGACGGCCTGCTGGGTTTGGCCGGGCGCCCCCCCCTCCGGCCGGCGCTCGCCGTGCTGATCGAAAAAGCCAACCGCTGCAATGGTTTCAGAGTCGCGGTTGATCTACCCTCCGGTCTTGACCCGGATTCGGGGCAGGCGGACGCCGGAACGTTCCGGGCGGACGTGACGGTCACCTTCGGCGGCATGAAGACATCTCTGCTGGTCGCGGATGCGTTCGCCGGGCAGGTTGTCGTCGTCGACCTGGGCTTCGAACCGGCGGACCCGCAGGCTTTCTGGCTGACCGACCAGGATGTCCGGGTGTTGCTGCCCGACCCCGGCCGGGCCGGGGACAAGTTCTCCGGCGGTGTTCCCGGAATCGTGGCCGGATCCACCCGATATCCGGGTGCGGCGGTGCTGTCGGTCGGTGCCGCGGTCCGCACCCGCCCCGGCATGGTCCGGTACGCCGGACCGGCCGCGGCGGCGGTGCTGTCCCGATGGCCCGAGGTGGTGGCCACGAAGGACCTGGAATCGGCCGGCCAGGTGCAGGCGTGGGTGGCCGGTCCCGGGATGGGTACCGACGACGGCGCCCGGTCCCTGCTGCGCGCCGTGCTCGCCACCGACAGCGCGGTGCTGGTCGACGCCGACGGGCTCACCCTTCTTGCCGCCGACATGGATCTGCTGAACGACCGTCGCGGCCGACCCACCCTGCTGACGCCGCACGGTCGGGAGTTCGCCAGGCTCTTCCCCGACCTTGATCCGGCCGACCGGCTGGCCTCGGTGCGCGCCGCGGCGAAGCGCTGCGGCGCGACCATCCTGCTCAAAGGACACCGGACACTGATCGCCGACCCCGCCGGCCGAGTTGCCGTCAACACCACCGGTTCGTCCTGGCTGGCCACCGCGGGCTCCGGGGATGTGCTGTCCGGCATCGTGGGATCCCTGCTGGCGACCGGGCTCTCGGCCTGGGAGGCGGCCGCGGTCGGTGCGCATCTGCACGGCCGAGCCGGTGAGCGGGCCGCCGCCGATCGAGCGGCCGGAGCCCAGAACCTGTGGGACCGCATCCGCGTGCCAGGGCTGTGACCGGCCCGGCCGGGTCCGACGGCCGGTCGATCCGCACTGAGGCGGTGATCGACCTCGACGCAGTCCGCTCCAACGTGGCGGTACTGCTGCAGGCCGCTCGGCGGAGTAATGCCAACGCTGCCCTGATGGCTGTGGTCAAGGCCGACGGGTACGGGCACGGCGCCGTGCCGATCGCCCGGGTGGCGCGGCAGGCCGGGGCGGTCGCGCTGGGACTGGCCACGCCGCAGGAGGCGGTGCACCTGGTCGCCGCGGGGCTGGAGGCGACCGCGGATCGACCCGTCGTCGCCTGGCTCTGGGTGCCGGATGAGGACATTCGTCCCGCGGTCGCCGGGGGCGTTCAGCTCGTGGTGTCCTCGGAAGCACAACTGGCAGCAGTGCGGGCAGTCGCTTTCCTGGCTCCCGGCGGCCGGGCGGACATCCACCTGAAGATCGACACGGGGCTGGGCCGAGGCGGTGCGACGGCCGCCGAGTTCGACCATCTGGTCGGGGCCGCGATCGATGCCGACAGCCAGGTCCAGGTGGTCGGTGTGATGAGTCACCTTGCCTGCGCCGACGAGCCAGGGGACAAGTCGGTGCCGCAGCAGATCGCCGCATTCCAGGCTGCCTGTGCGCACCTGCAGCGCGTCTGCGTTCCGGTCCGATGGCGTCATCTGGCCAATACACCTGGCACCTTGGAATGGCCGGCAGCCGTCTTCGATCTGGTGCGATGCGGAATCGGGCTGTACGGCGTCACCCCCTTCGACCAGCCACACTCGGTGGCAGCCGAACTGCGGCCGGCGATGACGCTGCGGGCGCGGGTTGCCCTGACGAAGAGGGTGGTTGCGGGCTCGGGAGTGTCGTACGGCCTGACCTATCGCACCGAAGGTCCGGCGACGCTGGCGCTGGTGCCGATCGGTTACGCCGACGGCATTCCGCGCGCGGCGGGTATCGGTGCCCAGGTCTGGCTGCGAGGCAAACGGCGAACGATCGCCGGCCGGATCGCGATGGATCAGTTCGTGGTGGACTGCGGCGACGACGAGGTGCTGGTCGGCGATGAGGTGCTGGTCTTCGGCCCGGGAGACTCTGGTGAACCGACGGCAGTGGACTGGGCCGCGCAGTGCTCGACGATCGGCTACGAAATTGTCACCAGGATCGGTCCGCGGGTGCCCCGTCGGTATGTTGGGAGCTCAGCCGCCGGACCGGACCACGAAGGATCTCGATGAGTACCTGGGGGAAGTTCGTCGGTGCTGCATCCATCACCACGGGGTTGGTGGGGGCCGCCGCGCTGGGCGGGGTGACCGCGCAGCGGCGCGCGGTGCGCAGACTCCGCGGTCCCGCAGCCGGCGATTCACCCGGGTACGACGCCCTGATCGCAGACCGAACGTATTCAGTGGTGGCCGACGACGGTGTCGTGCTGCATGTCGAGGAGATCGGCCCGCACGACGCCGAGCTGACCGTGATCTTCGGTCACGGTTGGACGCTGCGGTCGGGCGCATGGCATTTTCAGCGAACCGGTCTGGCGGGCAAAGGCTTCGGTGCGGGTGGGGACGGGCAGGCGGCGCGCCTGGTGTTCTTCGACCAACGGTCGCACGGCAAGTCCACCCGGGCCGGAACGGCCAACGTGTCGATGGAGGACCTGGCCGCCGATCTGGCCGCGGTGCTGGCGACGGCCGCACCGCACGGGTCCGTGGTGCTGGTCGGCCATTCGATGGGCGGCATGGCGCTGATCACGCTCGCGGGCCTGCGACCTGACCTGTTCGCCGAACGCATCGTCGGGGTGGGGCTGGTGTCGACGGCCGCCAGGGCGTCGGCAGGTGAGCCGATCGCGGCCGGAGTGCTGTCTTCGAGCAGGTTGGTCCTGCGCTTGGCGGGGGTGGCGGCGGCCCGATATCCCGGTCTGATCGAGCGAGGCCGGGCCGGCACCCGCGACGCGGTCTGGCTGCTCACCAGAACCCTTGGCTTCGCCCAGAAAAATGTGTCGGGGGAGTTGGTCGACTATCTCGACGAGATGATTTCGGCCACGCCGGTCGACGTGATCGTGGACTTCATGCCGGCGTTGCTGACGCTGGACCGGTCAACCGCGTTGCCCGCGTTGGACCGGATTCCGGTGGTGATCATCTGTGGCGACGCAGATCGGCAGACTCCGTTGGTACGGTCGCTGGCGATCGCCCGGGCGCTGCCGAATGCAGAAATGGTGGTCATCGAAAAGGCCGGTCACATGGCGATCCTGGAGCGGCCCGACGTGGTCAACGAGGCCCTGCGCAGACTGTTCGTTCGGGCGGCCCAATTCGCTCGTTCGACGCCCCGGAAGTCAGGATGATCAAGGTGTCCGCCGTTACCGTCCGCACTCTGGATCTACCGACGCTGGATTCCACCTTGCGCTTCGGCGCGATGCTGGGCGAACGACTCCGGGCCGGAGATCTGGTACTGCTCTCAGGATCTCTCGGTGCCGGCAAGACGGCGCTGACCAAAGGCATCGCTGCCGGCATGGGTGTGGTGGGCAGGATCACCTCGCCGACGTTCGTCGTGGCCAGGGTGCACCCGGCAGGCACCGGCCAGGTCGGGCTGGTGCATGTGGACGCCTATCGACTCTCCGGAAGCCCGGAGCTCGATGACCTCGACCTCGACACCGATCTGACTGCCTGCGCAGTGGTGGTCGAGTGGGGGGAGGGCCTGGCGGAGCAACTCTCTGCGGCTCGGTTGGAGATTTCTCTGCATCGACTGCCGGATGACCGCAGGGTCGCGACAATGACGGCAGTCGGCGACGACTGGGTCGCCCGGGCGTCCACACTTTCCGGCAGTTAGGCATCTTGCCGGACCGCAAGGTCACGTCCGCGCGGGTGTGCTGGCGCGGACCACCACCTCTCCGCGCACCGGCAACGCCAACGGTTCCGCTCCGGGCTGCTGGTTCAGCGCCAGTTCCAGCGCTCGCCTGCCCATCTGCACCAGCGGGAGTCGGACTGTGGTCAGCGACGGCCGTACGTCGCGGAGAGTGGCGATGTCGTCGAAACCGGCGAGCGCCATGTCGCCGGGAACCCGATGGCCCTGCTCGCGCAGCGCCGCCATGGCGCCGACCGCCATCACGTCGTTGACCGCGAAGACGGCCTGTACCTCGATGTCGCGGTCCAGAAGTTCCGTCATCGCGACGTAGCCGCCATCGCGGGTGAGTTGGGTGCCGATCATGTTCTCGTTGGCCAGTTCATGCCCGCGGTCCCGAAGGCCGTTCCGGAAGCCGGTCAGGCGCTCCTCGCTGGTCAGGACGGACTCGGGCCCGGCCAGAATGGCGAAGGAGCGGTATCCGAGGTCCCACAGCACCCGGGCCAGTCGCCGCGCGCCGTCGGCGTTCTCCATCACCAGCGTGTCGACCGGCAGTGCCCGCTGGCCGATGGCCGACACCTGGCCGCCGGCCGCGGTGATGCCGGCGACCTGGGCGGCCAACCGAGCGGCGACGTCCTCGTCCGCGAACCGGGACCCGGCCAGGATCACCGCTCGAGCCCGTTGCCGGCGTAGCGCCTCCACGTGACGGATCTCGGTCTCCGGATCCCACATGGTGGAGGCGATGGTGACGATGAGGTCGCGTTCTGCTGCTGCGGCCATCACGCCCGAGGCGACAGCGGCGGCGAACGGATCGGCGATGTCGTGCACGACCAGCCCGACGGTGGTGGTGGTTCCGCGGACCATGGCCTGGGCGTTGGCGTTGGGTGAGTACTCGAGATCGGCAGCGGCCTGCATCACCCTTGCCTTGAGCTCGGCGCGAACGGTGCGGCCCGCAGCGCCGCTGAGCGACCTGGATGCGGTGGCCAGCGATACGCCGGCAGCCCGCGCCACGTCGGCGAGCGTCACGAGTTCGGCCACGGATCAGGTTCCTTTCTCCCGCGCAGGCACAGTCAGGCACAGTCAGGGCGCCAGGCCCGAGCGACGCCTCGGCAGCTCAACAAAACCCTAAGCGCTCCGGGAAGGTCGGATCCGCTGCGAACCGCGCTGCGATCGGCGCAGCCGGACTCCCATAGAATTTCTGCTGTGCAGCTGCTCGCGATCGACACCTCTACACCCACCGTGACCGCGGGAGTGGTGTCTTTGCTTCGTCCCCACCAGCTGATCGCGGCGGCGGCAGCACCGGCGCCGGAGCCGGTCGAACTTCGGGCCGAGCGCACTGTCACCGACCCGTTCGCCCATGCCGAGAAGCTGATGCCCTTGATCGATGCCGCTCTGGTGTGCTGTGGACTCCGGCTGCCCGAGCTCGACGCAATCGTCGTCGGACTCGGTCCCGGCCCTTTCACCGGGCTCCGGGTCGGGATCGCGACGGCCCAGGCGCTGGGCGACGCGCTGGATGTCCCCGTCCATGGTGTCGGCTCGCACGACGCCGCTGCGCGAGCAGAGCTGGCCGAGCGTGGACAGCCGCCGTCGGCTTTTCTGGTCGTCACCGACGCCCGCCGGCGTGAGGTGTATCTGTCGGCCTACGCGGGCGACGGACTCCGGCTGCTGGGGCCGCTTCCGGTGGCGCCGGCCGCAGTACCGGCCCTGTTGGCCGATCACCACATCGTTCCCGAGCGGATGATCGGCGCAGGCGCGGCGTTGCTGGCCGGACAGCCGGGCCTGGAAGCGGTGGTGGCGACCCCCGGCGCCGGGGCCCTGTCGGTCGGCCTGGTGTCGGCCGCAGCCAGGGCTCTGCTGACCGGGGTGATCCCTGGACCACTCGTTCCGCTCTATCTGCGACGTCCTGACGCCGCGGAGCCCGGAGTGCGCAAGTCCGTTCTGGGCTCGTGAGCGCTCGGGGGCGCGCTGGCCCACCGGAGCCCCTCCAGTGGTGGGACATCGAACAGCTGACAGAGCTGGAGCTGGTGTTGTTTCCCACCGACTCGCCCTGGAGTGCGGCAATGTTCTGGGCAGAGCTGGCCGCCGGAAATCATTACGTCGTCACCCGCGGCGTTGAGGGAAACGTCGTCGGCTACGCGGGGCTCTCCGGTGGCAACGACGAACAGGCTGAGGTACAAACGATCGGAGTGCGTCCGAACGCGCAGGGGAACGGCGTCGGCCGGGCATTGTTGAGGAATCTGATCGCCGCCGCCGGCGACCGTGCGATCTTCCTCGACGTCCGTACTGACAATGCCGCTGCGATGGCGCTCTACAGCTCGGAGCGGTTCACCACGATCGGACTCCGCCGGCACTATTACCAGCCCAGCGGCGCCGATGCATTCACGATGGTCCGCGCGGCGGACGAGCGAGCAGGACCAGCCCACGCGATGGAAGAGATGACATGACAAGCAGTGCAGCGGGATCGGTGCGCCTGGGCGCGGGCGCGGTGATCCTGGGAATCGAATCCTCCTGTGATGAGACCGGGGCCGGCCTGGTGAGGCTGACCGATGCTGGCCCGGTGTTGTTGGGACACGAACTGGCCTCCAGCTCCGACCAACACGCGCGGTTCGGCGGGGTGGTACCGGAGATCGCGTCGCGGGCGCATCTGGAAGCGATGACCGCAACTGTTCGGACGGCATTTCGCAAGGCCGGCGTCCGGCCGGGCGCTGTGGATGCCATCGCGGTCACCTGCGGTCCAGGACTGGCCGGCGCGTTGCTGGTCGGGGTAGCAGCGGCCAAGGCCTACGCGGCCGCCTGGGGGGTGCCCTTGTTCGGTGTCAATCACCTGGCCGGTCACGTCGCAGCGGACACCCTCGAGCACGGACCGCTGCCCAAACCTGCCCTGGCGCTGCTGGTGTCGGGTGGCCACACCCTGTTGCTCCGCATCGACGACCTCGCCGGAGGTATTTCCGAGATCGGTTCCACCGTGGACGACGCGGCCGGCGAGGCGTACGACAAGGTGGCGCGTCTGCTCGGACTCGGCTACCCGGGTGGTCCGGTGATCGATCAACTCGCAGCCACCGGCAATCCGACGGCCATTCGCTTTCCACGTGGGTTGACCGGGCCGCATGATTCCCGGTACGACTTCTCGTTCTCCGGCTTGAAGACGTCGGTCGCCCGGTTCGTCGAAAATACCGAGCGAGACGGCGGGGTGGTGCCGGTCGAAGATGTGTGCGCGTCCTTCCAGGAGGCCGTCGCTGACGTATTGACCGCGAAAACTGTTCGAGCTGCCAGAGACCTCGACATCGGAACGGTCGTCATCGCCGGTGGTGTAGCGGCCAACGGTCGGCTCCGGTCGCTTGCCCGCGAGCGCTGCGAGGCGGCCGGAATCACGGTGCGGATCCCCCGGCCGGGTCTGTGTACGGACAACGGTGCCATGATCGCGGCAGTCGGTGCGCACGTGGCAGCGGCGGGTGCCCGACCGTCCGGTCCGTTGCTCAGCGGGAATCCGGCCATGTCGGTCTCCACCGTGTTGGCCGACTGATTCGTGGTGGTCGACTGATTCGTGCCGCCGGATTGATCGGAGTTGAACAACGGACCACCCGGGCGCCGACAGCGGAGCTCGTCAGCAGGAAACGACAAAACGCAGGAAAGGAACGCGCGATGGATACCCAGGGTTCCGGAATCTTCGACAACGATGCCGCTCACGAGTTCCTCGAGAAACTCCGAGGAGCAGCGCCGACGGCCGTCGGGGACCTGATTTCCGGAGCGTTGCGCGGGGTTGCCCAGGCCGAACGCCCGCTGGAAGTCGACGATGTGCAGGAGGCGCTGGTCGCGGTGGCTCTGCTGCTCGGCGAGTACGACGACGCTGTACTCGCCGATGCGCCGGATGCCGAGGCCGTCAAGGCCTGGTTCGTCGATCTGGAGGTCGAGCTCAATCCGGCTCGACGGCAGATCGCCGGAGCTGCGATCACCCGCATTCTGCTGCCCGCAGACAACGCGTGGTACGAGCGCTGCAACTCGGTCGAGGGCGGGAAGCAGGCGATTGGGGCGGTCCTTCGGTTGCAGGAGGAATTGGCCGATTCCACCGGCCAGGACTGAGGGCTTGCGAGTCGCGGGGGCGATGTTGCGGTTCGGTTCGGGCTGTTGCCGCTGCCGAACAGACCGCCTCGATCCGCTGAATCCGCATCTTCACCTGCTTCGAGGCAGTTGCCGAGCGCACGGGGGGTCGGGGTTGAGACCTGGCACTCTCGGGGTTAGAGTGCTAGTTGAACGGCGCAGCGACGGTCCGGCTCCCGCGACGACGGGCCCGCACTGCGGCGGTCATCTGCCGTTATCCCGCAACTATCCAACCCCAGAAGGGGGAGATCACACCGTGGCGAGCGTGAAGATCCAGCCGCTCGAGGACAAGATCCTCGTCCAGGCCAACGAGGCCGAGACGACTACTGCGTCGGGAATCGTCATCCCTGACACTGCCAAGGAGAAGCCCCAGGAGGGCACCGTCCTTGCTGTCGGACCCGGCCGCGTCGACGACAACGGCAACCGCGTACCGGTTGACGTTGCCGAAGGCGATGTAGTCATCTACTCGAAGTACGGCGGCACCGAGGTCAAGTACTCGGGCCAGGAATACCTGATCCTTTCGGCCCGCGACGTGCTGGCCAAGGTCACCAAGTGACACGTGGCAGCGCCGCTCCTTCCGGGACGTCGCTGCCAGTTCGAATGTGAGCCGGCGCCCCGATTCCGCTTCTTTCGCGGGGTCGGGGCGCGGGCGTTCGACCTCAATTCGCATCCCTTTCACGAAGGACTGGCATAACCATGGCGAAGCAGATCAGCTTCGACTCGCAGGCCCGGTCGGCGCTGCAACGCGGCGTCGACAAGCTGGCCGACGCGGTCAAGATCACCCTCGGCCCGCGTGGTCGGTATGTGGTGTTGGACAAGAAGTTCGGTGGCCCGACGGTCACCAACGATGGCGTGACCATCGCCCGTGAGATCGAACTCGACGATGCCGGTGAGAACCTCGGCGCCCAGTTGGCCAAGACCGCGGCAACGAAGACCAACGATGTGGCCGGAGACGGCACCACCACCGCCACCGTGCTGGCCCAGTCGCTGGTCACCGAGGGCCTGCGCAACGTGGCCGCCGGCGTCGATCCGCTTGCCCTGCGCTCCGGCATCTCCAAAGCCGCGGACAAGGTGATCTCGATCCTGGAGTCGAGGGCGACCCCGGTCGCCGGCGATCGCGCCGCGATCGCCCAGGTCGGCACCATCGCGTCGCGCGACAGCCACATCGGCGACCTGCTCGGCGAGGCGATCGACAAGGTCGGCGCGGATGGCGTCGTCACCGTCGAGGAACACGGCGGACAGGGCATCGAGCTGGAGTACACCGACGGTGTGCAGTTCGACAAGGGTTACATCTCACCGCATTTCATCACCGATGCGGAGGCGGCGGAGTCAGTTCTGGAGAACGCCGGCGTTCTACTGGTGCGTGACAAGATCTCCTCGCTCGCCGATCTGCTGCCGCTGCTGGAGAAGGTCCTGGCCGAGTCCAAGCCGCTGTTGATCATCGCCGAGGACGTCGAGGGCGAGGCTCTGTCGACCCTGGTGGTGAACGCGATTCGCAAGACCTTCAAGGTCGTCGCGGTGAAGTCGCCGTACTTCGGTGACCGACGCAAGTCGTTCATGCAGGACCTCGCGATCGTGACCGGCGCAGAGGTCGTTTCTCCGGAGGTAGGCCTCAAGCTGAAGGACGCCGGTCTGGAGGTGCTCGGATCTGTTCGCCGGGTCACGGTCACCAAGGACGCCACGACCATCGTCGATGGTGGTGGTTCGGCCGATGCCATCGCAGAGCGGACCGCCCAGATCAAGGCCGAGATCGAGAACACCGACTCGGACTGGGATCGCGAGAAGCTGCAGGAGCGGCTGGCCAAGTTGGCCGGTGGCGTCGCGGTGATCAAGGTCGGAGCCGCCACCGAGACCGAGGCCAAGGAGCGCAAGCACCGCATCGAGGACGCTGTGGCAGCCACGAAGGCAGCTGTGGCCGAAGGAATCATCCCCGGTGGCGGGTCCGCGCTGGTGCACGCCTCGCTCGAACTGGAAGATCTGGAGGCCGCACTCGGCGGTGACCAGGGCACCGGCGTCGCCATCGTCCGCCGAGCCCTGCGCGCTCCCGCCTACTGGATCGCGGCCAACGCCGGCAAGGATGGCTCGGTGGTGGTGAACGCCGTCGCCGAACTTCCGGTCGGCCAGGGCTACGACGCAGCGGACGACCGGTTCACCGATCTGATCGCGGCGGGCATCATCGACCCGGTGAAGGTGACCAAGTCTGCGTTGGCCAACGCGGCCTCGATCGCCGGCATGGTCCTCACCACCGCGAGCACCGTCACCGACATCCCGGAGAATGTGCCTGCAGCCCCAGGAGGACACGGCGGGCACGGACACCAGCACTGAGTTCGGGCGACTCGGGGTGGGTTGACCAGGGTTGGTCCGGCCAGGGAACGCATGGCGAGCGGGCAGCATCGGATTCCCGATGGTGCCCGCTTCGTCGTTCCGCGGCGGGGTGCCGCCTGACGCCGCGTGGTGCCGCCCGATCACCGCCAGTGCTGTCTCGATCACCCGTTTGGGGCGGGCTGACCCGGCACCGTGCGTGCGGTCGTGCACCGCGACGTGGCCGGCCCACTCCGGAGTGATCACCGCTCACTGTTCGGGTGACGAATTGACGCGCAAAGGGGTGACAGGTGCCCGACGAGCGTCTAGCCTTTACTCATGCCAGTCCGTCGGCGCCGACCGGAGCTCCATCTTGTCGCCCAGCTGCTCCCGGTCGGCTCTTCCGGGTCCGGTCAGCCGGCCTGCACCGCGGTCGCGAGCAAGCCATGACGCTCGCCTTCGGTCAGACCACCCCAGATCCCGTACGGCTCGTGCACCTGCAAGGCGTGAGTTCGGCAGGCCATCATCGCCGGGCAATCCAGGCAGACGGCCTTCGCGGTGGACTCACGCCGAAGGCGCGCCGGCCCCCGTTCCCCCTCGGGATGGAAGAAGTACGAACTGGCCATTCCCCGGCACGCGGCGTGGAGTTGCCAGTCCCATTCATCGGCATTGGGCCCGGGAAGGCGCCTGGTATCGGCCATGGTGTTGCCCACCTCCGTTGCTCGCCTCCGCCGATGGCCGGAAATTGGGCCAGCACAGGTGGCTCACCTCATCGAGGCGGATTCCTGACCCGGTCTGGTCGTATCTGCAC